>LRTP01000228.1 GCA_001550305.1 Streptomyces diastatochromogenes
CTCGGCGACCGCCAGGCCCGACCGGGCCGCCTCGGCACGGGCGCCCACGCGCTCGGCGGCGCGCAGCTGCTCGGTACCCGCCGCCAGGACATCGGTCAGCGAGGAGTTCACGGACAGGGTGGTCAAAGCGCCCTGGTACTCGGGGGCGAAGGCCTTGCCGTACATGGATCCCTTTCGATCGGCTGACTTTCGCGGACCGGCGGCACCCCACGACTCGACTCCGCACCCCTCGTATACACGCCGTATATACACGCGTTGTATACACGGAGCGTATAGTGTGCTGGATTTCCACTCGAAAATCCCTGCCGTTTCGCGGTTGTCGCGCCGCCCATCCGTTGTCGATCAAGACGGCGACGGCGTGCGCCAGGTTGCCTGTCGCGAAAAAGAAGCGCGAACCTCCTTCACCCCAGGCATAGTTGGGCCGCGTGTCAGACAGAGATCCAGAAGCGCAAACGATCCCCGAGGGCCCGATGCGTCCCGGCGAGTTCCCGATCGACGCCTCGCTCGTGCGACGGCTGCTGGCCGCGCAGTTCCCACCGTGGGCCGAGCTGCCCCTGAAGCGCTTCCCGTCGGCGGGTACCGTCAACGCCCTGTACCGGCTCGGCGACGACCTGGCCGTACGCCTCCCCCGGATCGAGGGGGGCGCCGAGGACGTGGCCAGGGAAGCGCACTGGGTGCCGCGGCTCGCCCCGCTGCTCCCGGCCGCCGTCCCCGAGATCCTCGCCACCGGCACACCCGGCGAGGGCTACCCGTGGCCCTGGATGGTGCAGCGCTGGCTCGACGGCGAACCCCCGCGCGCCGGCCGCCTCAGCGATCCGCTGCCCCTGGCCGCCGACCTCGGCGCCTTCGTGGCCGCGCTGCGCCGGGTCCGGCTGCCCGACGGGCCGACCGCCTACCGGGGTGTGCCCCTGTCCACCGCCGATGCCATGACCCGCGCCGCGCTCGACGAGCTGCGCGGCACGATCGACACCACCGCCGCCACCGCCGCCTGGGAGGCGGCGCTCGCCGCGCCCGCGTGGACCGGTCCGCCCACCTGGGCCCACTCCGACCTGATGCCCGGCAACCTGCTCACCCGCGGGGACCGGCTCGACGCCGTGCTGGACTTCGGCACCGTCGGCGTCGGCGACCCGGCCTGCGACCTCATCCCGGCCTGGAACCTGCTCCCCGCCGAGGCGCGGGACACCTTCCGGCGGGCGGCGGGCGCCGACGACGCCGCCTGGGCGCGGGGGCGCGGCTGGGCCCTGTCCATGGCGCTCATCCAGCTCCCGCACTACCGCGTCACCAATCCGGTGATCGCCGCCAACGCCGAGCACGTCATCCACGCGGTCCTCACGGAGGCCGACGCCAGACCCTGAGACATCAATGGAACGTATATTCGAATACGGAGTACGCTGGAGGCATGTCCACGCACCTCCAAGGCTCGCTGTTCGACCAGACCGACGAGCTCCACCTCAGTCAGTTGAACGCGATGCGCCGGACGGTCCTGGGCGACGGGGCCTGGATCGACCTGTTGCCCGGATGGCTCAGCGGCGCCGACGCCCTGTTCGCACGGCTCGTCGACGAGGTGCCGTGGCGGGCGGAGCGGCGGCAGATGTACGAGCACGTCGTGGACGTACCGAGGCTGCTCGCGTACTACCGGGCGAGCGACGCGCTGCCGCACCCGATCCTCGACGAGGCGCGGCAGGCGCTGTCCGCGCACTACGCCCGTGAGCTGGGCGAACCGTTCACCACCGCGGGCCTGTGCTACTACCGGGACGGCCGCGACAGCGTGGCCTGGCACGGGGACCGGATCGGGCGGGGCGCACGGGAGGACACCATGGTCGCGATCCTCTCCGTGGGCGCTCCGCGCGACCTATTGCTGCGCCCGCGCCGCGGCGGGGAGACCGTACGGCGCCCACTCGGACACGGCGACCTGATCGTGATGGGCGGCTCCTGCCAGCGCACCTGGGAGCACGCCATTCCCAAGACGGCGCGGGCGGCGGGGCCGCGGATCAGCGTCCAGTTCCGCCCGGACGGCGTGAACTGAGAGGGGGGCGGCTGTTCCGGTCCGGCGGCGTCCTTCGCCTCACGGCGTCAGGAGTGCCTGGACCGTGGGGCCGTACCGGTCGACGATGTCCTCGATCGCGGTCGCGCGCAGCCGGGTGCCGCGCGCGATGCCGTACATCGCGCCGAGCCCGAGCAGTGTGCCGACGGCGAGTTCGGCGCGCAGGTCCGCGTCGGGGCCGCTCAGCCGCAGGGCGAGGCGGTCGCTGACCTGGGTGCGGAAGTTGGCGCGCATGACGTCGCCCTGGTCGCCCTGGCGCGGGGCGAAGATGATCCGCAAGACGGGGTCGGCTCCGCGCTCGGTTTGGCCGACGAGCACCTGGCGGACCATGTGGGGGCCCAGTTGGTCCAGGGGCGCGTCCAAGAGGGCGGCGGCATCCGTCTCGAAGGACATCACGCGCCCGAAGAGCGCGTCCTTGTTCCCGAAGTACTTGAGGATCAGCGGAGCGCTCACCCCCGCGCGGTCGGCGATCGCCTTGAGCGTGATGTCCGCGTGGGCGTGCCGGGCCATCAGATGACGGGCCGCGCGCAGGATGGCCGCCTTCGTGGCCTCGGCGTCGCGGCGCGGTGGGGCGATCGGGCTCGCGCTGAGGCCGGGGGGCGGAGTGGACACGGTGCTCAGGCTCCTTCGAATGCCTCGTCCCGAGGTGCGTCCGAACTGCCGGAGGCCCGTCGGGTGTCACGGAGGGTGGGGTCGGCGGGTATGACGAGGGCGGCGGCACAGGCCACCAGTGCGACCGTACCCGCCATGGCGAAGGCCAGCAGATAGCCGTGCAGCGTGGGGATCGGGGCGCCGCCGACGAGGCTGGTGTGGTGGACCAGGATGGCGGCGACGGCGGCACTGCTCACGGCCTGGCCGACGGTGCGCATCAGCACGTTGACGCCGTTCGCGGACGCGGTCTGCCCCGCGGGCACCGCGCGCAGGATGAGGGTGGGCAGCGCCGAGTAGGAGAACGCCGTTCCCATCGCACAGACCGCGGAACCCAGCAGGATCACCAGCAGGCTGTGGCTGTTGATGATGCGTATGCCATAGCCGGCGGCGATGACCAGGGTGCCCAGCGCCAGCGTCACCCGGGCGCCGCGGGCCGCCGAGATACGTGCCGAGACCGGCGAGAGCAGCAGCATGATCACCCCGCCGGGCAGCAGGACCAGACCCGTCGCCACGATGGACAGCTCGAGGCCGTAGCCGGTCGCCTTGGGCGCCTGCACCAGCTGCGCCGTCACCAGGGAGTTGGCGTAGAAGGCGAAGCCGGTCAGAAGCGCCGCGACATGGGGCAGGGCGACGCGGGGGCTGGTCGCCAGTTTCAGGTCGACCAGAGGGCGCGCGGCGCGCAGTTGCTGCGCCCACCACAGGCCGAGGACGCAGACGCTCCCGACGAACAGGCCGAGGATCCGGGGACTGCTCCAGCCCCACTGGCCGCCCTGCGACACCCCCAGCAGCAGACAGGAGAGCCCCAGGGCCAGGCCCAGCGCGCCGGTCATGTCGAAGCGGCCCGGCTCGCGGACGGGCGACTCGCGCACCGCCCACCAGGCCAGCGCCGTCCCGAGGGCGCCGACCGCGGTCGTCCCCCAGAACATGACGTGCCAGCTGGCGTACTGAACCACCATCGCCGCGATCGGGAGGCCGAGGGCGGCGCCGATCCCGACGGTGGAGCTCATCAGCGCCACCGCGGAACCCGTGCGCTCGGGCGGCAGTTCGTCCCGCAGGAGGCTGATCGACAACGGTACGACGGCGGCCGCGGCCCCTTGCAGGGCTCTAGCCGCGATGAGTATGCGGATGTCGGACGTGAGGGCGCACATGAGCGAGCCGACCGTCATCATCCCCAGGGCGATCAGCAGCACCTTCTTCTTGCCGTACATGTCGCCGGCGCGGCCGAGTACGGGGTTGAGCACCGCTCCGGTCAGCAGCGTCGCCGTCACCATCCAGGACACGGCGGCCGCCGACGCGCCCGTCAGCCGCGGCAGGTCGGGCAGCAGCGGCACCACCACCACCTGCATGACGGCCATGAGGCTCCCGCCGAGCGCGAGGACCGGGACCGTCAGTCGGTCACGCAGTGCCACCATGAACTCTCCAGAAGTCGGCGCGAAGAAGAGGGGTGAATAGCAATTCACCATAGCCGGTGAATTGCTATTCACCCAATGGGCGCCCTACTTTCGGGCGGCGCTCTGCACCGACAGCAGCGCCGTTCGCGCGGCTGCAGGTGCACGCTCCCGCACGGCGAGTGGTCGCGGACGGCGCGCGCGGACCCGGGATCGGCCCAATTGACCACGTAGAGCGGCAGACCGGTGCGACCCCCGTGGTTCGCGCCAGCTTGGGGGCGTGAGCCGCGCCACCCGCCACCGGCCGCCCCGGGAAGATCATCGGCGGAACGTCGGCCGACCGGAGGAATTCCACCTTCCGGTCGATCGCAGACACCCGCACAGCAAGATCATCTTCGTTCAAACTTGCACGACATTTACTTAATTGTCCTGATCGCGGCCAACCGACATCCGGCGATTTCTCCCGCTCTCCGACGAACCGATAGGCATATCGGGTCATCGACCGAGCTTGATCGCAGGAGGTCTCCGCATGCCGGAACTCACCCGTCGCCGTGCCCTCGGGGCCGCGGCCGCCCTCGCCGCCGCGGCCGGCACCCAGACCGTCGCCGTGGCCAGGGCCGCGGACACCGGACACCACGGCGGGCCCGAGGCCTTCGACGAGGTGTACCGGGGTCGTCGCATCACGGGCCGCGCCGCCGGCGGTGGTCACCATCACGAACACGGCGCCGGGTACGCCGTGTTCGTCGACGGGGTCGAGCTGCACGTGATGCAGAACGCCGACGGCAGCTGGATCAGCGTCGTCAGCCACTACGACCCGGTGCCCACCCCGCGCGCCGCCGCCCGCGCCGCGGTCGTGGAACTCCAGGGGGCACCGCTCGTCCCCCTCGGCATGCCCATGCCTCAGCAGTGACCCAGCCCCGTCAGCACACCGTGGAGTCCCGCACATGACCGTACGCAAGAACCAGGCGAACCTGACCGCCGACGAGAAGCGGCGTTTCACCGACGCACTCCTCCAGCTGAAGCGCAGTGGCCGGTACGACGCCTTCGTCACCACGCACAACGCGTTCATCCTCGGCGACACGGACAACGGCGAACGGACGGGCCACCGTTCGCCCTCCTTCCTGCCCTGGCACCGCAGATTCCTGCTGGAGTTCGAGCGGGCACTGCAGTCCGTGGACGCCTCCGTCGCCCTCCCGTACTGGGACTGGAGCACCGACCGGTCGCCCCGTTCCACCCTGTGGGCCCCCGACTTCCTCGGCGGCACCGGGCGCAGCCTGGACGGGCGGGTGATGGACGGCCCCTTCGCGGCCTCCGCGGGCAACTGGCCGATCAGCGTGCGCGTCGACGGCCGTACGTATCTGCGGCGCTCGCTCGGCAGCGGTACCCGTGAGCTGCCGACCCGCGCCGAGGTGGACTCCGTGCTCGGCATGGCGACGTACGACATGGCGCCCTGGAACAGTTCCTCGGACGGTTTCCGCAATCACCTCGAAGGGTGGCGCGGCGTCAACCTCCACAACCGGGTGCACGTCTGGGTCGGCGGCCAGATGGCCACCGGTGTCTCCCCCAACGACCCCGTCTTCTGGCTGCACCACGCCTACATAGACAAGCTCTGGGCCGACTGGCAGCGCCGCCACCCCGCCTCCGGCTATCTGCCGCTCTCCGGCACCCCCGACGTCGTGGACCTCGACGAGACCATGAAGCCGTGGAACGACGTGAAACCGGCGGACCTGCTGGATCACACCGCGTTCTACACCTTCGACACCGCCTGACCGCGCGTTCACAGGTCCAGCCCCGGTCGCCGCTCCTCACCGGGAGGGGAGAGCGGGGCCCCACGCCGCTCGTCTAGACGTCCTCCACCTGCCAGCCGTCCGCATACCCGATCCGTACGTGCGGCGCGGTGGTGTCCGTCCCGTCCTGATGCAGCAGGACGACGGGGCGCTCGGTGAGGACGACGGCGTCCTCCAGCGGCCACCAGGCGCCCACCTGGTACAAGGCCTCCTGCAGGGCTTCCAGAGCGGGCGAGCCGGGCAGCCCGGCGGCGGCGAGCATGCAGCGCCAGTGGATCAACTCCCCTGCGGCGGACCAGCTGTCCAGCCTGCCGCCGAACTCCTGCCGGAAGTAGATCTCCTCCCGGCTCGGCGGCGGTGGCGGGGTGATGACGTCCATGACACGGACGGGCCGAACGATGTGCTCCGGCACCGGACCGCGGAGCCTGTCCTGAAGGCGGCGCCGCACCAGCCCGCCGAAGCGCCCCGGCGCGGGGTCCGTCGACCGGGAGAGGACACGGCTCATCTCCTCCTCCAGTTCGTAGGCGCCGGACTCGCCGCGTTCCCAGTGCAGGCCGAGCGTGTCGTACAGGGGCTCGCCCAGGGCCCGTACCAGTCGTGTCCTCGCTTCGGAGGTGTCCCAGAAGGTGCCGGTCAACGGCCTTCTCGCCCGACCGGCCGGCAGCCGGCCGGCACCCGCCGCCGGGAGTTGCCCGCGCATCCGTTCCTCGGCCCGCCGCGCGAACTCCGGCGAGAGCCGCAGCGGCGGACCGGCGGCGAGGTCGGTGAACAGCGTCCCGTCGAGCCGGTCCTCGCGACCGTGGCGCAGTGCCCAGGACGCCGGTGCGCCGCCCAGCGGGGAGTCCATCCATACGACGGTCCGCGGGACCGGCAGACCATGGGCGCGGTACACGGCGGTGACCGAGGCCTCGGCCCTCGGCCGGTCGCAGGGCTCGGTGCTCAGCCCCGCCCGCAGCCATCGGTCGGCTTCGGCCAGCACGCGGGCCTCGACGTCCGCGGTCAGTAGTTCTTCGTGCCCCATTTCGCCCCCATCCCCCATCCCTCGTCCTTCAGCCCCTATCCCCCGTCCCCCATCTCCCACCCGAATCCGTCGCTACCGTGTCACCGCGTGCAGATAGCCGTCCTCGCTGCCGACGTACACCACGCCGTCGGACACGGCGGGCGTGGAGTACACGGCCCCGCCGGTGGCGAACTTCCACCGCTGTTTGCCGGTCGGGCCGTTCACCGCGTACAGGTGGCGGTCGCCACCGCCGACGTACACCACCCCGTCGGAGACGGTCGGCGAGGAGAGCGTGCGTTTGCCGATGGGAAACTTCCATCGTGGCTTGCCGGTGGCGGCCTCCACCGCGTACAGGTTGCCGTCGGCACTGCCGGCGTAGACCACCCCGTCGGACACGGTCAGCGACGAGGACACGACACCTCCGACCGCTGTCTTCCATCGTTGCTCGCCCGTCACCGCGTCCACCGCGAGGAGGCTGCCGCCCTCAGAGCCGGCGTAGACCACTCCGTCGACCACGGCGGGCCGCGTGAACACGCTGGCGTCGGTGGTGGCCTTCCACCGCTGCTCACCGGTGGCCGCGTCCACCGCGAACAGGCTGTGGAAACTGCCGAAGTAGACCACCGCCTCTGCCACGGTCGGAGACGAGGACACCCCGCCGCCGGCGAAGAAGTGCCACTTTTCGCTGCCGTCGGCGATGTCCACGGCATGCAGGTTGCCGTTCTCACCGCCGGCATAGACGATCCCGCCGACCTCGGTGGGCGACTGGGAACCGACGCTGCCGAGGTGGAACTTCCACTGTTCCTTGCCGGTGGCGCCGTCCAATGCGTACAGGTTCTCGTCGACGCTGCTGAGCAGGACGGTCCCCCGGACGGCGACCGGTGACGCATACCCGACACCGGTTCTGGGGCGCTTCCAGCGCTGTTCGCCGGTGGAGGCGTCCACCGCGCACAGGTTCCGGCTGCTGCTGATGTACACCAGACCGTCCACCACGGCCGGCGACGCGTACACCAGGCCGCCGACCTGGAACCGCCAGCGCTGCTCGCCGGGCCCGGCCTCGCGCCTTCGGGTGGCGGAGGACCTGTTGTCGTAGATGCTCCAGCCGCCGAACCCAAGACCCGCGACACCGGCGCCCATGCCGAGCAGGGCCCGTCGGCGCGACGGCCCCGCCGGCCCACCGGCGGCATCGACGGACGGCGGCCGGTCACCGTCGGGCCACTCCTCCGTCCGGGGCGGCGCCACCCACGCCGACGGTTCGGGCGAGGGCTGCGTGGCGGTACGGGTGTGCACGGCGGCGGCCACCGGCTCGGGCAGCCAACCAGGGTGCGACGGGGCGGAGTTGACGGCCGGTGCGCCGCCGGTCGCTCGGGCCAGCCGGTCCAGCAACGTGGGCACGGTGGGCCGTCCGCCGGGCTCCTTGACGAGGCACTCCGCCACCAAGTCCCGTACGTCGGGCGGGAGTCGGCGAAGGTCGGGTTCCTCGTAGACGACACGGAAGCTCAGGGCGTGCGCCGAACCGGTCCCGAACGGCCCGGCCCCGGTGGCGGTGTAGGCCAGGACCGCGCCCAGGGAGAAGACATCGCTGGCCGGCCCGACCGGCTTGCCGGTCAGCTGCTCGGGAGACATGAACCCCGGCGTGCCCACCACCACGCCGGTGCGGGTCAGCGCGCTGGCCTCCCCGGTCACCGAGATCCCGAAGTCGATCACCCTCGGTCCGTCCGGGGCGAGCAGGATGTTCGACGGCTTGAGGTCCCGGTGGACCACCTCGGCCGCGTGGATCGCCTCCAGGGCCTCGGCAAGGCCCGCGCCGAGCGCCAGCACCGGGCCCTCGGGCCAGGGCCCGTGCGCCGCCACGACATCGCCCAACGGGACCCCGGGCACGTACGCGGTCGCCAGCCACGCGGGCGACCCGTCCGGATCGGCGTCGACCACACCCGCGGTGAACACGCCGTTCACCCGTCGGGCCGCGGCGACCTCCCGGGCGAACCGGCGCCGGAAGTCACCGTCGTCCGCCAGTTCCGGGCGCACCACCTTGACCGCGACCGCCCGCCCTCCTGGCGAACGCCCCAGGTAGACGCGCCCCATCCCGCCCGCACCGAGCCGCGCCACGATCCGGTAGCGCCCCACCTGGCGAGGGTCCCCCGCCTCCAGCGCCTCGAACGCCTCCACGCAACCCCCTGCAAGGCCCCCCGCCCCCGGCCGGTGCCGAAGATCCCACATCCTCCCCGACGCGCCCCGTCTTCGCACCACTGTCCGCCACGCACTTCGGGGGCTGTCCGCCGAGTGTTCGGCGGACAGCCCCCGAAGGAGACCGCGGCGGGGTGAGTACTAGGCGTTGCTGGGCTCGGCCGTACGGCACTCGGGGTGCCCCCAGCCCTGGCCGTTCTTGGCGATGGGCTCGCCCGCCGCGTACGAGCGGCCGCAGAGGCAGCGGCCCGGGAACTTGGCCTTGATCGTACGGGCCGACGTGCCCTGTCGGGGGGTCTTGGCGGAGGTGGTGGCCGTGGTGCGGCGGCGGCCGGCGCCTGAGGGGGCCGGGGTGTCGGGGGACGGCGGGGGCTCAGGGGAGCCGAGGTCGCTGCCGGCGGGCTGCTGGGCGATGGCGGCCTGGCTCGCGGCGCGGTCGGCGAAGTCGTTCAGCCGGTCGCCGTCGACCTGGTGGGCGGGGACGTAACGGAACTCCACGGTGCGGCCGTCGAGGAGTTCGTCGATGCGCGCGACCAGTTCCTGGTTGGCGACCGGCTTTCCGGAGGCCGTCTTCCAGCCCTTGCGCTTCCAGCCGGGCAGCCAGGTCGTGACGGCCTTCATCGCGTACTGGGAGTCCATCCGGATCTCCAGCGGGACGTCCGGCGCGATCGCCGTCAACAGGCGCTCCAGCGCGGTGAGTTCGGCGACGTTGTTCGTCGCCGTGCCCAGCGCTCCCGCCTCCCAGCGGGTCGGCGTCTCCGCGCCGTCGGCCACGACCCACGCCCATCCGGCCGGTCCCGGGTTTCCCTTCGAAGCCCCGTCACAGGCGGCCACCACACGTTCAAGCATGTCCCCGATCATGCCACGGCCCGGCGGCGGCTCCCCGCACGGGCCGCAGCGCGCTCTCCCGCATCCGGGGGCTGGTGCCGAGCAGCCGCAGACCCAGCAGTGTCGCCGTGTGCAGGACGTACTTGCCGTCACGGAGGCTGGCGACCAGTCCCCCGTCGCGCAGCACCCCGATCTGGTAGCTGGCGCTGGGCAGCGCGATCCCCACGGCCTCGGCCACCTCGGAGGTGGTGCGGGCACTCTGTCCGGCGACCTCGGTCAGTACGGCGGCCCTGGTGCGGCCGAGCAGTCGCTCGACCCCGCCGTCCGTCCCGTCCGCGACGGCGAGCGGTGTCTTCGCCACCGGGTACACGAGCACGGGATCCAGACCGGGGTCCGCCAGCGCGGTCGGTCTGCGCCAGCAGAAGTAGGAGGGCACCAGGAGAAGTCCGCGGCCCTCCAGATACAGGTCGCGCTGGACGGGATAGTCCACTTCGAGCACCGGGGCACTCCAGCGCGCGACCGGGCGCAGGCTCTCCAGCAGTGCCTGGGTGCCGCCGTCGAGGAGGGCTCGGGCGCGCACCCCGACATCGTTTCCCACCGCCGTGCGGATGTGCGGCCAGTGCGGTTCCAGGAGACCGCGGAAGTAGATCCCCAGGGAGTTCGCCAGCACCTTGAGCGCGTCGCTGCCCGGTCTGCCCAGCGAGGCGGCCCAGTTCGGGACCGGGCGCGACTCGGCCAGCCGCGACAGTTCGCGCACCAGTTGCCCACGCGGTGTGCGCAGCAGTTGGTCGAGTCCGGCGGAAAGACCGCCGCCGGTGACCGGTGGGGTGAGGAAGTCCGGGATATAGCCGGTGGCGGGGATCAGGGCGCGCAGTGGGCGCAGCGCGCGGACCAGGTTCGAGTCGCCGGAGAATCGTTGCCGAGCCGAGCGACGCCAATGTCCGAATTCCAGCGGTCCCTGGCCGGTTTCCAGACGGCAGACACTGCACATCAGTTCCCACAGGGGATCAGGCTGCCGGGCCACTCGAATGTTCTGCAGGTCGTCCGAAGTGAAGTGAATGCGGAGCATGAGGTCTCTTTCGCTCGCAATCCTTGTGGGGGGTTCGGCCGTTCGAACGTGCCGCAACCACAGGAGGGGACGAGTACCGCATGCGCATGGTTGCCCGGGAGGCAAAAGGCCCGGTCCGCCCCGGAGGAATTCCGCCATTCTCCGGGGGGCCGGTCCGTGGGCGATCCGTGGTCCGTTCAGGACACGTCGGTCGCCTTGGGCATCGCGCCCTCGGTGGTCTTGACGTCGATCACGGAGAACGCCGCGCCCTGTGGGTCGCTCAGCGCGGCGAAGCGGCCGAACGGGCTGCTCATCGGCCCGAAGCGGAGAATCGCGCCCCGTTCGGTGGCCTTCGCGACCGCGGCGTCGCAGTCCTCGACGGTGAAGTACACGTTGAAGTACGGCGGGACCTCGGGCGGGAAGTCGTCCGTCATCCGCATCCGGCCGAGGACCGGATCCTTGCCGAGGTCGTACAGCCTGAAGTCGACGGCGTCGTCGTCCAGCTGCTTCATGCGGTACCCGAAGACGGCCGAGAAGAAGGTGTCCGACTTCTCGGGCTCGCGAGTGAAGACCTCGGCCCAGCAGTACGCGCCGGGCACGCCCCGGGCCTCGAAGCCCTCGTGCCGGCCGGGCTGCCAGACGCCGAAGACGACCCCGCTCGGGTCCCGGGCGATCACCATCGTGCCGAAGTCGCCGACCTGCATCGGCTCCATCAGCACCTCGCCGCCGTCGGCCCGGATCTTCTGGGCGGTGGCGGCGGCGTCGGGCGACGCGAGGTACAGACACCAGGCGGACTGGCCCTCCTGGCCGGGCATCGGCGGGACGACGGCGGCCACCGCCTTGCCGTCCGCGTAGGCCTGGGTGTAGTTGCCGTACTCCGAGGAGGACTCGCCGAACGTCCAGCCGAGCACGTCACCGTAGAAACTCTTCGCTCCCTCGACATCGCTGAACATCGCGTCCGCCCAGCAGGGCGTTCCCTCGGGCTGTACGGCCATGGCGTTCCACTCTTCCCGGTTCGTTACGGTTCGTTCCCGTTTCACGCTAGCCAGCCTCCGCCCGGGCCGCGCGCCGAGCGGGGCGCCCTGGACGACACTGGAGAGAGGGCTCGGTGGTCGTCGACGGACGGGGACACGGGATGATGCACGCGTGGGAAGTGGCCAGGCCCGGGCCGGTCGAGGGGGAACCGCTGCGTTTCGTCGAGCGGCCGATCCCGGTGCCGGCGGCCGACGAGCTTCTCGTTCATGTGCGCGCGTGCGGGGTGTGCCGCACCGACCTGCACGTCACCGAGGGAGACCTGCCGGTGCGCCGGGCCCGGGTGACGCCCGGCCACGAGGTCGTCGGCGTGGTCGCGGCGACGGGCGGGGACGTGCTCGACCACGCGGTCGGCGACCGGGTGGGCGTCGCCTGGCTGCGCCGTACGGACGGCACGTGCGGGTACTGCGTGCGCGGGTCCGAGAACCTCTGCCCGGCCTCCGAGTACACGGGCTGGGACGCCGACGGCGGCTACGCGGAGTACACGACCGTCCCGGCGGCCTTCGCCTACCGGCTGCCCGGCGAGGTGGACGACGTCGCGCTGGCGCCGCTGCTGTGCGCGGGCATCATCGGCTACCGCGCGCTGCTGCGGGCCGCGCTGCCGGACGCCGGACGGCTCGGTCTGTACGGGTTCGGCGGCAGCGCCCATCTGTGCGCGCAGCTGGCCCTCGCACAGGGCGCCACCGTGCACGTACTGACGCGTGACCCGGCCGCGCGGCGGCTCGCGCTGGACCTCGGGGCCGCGTCCGCCCGGGGCGCGTACGACGAGCCGCCCGAGCCGCTGGACAGCGCGATCCTGTTCGCTCCGGTCGGCGACCTGGTCCCGGTCGCGTTGCGGGCCCTCGACCGGGGCGGGATCCTGTCGGTCGCCGGGATCCATCTGAGCGACACCCCGCCGCTGCGCTACGAGAGCGACCTGTTCTACGAGAAGGAGCTGCGCAGCGTCACCTCCAACACCCGCCGGGACGGGCGGGACTTCCTGGCGCTGGCGGCCCGCCACGGTGTACGCGCCACGACGCACGCCTACCCGTTGTCCGAGGCACAGCGGGCCCTGCGGGACCTCAAGGCCGGCCGTTTCGACGGGGCGGCCGTGCTCGTGAACGACTTTCCGGCGCGCACCTGAGCATGCGCGCCCGCGACGCGCGTGCGTGGATGGAACCAGACGTGTGTGCGACGGTGGAGGTGGCATGACGATCCGAGGCGGTGCCGACGCTACGGGGGCAGGGGCGTCGTTCGCCATGAGTGAGGACGCCGTCGAGGCGATCGGCACCACCCTGGACGAGCGGATCACCTGCGAGGAGCTCGCGGAGTTCGTGTGCCGGGAGGTCTGCGACGCCGCCGCGGTGGATCTGCTGCCCACGGACGTCCCGGCCGCACAGCACGCGCACGAGCCGAACCTGACCCGGGTCGCCACGGCCGGCCGGACCGAGTTGCTCACCCCTTGGACCGCGCAGGGCGCCCGCCCGCTGTCCGTCCAGGCGCTCGACGAGGGGCTGCCGATCACGGCGTCGCTCGACCTGTCCGGCACGGTCCCCCGGGAGGTCATGACGGTGCCGCTGCTGGCCCACGGCCACCTGTACGGAGTGCTGCTGGCCGTGCGGCAGGGGCGGGGCTTCAGCGACCGGGGTACCGCCGTCATGCACTACGCGGCACGGCTCGCGGCCGTCCACCTCGGCCACTCACGGCAGCACGACGCCGTACGCGACACCGTGCTCTCCCTGCAGCGGGCGCTGCTGTCCGAACCGGGCCGCCCGCATCCCAACCTCGACCTCGCCACCCGCTATCTCCCGTCCGGCAGCAGCGTCCTGGTGGGCGGGGACTGGTTCGAGACCGTCCGGCTGCACTTCGGGCGCACCCTGCTGGTGGTGGGCGACGTCATGGGGCACGGGCTGGACGCCGCGGTGGACATGAACGCGTACCGCTCGATGCTGCGCTACGTCGCCTCGACGGATCTGCCGCCGCACCGCGTGCTGCGCCGCCTGGACGCGGCCGTGTCCGAGGACAGCGCCCGGCGTCCGGCGACCGCTCTGCTCGTCCAGGTCGACCCGGCCCGGGGTACGGCCACGCTGGCCAGCGCCGGGCATCTGCCGCCGGTCGTGTTCGCCGGGGACGGCACCGGGGAACTCCTGCAGCTGACGGTCGGCCCGCCGCTGGGCACCGGCGTGGGCGGCTACGAGGCGGTCATGCGCGCGCTCGCTCCCGAGGACACCCTGATGATGTTCACCGACGGTCTGGTGGAGCGGCGCGGCGAGGACATCGACGCCTCGCTCGCCCGGCTGGCCGGGCTGCGGCTGCCTCCCGGGACCGGTGTCGAAGCGGCCCTCGACAGGGTCCTCGTAGGGCTCGACGCCCGGCACGCGGAGGACGACGTGGCGCTGCTGGCGGCCCGCATCCGCCACCGTCCCCCGGCCTGACGCCCGACGCCGCCGTGACCGACGTACGTCTTCCCCCTTGTGCCCCGCTGTGCTTGCCTGGGGACCCCTTTCGGCGGGCGGGGCGGGAGTTGCTTCATGCGAAGGCCGTGGATCGTGGGGGTGCTGTTGGCCGGGCTGCTGCTCGGCGCGTGCGGGGATCCCGCGTCGGGGCCCGAGCAGTCGCCGCCGGATCCCGCGCTGCCCACGGCCGCTGCGTCACCGACCACGACCACCCGCCAGCGCCCCGCCGCCTCACCCAGGGCTGCCACGACTCCCACGACCGCTGACGCAGCGGCGAAGGCGCCCACGGTTGTCTACCTCGGGGACTCGCTCGCCATGGAGAGCCAGAAGGTGCTCGGACAGTCGCTCCGGGAGCAGGTGAACGCCCGGTACACGAGCGCCCCCTACTCCGGCACCACCCTCTGCGACTATCTGGAGGGGACCGGGGAGCGATCCCTCGTACCGCCCGCGGACAAGGCCGCCGCGCTGGTGCGCTCACTGCGTCCGGACTTCGTCGTGCTCCAGTTCTGGGGCAACTCCTGGGGCTACACGCCCTGCATGGACGGCATCACGTACGACAAGGAACCGGCCACCTACTTCAAGCGGTACGCGGCGGACATGCGGCGGCTGACCGAGCAGATCGCGGACGCGGGCGGCGCGCGACGGCCCCGGATCATCTGGGTGTCGCAGGGTCCGGACCCGATCACCCCCGAGCGGATCCGGACCGTGAACGCGCTCTACGCGGCACGGGCCGCGGCCTCCCACGACCTGGTCGCCGACGCCGGGAGGACGGTGAGCCCGGCGACGGCCCGCTACACGTGGGCGCAGTACCTGCCGTGCACCGCGTACGAGCACGACCATCCGTCGTACTGCACCCAGCCGGGCCGTGACCGCACCGCCCTCCACCGCGACGACGACTATCTGCACTTCTGCCTGGCGCCGACCACGTCCACGCCGAAGCCCTGCCCGGTCCGTTCCCCCGGCATCGCGCGGATCACGCGCGAGATCACCCGCGTGATAGCGGACCACGTCGGCTGACGGGCCTCAGGGCTGCCCTGCCAGGGTCTCGTGGCGGGGTCGGTCGGGGTGCCGGCGGCAGATGTTCCCCGGCCCAGACCGCCAGGGCGGCGAGCGGGATGAGGAAGGCGTTGCCGTGCGGGGTGAGGGCGTACTGGGAGCGCAGCGGTGGTCCGTGGTGGACGGTTCGGGTGAGAAGTCCGGCGACGGCCAGTTCGTGAAGGCGGTCGGCGAGCATGCGGTCGCTGATGCCGGGCACGCGCTCGCGCACCTCGCCGAATCCGGCGGGGCCCTGGGCGAGAGCGGCGAGGACCAGGCCGTTCCAGCGTTTGCCGAGCAGGGCGAAGGCGTGGGTCAGGGCGCGGATGATCGGGGAGGGTTCGGGGTCCTGCGGGTCCGTTTGAGCGGATGGGTTCGTCATGGTGCGCTCCAGCGGCGGGAGGACCGTGCCCGCCCCGCGGCCGCGTGACCGCGGGGCGGGCACGGTCTTCCCTGCCCGTCCGTCGTGGTGATGCCGGGGGTGGGCGTCAGCCCATGTGGACCGGGGCCGCGCCTTCGGTGTGCTGCTGCCTGCCCGCGTTGATGGCGACCCCGGTGACGAGCAGACCGGCCACGAACATGGCCGCGGCGGCGACGAAGGCCATCGTGTAGCCGTGGGTCACCGCGTCCCCCGCCTTCGCGACCAGGGCGAAGTCGTTGGTGGCCAGGCCCCGGTAGAGGGAGCCGGCCGCCTGGGGCAGCTTGTCGTCGGCCGCGGAGGTGGAGATCGTCGACAGGATGGCGAGGCCGAGCGCGCCGCCGATCTGCTGGGCGGTGTTGAGCAGTGCGGAGGCGACGCCGGTGTCCTGGTGGGAGACGCCACTGACCGCGCCGAGTGTCATCGGGACGAAGCTCATGCCCAGGCCCAGGGCGGTCACGAACATCGCCGGCATCAGATGCGCGGTGTAGGAGGAGTCCGGCTCCAGGGTGGCGAACCAGAGCATGCCCACGGCCGCGACCAGCAGGCCGGGGCCGGCGATCAGGCGCGGCGCGAGATGCGTGACCAGCTTGGAGCTGATGCCCGCGGCCATCGCCATGCCGAAGCTGAACGGCAGGTAGGCGAAGCCGGTCCTGACGGGGCTGTAGCCGAGGATCAGCTGCATGTAGAGGGTCAGGAAGTAGAACGTGGCGAACATGCCCGCGCCGATGAACAGCATGGTGACGTAACTGCCCGACCGGGTGCGGTCCTTGAAGAGGCGCAGCGGCATCATCGGGTCGACGGTGCGGGCCTGGAGGTACAGGAAGGCGGTCAGGAGTACGGCCGCGGCGGCGAAGGAGACGAGGGTGACGCCGTCGGTCCAGCCGTGCTCGCCGCCCCGGGTGATGCCGTAGACCAGGGCGATCAGGCCGCCCGTGCCGGTGATCGCGCCGGGGACGTCGAGGCGGCCGGGGTGGCGCCGCGCCGCGACCAGGGTGCGGGTGCCCGCCAGGACGGCCAGGCCGATGGGGATGTTGACGAAGAACACCCAGCGCCAGTCCAGGAGGTCGGTAAGCGTGCCGCCGAGCAGCAGGCCGACGGTGGCGCCGACGCCGCCCATCGCCGCGTACACGCCCATCGCGGTGTTGCGGGACTTTCCGGCCGGGAACGTCGTGGTGATGAGTGCCAGGGCGCTGGGGGCGGCGAGTGCGGCACCGACGCCCTGCAGGACGCGCGCGCCGATCAACAGGCTCTCGTTCGGGGCCAGTCCGCCCAGCAGGGAGGCGAGGGTGAAGACGGCTGTGCCGACCTGGAACATCTTCCGCCGGCCGAAGAGGTCACCCGCCTTCCCGCCGAGCAGGAGCAGGCCGCCGAAGGCCAGCGCGTAGGAGTTGACGATCCAGGCGAGGTTCGCGTCGGAGACGCCCAGGTCGGTCTGGATGGCGGGCAGGGCGATATTCGTGATCGTGGCGTCCAGGACGACCATCAACTGGGCCGCGGCGATCACGAACAGAGCCAGGCCGAGATGCCGGCCTCCGGACGAGGAGCCGGATGTGTCCGGCCCCGCGGGGGCAACAGCGGTCACGCTCTCAGCAGACATGAATCAAGTACTCCAGGGAGTGCGCAGGAAACAGTGCTCCCCGACCACGCCACAGACATGAAATGCCGGTGTCGCGATCGGGGAAAAGAAAGAGTGAACGGAGTCTGATGAAACGGAACACTCGCTGTGCAATCCGAGGCCAGGGTGCCGATACGGCACGCGATCCGGACTCGGGACGAGGCTCAACCGTAGCATTCTTTCAGCACCACTCGGGGCGCGTTCGATCCCTTTGAAATTCGTCGATATGGCACTTGACGAACCGCCCCGGAGTGTGGGCACGGAAATGGCGCACAAGCGCGTGCCCACACTTTTCGGGAAAAGGCAAATGCGAATTCAACGTACGGTGCGCAATTCCCGATGCGCCGGGGATCAGTCCGTGAGATCGACGCGCACGGTCGTCAGACCGGCGCCCATCGCCCGCACCGCGGCGCTGTTGAACCACGGCAGGGTCCTCAGCCGCGCGCGGGCGTCGTCCTCGGGCATCACATGGGCGGTCCCGGTGTACCAGCGGCCCCGGACACGGACCCGGACCCGCGGATCCGCCTGGATGTTGCGCACGTACTGCGAACGCGCGCCGTACTCGCTGACGAACCAGAACTCCCGCCCCACCAGCCGTCCACCGACCGGGGTCCGGCGCGGCAGCCCCGACTTGCGTCCCGTGGTCTCCAGCAGGGTCTGGATCGGCAGACGCTTCAGGAGCGGATTGCCGATCCACCGCTGGAACGAGGTGACGACGCGGTATTTCCGTTCGGGGTTGCGGGACATGCGAGGGTCCTCCTGTTCGGTGCCGGGCACCATTGTGCGGGGCCCGGCGACCGTCTCACGACCGCCGTCGGAGTTCCGTGTCGATCAGGCGGTTGAGGTGGCGGCGCGCGTCCTCGGTGCTCAGCGGAGGTGCCTGCCGCAGCCGTTGCAGGGCGAGGCCGTCGGCGAGGGCGGCGAAGCGGACCGTGAAGCCGTCCAGGTCGTCGGAGCTGAACTCCCCTTCGGCGACGCCTCGTTCGGCCAGTTCGCGGATCTGGGTGTGCCAGGCCTCGTAGCGCTCGGCCTGGCCGCGGGCGAAGGCCTGGTCCGGGTCCTGGTCGCCCGCGTTCCAGTAGTCGAACCACATCCGCCAGTGCCGGTCGGTGTCCTCGGTGAACAGCGCGTCGACGAGCAGCCGCAGCGCCTCGGCCGCACCGGCCGCCTGCGCGGCGGCCTCGCTGAGCGCCGCGTAGTACCGCTCGATGTGCAGCACCATCGCCTCGGAGAGGATCTCCTGCACGCTCCCGAAGTGGTACGTGACCGTGCCGACGGACACCCCGGCCGCGGCGGCGACGTCACGCACTCCCACCGACGCGTAGCCGCGCTCGGCGATCAGCGGCACGGCGGCCTCCACGATAAGGCGGCGGCGCACCTCGGTGGGCTGGCGGGTGCGGTCGGCGCGGCGACGGCACGGCGAGGGGTCCTGGCGGCCTTCATACCGACGTCCTCGGGGTGGTGCGGTGCCATGAGCGCTCGGCCACTGTCTCTCCGTTCGCCCGTGCCTCGATGCGGCTGTCCATGATGAAGTCCGCGGCCGTGGCGCGCAGCTCGGTCCGCGTCACGATCTCCGCGTCCCCATCCTCCCCGCGCGTCAGCCGGATCGTCCATTCGGAGACCGCGGACGCGGAGAGCGGATCGTCGCGGCGGATGCGGTAGGTCGCCCGGGCGCTCTGCTCGTAGCGCAATCCGTCGGGATACGTCCGCGATCCCCCGTAGTTGAGGTCGACCTCGCGTCCTTATCCCGATCCCGCCCAGGGACGCGTCGATGGTCATCATCGAGCAGGACCAGCGATGGGCTCACGTGCGCCGACTCGTGAAAGGTGATGGAATCGACACCACGGCCCGCGTTGCGGGCCTCCTTCTCCTGGTGTTCGCCCAGCCTCTGAGCCGGACCTCCCGGATCCGGCTCGACCAGGTCGACCGCACGAAGGACCGCGTCAGGTTGACTCTCGGATCGCACCCGACCGACCTGCCGCCCCCGCTGGGACTCGCTCGCCCTGGAACTCGTCCAGCAGCGGCACGGCTACTCGGCCCTCGGACGCCGCGATGATCACCCATGGCTCCTGATGTTGATCACCGCCCTGCGCGCCTGGTTCACCCGCCCCGGCGCTCAGATCCCCGCCTGGTACCGGGCCCACAGCGACCCCGTGGTCACCCCCGCACTGCGTCTGCTGCACGACGACCCCGCCCACCCGTGGACCCTGCCCGCGCTCGCGGCGAAGACCGGCGTGCCACGAGCCCACCTCGCCCGACGCTCAGCACCCTGGTCGGGCAACCACATATGACCTACCTGCGCCAACGCCGCCTGGCACTCGCCGCGGACCTGCTGCACGAGCCCGACACAACCCTGGCCGTCGTGGCCGACCGCGTCGGCTTCGCCAACGCCTTCGCCCTCAGCAACGCGTTCAAGAAGGAACACGGCATCAGCCCGAGCGAATACCGCACGCGCGAGATCCGGACCGACATCTGACACCACCTGGACATCATCTCCGGTTCTTCGCGAGGGCCTTGGTGCGATCCGTCGGTGTCGACCGCCGCTCGATGCTGATCGTCGGATCGCATTCGATCCAGCCCTGGCCCTGCCACCAGCCGATTGCCGTGCGTGCGATGGACAGTTCCGGGTTGACGGTGTCGGCGGCCATCTCGTCCGCCCGGGCCGCCGCCCAGGTTTGCGCAGCGCACGCTCCTCGGCGGGGCATCGCGCCAGTTGTAATAGCTCGGCTTACCGATATTGACCGCCGCCGATACTGGTCCCTCCGGGGCTACAGACTTCTGGCGGCAGTCCGCGAGTCAGAGGCAGCCGCTGATCACGCAGCGAAATCACCGCCCGCTGTTCAGTGGTGGGCGTCGCCGGTCTGGCGGAGTTGGTCGGCGTGGTGGGTGATGGTGGCGATGCGGGCTGCGAGGTCGGGGTGGTGGGGCTTGAGGTGTGGGTGGGTGTCGGCGAGTGGGGCGATCAGGCTGGCGGCGTCGTTGTCGGCGAGGGCGTCGGCGAGCCGGGCCAGGGGCGTGCGGGCACGAGTGGGGAGGTCGGTGAGGGCGGTGATCTGGCCGGCGAGTTGGCGTAGTTCGGCGGCGTTGGTCCGGGCCCAGGCGGTGATGGTGCGGTCGGCGGCGCGGCGGTTGCGGGTGGCTTGTACGCGTTGTTCGCCGGTGGTGCCGGGTATTCCGGGGCGTACGCGCAGGTAACGGCGTTCGGCGGCCTGGCGGCTGGCGACGCCCAGGGGGTGGGCGAGGTCCGCCCAGCTGGAGCCTGCTGCCCGGGCTGCCTCGATCAGTCCAGGTTCCCATCCGGCGAGTTGGTCGCGCAGTTCACGCAGCAGGAGGAGTGCGGCCAGGGCCTGGTCCGCACTGGCTTGTCCGTCCTGCGGGTGCGCTCCGGTCTGGGGGGTCTGGGCGGTGCGGACGGCTTCGTTGATCGTGTTCAGCGCTGCCGCGGCGGCGAAGAACGAGGTGGGGTCACGGGGCTCGGGGGAGGCGTTCATGGAGATCCTCTCGGACTGTCACCCTTTGGACGACACTTCACTTGTCATCGTTTGGATGACATGTTACAACGGTGTCAGACGAAGCGCATTGGCAGTTCCTGCCAGACCTGTGGAGGTGTATTCGCGATGTTGATGCGCACCGACCCGTTCCGCGAACTCGACCGGCTCGCCCAGCAGCTGACGGGTGTGACCGGTACCTGGTCCAAGCCCTCGGCGATGCCGATGGACGCCTACCGTGAGGACGAGGAGTACGTGATCGCCCTCGACCTGCCCGGTGTCGCGAAGGACGCGATCGACATCGATGTCGAGCGGAACATGCTCACCGTCAAGGCCGAGCGCCGCCCGGTCGTGAAGACCGACGACGTGCAGATGGAGCTCTCCGAGCGGCCCCTGGGTGTCTTCTCCCGCCAGCTGGTGCTGGCCGACACCCTGGACACCGAGCGCATCACGGCCGACTACGAAGCGGGGGTGCTGACCCTGCGGATCCCGATCGCCGAGCGCGCCAAGCCCCGCAAGATCGCGATCGGCGGGGAGTCCGAGCACAAGCAGATCAGCGGCTGAGGAGCCAGTTCCCCGGCCGCGCCGACGGCGGAGGACGGGCATCGATCTCCCCCTCTGGTCCCGTCCTCCGCCCTACGTCCATCGCACAGCGACGTGAAGGGGGTAGTGGTGGCCATGCGATGGGAAGCATTCCTCGACCACGTGCAGGAACGCGGCGAGTACGCCACACCCCAGGAAGCCGAGCGGGCCGCGCGTACCGTTCTGGCGCTGCTGGGCGCGCATCTGGTGGGTGAGGTCCGGGCCGAGCTGGCCGCCCGGCTCCCGGAGACCTTCGCCGTGATTCTTCTCAACCCGCTGCAGGCCACCGAGCCGCTCCCGCCGGAGCGGTTCCTGCGGGCCACCGCGGCGTGGATCGAGGGAGCCACCGAACAGACCGTGGCCTGGGACGTCAGCGCCGTACTGAGCGTGACCGCCGATGCGGCGGGCGAGGAACTCACCCGCCGCATCCTGCTCCAGCTCCCTCCGGGGTACGACCTCCTCTTCGGACGCCCCGAGCGCGCCTGAGCCCAGGAACGCGTGACCCGCTCATCAATTCAGCAGGGCCGGCCGGCGCCCACCCCCGCCGGCTCTTCCCACAGGCGACAACGCCTTTGCACGAGAAAGGCAACCACTCCCGATGCTTCCGCTGCGTGAACCGGCGACTGCCCGACCCAGCATGACGTTTCACCAGATGCTGGAAAGAATCCGGTACGAAGGCGCGTATTCGACCCGGGAGCAGGCCGAGGACGTCACGCGTGCCGTGCTGGGGGCCCTGGGCCGTCAGCTCTCCGGCGACGAACGCGTCGACCTCGCCGCTTGTCTCCCCTCCGAGGCCGCCCTCGTGTTCACCAGCCAGATCCCCGACCTTCAACCGCTCACCGGCTGGGGCTTCGTCAAGGACCTGGCCACCCGCACGGGTGCCACCCCCGCGGTCGCACGCTGGGACACCGGAGCCGTCCTCGCCGTCCTCGGCCGCCTGGCCGGCCCCGGTCTCCTGGACCGCATCCTCACTCAGCTCCCGTCCGGATACGCGCTCCTGTTCGGCCGCGCCGAACTCACCCAGGCCGCCTGACCGTTCCGGGTGGGAACAAGCGGGGACAGCAGCCGTAGTTCAGGACGTGGCTTACGGTGAAGGGGCTCCGGCGATGTCGCCGCCGGAGCCCTGTGCGGGCGCCAACAGCCGTGTGAAGCGCACTGGGAATCCTGTCGCCAGTTGCCATGGCCTGCGGGTCAGGCGTCCGCCGTGCGGCGTGGTTCGACACCGGCCTGGTGTTCTTCGTTGATGCGCCGGGCCTCTTCGAGCTGGTCTTCGAGGATGACGATGCGGCAGGCAGCCTCGACCGGAGTGCCCTGGTCGACGAGTTCGCGGGCGCGAGCGGCGATCTTCAACTGGTAGCGGGAGTAGCGCCGGTGGCCGCCCTCCGAGCGCAGGGGCGTGATCAGGCGGGCTTCACCGAGCGCCCGCAGGAAGGCGGGTGTGGTGCCGAGCATTTCGGCGGCCCGGCCCATGGTGTAGGCGGGGTAGTCGTCGTCATCGAGACGACTCAGAGAGTTTTCTGCGGTCATTCGCACCTCTGTCGTGGGAACGCGTCGGGGGGCCCTGGTGCCGTACGGCACCAGGGC
>LRTP01000229.1 GCA_001550305.1 Streptomyces diastatochromogenes
GCGTCGTGGGAGTCCCCGCCGGTGGCGAGTACCGCGGCAACGGACACCGCGGCGCCCAGGAGGCAGGCCGCGCCCACGAACAACAGCCGCCGACGGCCGGCCGGCCGCTGCCGAGGAGTCGCGGAGGTGTCGGCCTCCGCTACAGCGGCGCCTCCTGCTCCGTGCCCCGGCTCCTCCGGTTCCCCGGCACCGTTCGCCGACTCCCCAACACCGCCCTCGTCGGCACCGGTCGCGTCCGCGCGAGCCTCGTCGGCCCGCTCCCACAGGGCCAGCAGCCGCTCGGGATCCAGTTCCAGGGCCGCGGCCAGGCTTTCGACAGCCGCACGCGGAGGGAACTGCTTGCCGTTGACCCAGCGCTCCCAGGAGGACTTCGCGTAGTGCGTACGCGCACCCAACCTGGCATAGCTGAGTCCTGAGGCCTGCTTGACCGCGAGCAGTTCCGCACGCAGCGCTTCGACCGGGTCTTCCGGCGGCTGCCCCTGAGAGAAATGCCCGAAGGCCATCGTCCCCCGCCCCACACTCCATAGGCAGAGCCCGCACACGGACGAGGGCACGGTGAAACCGCGGCACCAAGAAACAAGCCCCCCGCCCCCAGTCCCGGTGCTCCACGGTTCCTGAGAATCGCGCGAAGCATATCGCACAGAGGTTCGCCATAAATGCCCTTCTGTCGGGCGACACGCCGACCCCGCGAGGTCAGACTCCCCGGGCCACCCGCTCCATGCCTCCACCCGTTACGGCGAAGGCCCCTGCCGGTCACGCCGCGATCCCGTTGCCCGTGCCGTACCACAGGGGCAGATAGGCGAACCGGACCAGGCGGTGAGTCCGGCTGAGCGTGCCGAGGACAAGCGCGAAGGAGGAGATGAAGAGCGCCCCGAGGAACCAGTGGACCAGGCCCTGGGTGTCGGATCCGGTGACCATGCGCACCGCGGGGCCCATGCCCGCGACGACCGTGAGCAGGAAGCCGGCTCCCCACTCCGCGGCCATCCGGCTGCGCGCCGCGGGATAGGCGCCGAGGATGGCCTCGACTCCGGACTCATGGCGCTGAGTGCCCAGGCGGGACCAGATCAGAACCGGCCAGATCCAGGCCAGCGGAAGCAGGAATCGCGTGACGCCGGTCGCGGGCGTGACCATCTGGGCGACGAGCGTGAGGAGGAGGACACCGGCCCACCACCACAAGGCCGTGCCCTGGAGGAGGATACGGATCTCTCCGACCAGGGGGCGTAGTCCGGGCTTTCCGTACTCCAACGTCAGCCCCAGGCTGAACTCGCCGACGTTGTCGGGGTCGATGCCCTGCGCCTTCATGCCCGCGGGGTTGACCGTCATGGTCTCCCCGCGCCCCAACTGCATCACCACCGCGGTGACCACGAGGACGCCCAGCATGGAGGCCGGCACCAGCACACTGCGTCGACGTAGGCGAGCGCCGACTGCCCACCCGTAAGGTCGCCCCATGACTCGGACGGCGAGCGGTTCTCGTTCTTTCGGCCGAGGCCGGGGCTCGCAACCGGCCGTTGGGCCGAGGCGGCGGGAGTGGGCGCGGGAGGAGGCTCTGAGGACAGCAGCCGGTAGGGACCGGCCACCACGCGAACCGAGGAGCACCCCATGAAGCGCATCGTCATTGCCCTGGCCGTGGCCGCAGTACTGGCGGGAGGCGTCGTGGTGGCATGGAGCGTGTTCGACAACTCCTCGGTCGCCACCGCGAGCGGAGCGGATCACACGGTGCCGCGCACCGAGGTCGAGAAGCTGGCCAAGGAGAACTACGCCATCCCCTTCGTCCAGGACGGGCCGCAGTCCGTGAGCTGCCCGCGGGGGCTGCGCCCGAAGATGGACGACACCGTGGAGTGCACCGCTGTCTTCAAGGGCGAGAGCAAGACGATGCTGATCTCCGTGACCGGAGTGAAAGGCGACAGGGTGAGCTTCGACTACGGCCTGTCGAAGTAGAAGAAGGTCGAAGCGGAACTAGGGCTGAAGCGGAACAAGTGGGAGCCCGAGAAGCGGCGTGGCGCGGGGACCGGATCAGCGGTCGCCGACCACGCCGCAGCGCCATGCCCAGGCGGCGATCTCCACCCGGTTCCGCAGCTTCAACTTGGCCTGGATGCTCGCCATATGGGTCTTGACGGTGGAGAGTGAGACGAAGAGTTCCTCGCAGATCTCCTGGTTGGTCCGCCCGTCGGCGACCAGCCGGACCACATCAAGTTCTCGCCCTGTCAACGGACTTGAGGCGACCTCCGCCCGGGCGGCAGCGGGCCGCTGCTCGCCGATCCGCTCCAGGAGCCGTACGGTCACGGCGGGCGAGACCAGCGCGTCGCCACGCGACGCCGCGCGCACGGCCTCCACCAGCAGCCCGGGGCCCGCGTCCTTCAGCAGGAACCCGCAGGCACCGCCGTGCAGCGCCCCGTAGACGTAGTCGTCCTGGTCGAAGGTGGTCACGACCACCACGCGCAACGGGTCGACGGCCTTCGGGCCCGCGAGCAGCCGGGTCACCTCCAGGCCGTCGAGTTTCGGCATCCGGATGTCGACGAGGCACACGTCGGGGCGCAGCTTCCTGGCCAGCTCCACACACTCCGCACCGTCGGCCGCCTCGCCCACGACCTCGATGTCGGGCTGTGTCTGGAGAATCAGCCGGAAGCCGGTGCGCACCATTTCCTGGTCGTCGGCTATCAGGACCCGGATGCGTCTCGCTGAACCGCTGGATCCGCTGGATCCGCTGGGTCCGCTGGATCCGCTGGCGTCGGTCATGCGGGGGATCCTGTCACAGCGCCGCGCAGGGGGAACTCCGCCGTCAGCCTCCAACCCCCGTCCTCGGCCCGGCTCGCGTGCAGAGTTCCGCCGACGGCCTCCGTACGTTCGGTCAGGCCGACGAGACCGAGACCGCCACGTCCGCCGAGGGGTTCGGCGTTCGGCGCCGTCTGCCGCGGCGACGGCGCGTTGTGCACCTCCACCCGAAGCCGCCGGACCCCCGCCCCCGCGTCGCCGTCCGACAGGCCGACCCGTACGGAGACGGACGGTGAACCCGCCGCGTGGCGGCGTACGTTCGTCAGCCCCTCGCGCACGACGTTCCGCACGGAGGTCTCCACCTCGGGGTCGGGCCGCGCCTGCCGGGCCTCGGCCGCGACCTGGAGGGTGGCGGGGGCGTCGCGTTCGGCGAACGCGGCGACCAGCTCGCCCAGTTCGGCGAAGAGATCCCCAGGACGCACCGCCCGTGCGTCGTCCTCGCGCAGCACACGGACCAGCTTGCGCATCGACTGCAGGGTCTCGGACCCGGCCTGCTCGATGCTGCGCAGCAGCGGGTCCACCTGCTCGGGCGCGATGTCGCGGATCGCGCGGGCGGCCTGGGCCTGGACGACGATGCCCGTGACGTGGTGGGCGACGAAGTCGTGGAGTTCGCGGGCGAGTTCCAGGCGTTCACTCTGGCGGGTGTCGGCGACAGCACGCCTTCTGCGCTCGTCGAGGCTGCGCAGATAGCAGCCGAGGCCGACGGCGCCGCCCGTGGGGAAGGTCAGGAGGAAGGAGAAGACGACGCCGCCTTCGCCCAGCCGCATCGGTGCCGCGATGACGGCGACGCCGAGTGCGGTGCTCAGCGCGGCGGCCGGCCAAGGTTGCACTATGTCCTTCGCCGCGCGTACCAGCAGGAGCAGCAGGCACAGCGTCTCCAGCAGGCCCCAGCCGGCGAACGTCGGTGTCACGGACGTGAGAAGGGCCAGCGTCGTCACCCAGGAGGCGAGCACGGCGGCACCCGCGCCCCAGGTCAGCGCCGGAGGCCTGCCCGGCAGCAGCAGCGCGACGGCTGCCACGAGGCCCGGGACCGCCCTCCACCAGACACTGTTCCCTTCGAGTCCGGCGGTGCCCTCGATACCGGCCGCGTCGAGCAGCCACAGCAGCGCCATGACCACCGTCAGCGCGGTGAGGGCGGTGCGGCGGGACAGCCGGGAAAGGGGCGTCTGATCGTCTCGATCACGCACGTGTCGCACATCTCGCATATTTCGTACGTCTCGCACGTCTCTCAGGTCTCGGTCTCGCACAACTGGCAGCGTAGGGGCGGCCCTTGTCGTACAACCTCGGCCGAAAGGACGACGCGGCCGTGTCGAACCGGTCGGTCGGCCGAGGCGAAGCACCGTGCCCGGGCCCGATGTTGGAGCACATGAACCCCACCTCCTCAACTCCGCCCGTGCTGAACGGCATCGGGCTGTCCAAGTCCTTCGGATCCACCCGCGCGCTCGACGCGGTGGACATCGCCGTCGGCGCGGGCGAGTCCGTGGCCGTCATGGGCCCCTCGGGGTCGGGCAAGTCGACGCTGCTGCACTGCCTCGCGAACATCGAGCGCCCGGACAGCGGCCAGGTCCTGCTGGACGGCGAGCGCATAGACCAGTTGCGCGAACCGGACCGCAGCGAACTGCGCCGTACCCGTTTCGGATTCGTCTTCCAGTTCGGGCAGTTGCTGCCCGAACTGCCGGCGGTGGAGAACGTGGCCCTCCCGCTGATGCTCGGCGGGATGACCCGCCGCGAGGCCGAGCGGAACGCACGCCAGTGGTTCGCGCCACTGGGCCTGGAGGGCAAGGAGGACAGCCGCCCCGGCCAACTGTCCGGCGGCCAGGCCCAGCGGGTGGCCATCGCACGGGCGCTGGTCGCGGGCGCCCAGGTCGTCTTCGCCGACGAGCCGACGGGCGCCCTCGACCAGACGACGGGGCAGGAGGTGATCCGGATGCTGGTGGAGGTCACCAGGGCGCAGAACGCCGCGCTGGTCGTGGTCACCCACGACCAGTCGGTCGCCCGCTGGTGCGACCGCACTGTGCAGGTACGGGACGGGCGGATCGTACGAGAGACGGGCCCGTCGGTCTCCGGCTCCGTCGGCGCCGGTACCGTCGGAGTCACGCGATGAGGCCGACGAGAACGATGGGGCCGACGCGGATTCTGGACCGTACGACCTGGACCCTGACCTGGCGACTGCTGCGGGGCGGTGGGCGGCACGGCAATCTCGGCGTGGGACTCTCCGTCGCCGCCTCGGCACTCTGCACCACGCTGCTGTTCCTGTGCGTCGGCGCCAACCTCGGCTTCGGCGAACGCGCCGCGCACACCGACTGGCGCACCCCCGCCGAGGCCGGACTCCCGCAAGCGATGGCCGTACAAGCGGTGAGCACCGCCTTCATCGACGGCGAGCCCGTGACCGTCATCGACGTCGCCGCACTGCCGGGCAAGCAAGGCAGGGCACCCGCACCTCCCGGCATGCCGCGCTTCCCCGCGCCCGGCGAGGTATGGACCTCACCGGCACTCGGCAAACTGCCGGGCAGGGCCACCACCACGGGCACCCTCGGCCGTGCCGCACTGGCCAGACCCGGCGAGAAGGTGGCAGTCCTCGGACACCGGGCCGACGACCCGACGATGACGACGAAGCGCGGTACCGACCCCCGCCGCCCGGGCGACATCGTGACCCCCACACCCGTCGCGGACTTCACGGGAACGCGCACGACGGACGGCATCGCCTCCCAGTACCAGGACCTGACGAAGCTCGCCACGCTCCTGGTGATCGTGCCGCTGCTGGTGCTCGGCGCCTCGTCCGCCCGCCTGTCCGTCTCACGCCGCGACTCGCGGCTGGCCATGCTGCGATTGGTGGGTGCCGCGCCGGGGCGGATCGCGGGGATGGCGGCGGCCGAGGCGGCGCTGACCGGTGCGGCCGGGGCCCTCGCGGGCGCGCTGGGCTACGCGGCACTGCTGCCCCTCGCGGCCAAGGTCCCCGTGGCAGGCGGCAGTTGGTACGCCTCCGACCTGTGGGTGGGCGCACCCGCGCTGCTCGCCGTGCTCGCCGGCGTGGTGCTGATGGTGACGGTCAGCGCGCTGGCCGGGCTGCGGCAGGTGGTCGTGGGCCCGCTGGGAGTCGTACGCCGATCCTCCGCTCCCCGTATCAAGGCCGTACGCGCCCTGCTGTTCGTCGCCGTACTGATCGGCTACTGGCAGATCTCCAAGGACAAGGGGGCGGACATCAACACGGTGGTGTACTGCTGCGCCGCTGTCTTCGCCGCGCTGTCCGTCATCGGCCCCTGGGCGGTCGGCGTGCTCGGCGGCCTCGTCACGGGTCTGGCACGACGCCCCACGACGCTCCTGGCGGGGCGTCGGCTGCTCGACGACCCCAAGTCCGTGTGGCGCGCGGTGTCCGGGCTGACGCTGGCGGGCTTCGTGGCCGGTTTCTTCGCCCTGTTCAGCATCGCCGGCGGCTCGCCCTGGAGCAGCCCCGACCAACTCTCGCTGTCTGTACCGAAGGAGCGCGTCGCCGCCGTACGGCAACAAGCCGACGCCCGCCTGAAGCACGCGCACATCGACGCCACCGTCGGCACGAACACCGCCTGGGTCGCCACCGGCACAGGCACCGGCGCCGAACTCCAGGTCACCGCGGCCATCGCGGACCCGGCCCGGCTCGACGCGGCGCGCGCCGCACTCACCGGCCTCGTACCCGGCCAGTACCCGATCACCGGCACGGACGTCGACTGGCAGTCACGGCAGTTCGACCACGACTTCCACCTCTCGACGCTGGCCGTGCTCGGCGCGAGCTTCACCATCGCCATCGCCTCGACGGGCATCACGGCCGCCTCGTCCGTCCTGGACCGCCGCCGCGCATACGGCCTGCTGCATCTGGCGGGCACCCCGCTGCGGGTCCTGGACTCGGCCAGGCGTACGGAGTCGCTGCTGCCCGGCGTGGTGCTCGCGGGCGGCGCGGTGCTCACCGGCCTGTTCTGCGCGGCACCCCTGACATTCGCCGGGGACACCCCACACCTGGACGCCCGCGGCGGCACTCTCCTCGCCGCCTGCCTGGCCCTGGGCTTCACCGGCCTGGCCGCCGCGAGCGCGGCAAGCCGCCCGCTGCTCCGCGAGGTGGTGAGGGACGCGGGCCCACGCCCGGACTGAAGCGTTCCTCTTCGACGAGCCGCCCCAGGAACAAGTCCTCCCGGCCCCACCCTGGCCCCAGGAAGGCCCCGTCGGCGCCCCGGGGGTTCCCGGGGCGCCCTTCGTGGTGGTCGTCAGAAGAGGCTGCTCAGCGCACGTCCACGTAGTCGTGGTAGCTCTCGGCGTCCACGTAGGAGCCGGACGCGAGGTAGACCCCGACCCAGGTGCCGTCCTGCTTCGCGGTGAAGCGGGCGGTGAAGCGGCCGCGCGAGTCGGCCTTGACGGAGCCCAGGCTCGTCCAGGACTTCTTGCCCTTGGCCTGGAAGAGGATGTAGACGCGCTGCTTGCCGAACGCCACCCACTTCGTGCCGCTCAGCTTCTGCAAGGTGCCGGTGGTGGTCACGGTGTGGCCCTTGCGCACCGGCTCGGGACCGGCGTTGAAGCCGGTGATCCGGGTGGCGGTGCGGTTGAAGTGTACGGAGTTGGAGTAGCCGGGCTGGTAGTCCGAGGACCCCTCCGAGTACAGCCGCCAGTAGCCCTTCGGCACCGCGACGTACCCGTCGAGGTTGAAGGTGCCGTCGGACTTCGTGGTGAACCAGCCGAGCGACTTCCAGCCGGTCTTGCCGTCGGCCGACTGCTGGACGTACAGCTTCCGGTTCGGCGGCACCTTGCCGTTGCTGGCGCTCATGCTGCCCTGGATGTGCAGGTCGGAGTACTCGTCGATCCAGCTCGAACAGAAGCAGATGTTCGTCCGGTTGATGACATCGACCTTGAACTGCGCGTGCGAGGCGGTCAGATACGGGTCGGCCAGGTAGCTGTCCAGGCTGGTCTCGACCGTGAATGTGCTGTCGTCGTAAGGGATGTACGGGTCGGTGAGCGTGAAGCGCCCGCCGGCACCGCTGGTCGCCTTGGCGTAGTAGCCCATGTCGAGCGCGACGCCCTTGGCCGGGCGCCAGGTGCCGTCGTACAGGTACTCCACGACACCGGACGAGGACGCCTTGGCACCGAACTTGATCCGCACGCTGGAGTGGTCCAGCCGGATCCGGCTCGGGCTGACCACGACCGGCAGGGTCTTGCTGTCGACGAGCACATAGGTGTTCGTGCCGTCGGGGTTGGCGATCCAGAAGGACAGGGAGACCGGCACGGACGTGGCGTTCAGGCCGTTCAGCCTCGGTGCCACGTCGATCGCATAGCTGCCATCGGCGGCGGTGACGGCGCTGGAGCCGCTCTCGGCCGTCGCGCTCAGCTCCTTCCCGGCCAGCGGCGAGGTGTCGCCGGTGATCGGGTCGAAGAGCGAGATGCGGCCGCTGAGCGTGACGTGCGTGTGCTCCACGTCCAGCACGGCGGGGCTGATGCTGCGATCGGCGAAGACCGGCTTCGGCTCTACGTCCACCGTGGTGGCGTGCGCCGACGAGGTGCTGTCGCCATCGCTGTCCTGGGCACTGACCGTCACGTCGTAGCTGCCGTACGACGGCAGTTGCGACATGCGCGGCGAGCGCCAGACGCCGTCCTGCGGCGTGCCGGATACGAGCGTGAAGCCGGTGACGGCGACGGTCGCCGGGGCCGCGCCGCGCAGCTCGGTCAGGTCGGCGGACACCTCGGTGACCGCCGAATCGGAGGAGACGGCGACCGTCAGGAAGCCGGCGTCGGAAGGGTCGGAGCCGACGTTGCCGAACACCGGGGCGCCGGTGCCGTCGGCAGGCGCGCTACTGCTCGGGGCGGGCGTCGAGCCGCCGGAGGGCGTGTCGGACGGGGTCGGATCGGACGGGGTCGGATCGGCAGAGGTCGGGGTGTCCGACGGTTCACCGATGGGCGGGCTGGACGGGGACGGGGTGTCCGAAGGAGTGCCGGACGAGGCGCTGGTGGGCGTGTCCGTCGACGTCGGATCAGCCGTCGGATTCGTGGTCGCGGTGGCCGCCGGGACCTGCCCGGACGTGCCGCCGTCGGCCCCGTACGCCAGCGCCGGCGCGGCGAGGAGCGCGGCGCCCAGTGCGGCGGACACGGCCGCCGACACCAAAGAGCGTGTTCTCACTGCTGGATTCCCCCCACGGGAATGGCGCGGCCCCGCTGCCCCGGATATCCGGAGGCCGGCCGCGCTTTTTGTATGGCTGCTGTGAACATCACGCAACACATCGGACTCTAGCGCCTGCCCCCGACACGGGAGCAACAGGGTTTACGGAACCGGCCGAAGGCCCCAACTGCGCCTGCCTGCACGTCTGTTAAGAATCCCTCCCAGAGCGGTCCACCGGTGTCAGGGCGACCCGACGACGACCGCTCATGCCCAGCCGGGCGGTGCCTCCAGTACCTGGTCGGGATCGTCCTCGCAGACCGTCGTGACCCCCGGGACCGAGGCCGCCGCGGCCATCGTCCCCAAGCTCGCGACGAACGGCCGACGACCTCCACCGTGCTGCACAACCTCGCCGCCTTTCTCATCGTCTTCCAGACCGCGGTCCTGTACTTCACCGCCGGCTACTGGAAGATCACCGGGAAGGTGTGGCAGGACGGCGTGGCGATGTACTACATCAGCCGGATCACCGGCTTCGAGATGTCGGCCACGTACGCGCACCTGATGAACAACGCCTTCGTGGGTACCGCCCTCTGCTACTTCACGATCTTCATCGAGCTGGCGCTGCCCTTCGCGATCCTGTCCGCTCGCCCGTGGATCCGGAAGGCCAACACGGTGGCCCTGGAGGGCATGCACCTGGGCATCATCGCCTGCATGGGCCTGGTCTGCTTCGGGCTACTGATGATCGGCGCGGACTGCACCTGCCTGCGCGACGAGGACTACCGGTCACTCACGCGGCGCTTCCGGTCCGTCAAGGAACTTGTACTGGGCGGGAGTTGGTCACCGCTGCCCGCGCGCGGCATGACCCCGGTGGCCATGACGGCGGGACAGGACGGTGCGGCCGATGCGTGACACGACCGACGAAGCGGCGAACGCCGCGCCGGACGCCCTGTACCGGTTCCTCACCGCCGAGCCCGCCGACCGGGAACGCCTGGCACCGCGCGTGGTCGCCGCCGTGGGCCGGGAGCGGCTCGACGACATCGTGGACACCACGCTCGGACGGGTCGGCGAGGTCACCGGCGTGCGCGACAGCCGCGACGGACTGGTGATCGAAGGCACCCGGGGGCGGGCTCTCGCCTTCGCCGCCACCAGGGACGGCCATGAGCTGGACGGGCTCCTGATCGCCCCCGGCGCACACCGCCCGGCACGCCTGCGCACCGACTGGGTGCGCCCGGCTCTGGCCTGGACCGTGCTGGTGCTGCTGTTCGTCGTGCGCATCGACGCCTGCTGGGAGGCCCCCTCCCGGATCGCCTGGTGCGGCCGCCTGCTGATCGTCGCGGCCGGATACCTGGTCGTGGAGGGCTGGCGTGCCCCGGCCCTGTTTCCGTGGTGGATACGCCGACCGCTGGAGGCCGGGGCGCTCGTCGCCCTCGCCTCCGCCTGGCGACTGCCCGGGCTGCCCACGTCGGGCGGTGCCCCCGAACTGGTCGTGGGGGCCGCACTGGTCGCCGTCCTCGGCGTACTCCTGATGCGGGCACGGCGTCACCGCTGGGGGACGGCCGTCTCCCAGCCCCTCGTCTTCCCCTTGCAGGGCGGCAGTTGGTACGTGGGGCAAGGAGGCGGACGCAGCCTCAACCATCACTTCGCCGTCCCCGAGCAACGCGGCGCCCTGGACGTGGTCCAGGCCGGCCCGGGCGGGACGCGCCGGCGTCACCGCGCCCGCACCCAGGGCACGCACGGCAAGAACGAGCGCTACCTCATCTACGGGCAGCCCGTGCACGCACCCTGCGACGGTACGGTCGTCTCCGCCGCCGATCACATCGACGACCAAGAACCCGGCGCCGTCCGCTACCAACCCCTGTACGGCAACCACGTGTGGATCGACACGGGCGCCGAGATCGTCAAGCTCGCCCATCTGCGCCCCGGCACCGTGACCGTGAGCACCGGCGACCCCGTGCGCGTCGGGCAGGTGCTCGGCGAGGTCGGGAACTCCGGCAACAGCAGCGAGCCGCACCTGCACCTCCACGCCGAGCGCGACGGCCTCGGCCTCGACCTGGAGTTCCAGGGAGTCTCGGGCCCGCTGTGCCGGGGCCGGACCGTCCGCACCTAGTCCCTGTCGTCACATTCCCGTCTGCCCCGCGACCCGGGCGGACGACGGGAATGTGACGACAGGACCTAGGCATCCCGTTCAGTTCAGCAGCCACCGGGCCGGTACGGCGAGACGTCCGTGCCGCGCCCCCTCGTTCTGCTCTGCGCGCCGTCCGGCGCCCCCACACCAAAAGGTCTGCATCCCGTGCCTCTCCATGCCCTGAGACTGCAACGGAGACCGGGGCCCGTGCCCCTGGGCCATCTACGGTCCCCCGAGGAGGGCACTCTGCCGGCAAGCCCGACCCATGACCCTCGCCTTACAAGTTCCCCCCAACAGCCCAACGACCAGGGGCGATGCCGTCCGGCCTGGCTTGCGAGGTGCACGGCTGGTCCTCCCGATACGGCGATGTGCACGGGTGTTGCCGTCAAAGACTGCCGTCACGTCACGGGCCTCGGAGCTGCGGTTTCGTCCGCGAGCCCATGGTCCGCCGGCCGTGCGGAGCGCTAAGCGATCCAGCCAGAGACCCGCGGCCCGCCATTCACCGCCGCCCCTCGGACTCTTTGAGGTGGCCCTGCCCTCGTCAGTCACCGGCCGTGCGCTGAACAGGTCGACATGACGGTGCCGCCGAACAAACCGGTGCGGCCCACCTTGGCAGAATTCGAACACACGATCTAATTCGGATATGGCGAACCACAGGGTCGACTACCTCACCAGCACCCAGGAGCACATCCTGCGCTGCATCCGCGAGTCGATCGCCGAACGAGGTGAATCCCCGACCGTGCAGGAGATCGGCGAGCATGTGGGCATGCACAGCCGCGCCTCCGTGCACTACCACCTGGGACGGATCGAAGCGCTCGGGTACATCGTCCGCGAGCCTCACAGGCCGCGCGGGATCAGGCTCACATGACCAGCGCCGCCCCTGACCGGGAGCGCATCCACCTCACGGTGTCCTCCACTGGCCGCCCGGTCATGCACGGCTGGTGGGAGAACGACGCAGTCGCGCGAGGCAAGTTCGTGCCTGGGTGGGCGAGTACGGCACCATCCCCGGCGCACGCCTCACACTGGCCGACGAGGCCGAGGCTCGCACGCTGGCCGTCTGGCCGGACGCGGAGTAGCGCCGTCAACCCTGCGACGCCGGGGGTCGTAAGGCCCTCTTCACAACCCACTCGACCTCCTGCCGCGACATGCTCACGCCCTCACGCGCCGCGTATTCCGTCACCACCGCCTGCGCGGCCTGATAGACCAGTGGCGGTCGCGGATGTGGCTGGACACCTGGGTCTAGCAGGGCAGACGTAGCAAGGGGGCGCGGCAATCTGCCGCGCCCCCTTTGGCCGTTGGCCGTTGGCCGTTGGCGGTTGGCGGTTGTCGCCCCCGCACGGCCCGAGGACGGCCCAACTCTGGACCCGGGAGATTTACAGGCCGAGCGCGCGTGTGCCTGTGACCAGCGGATTGAGCCACCATGGAGTGAAGCCGCCCCACGCTTGCCCCACAGAGATCTGAGAACCAGCGGCGACCGTCTGCTTTTCTTGCCGCGTCTGACCTGGCCAGGATCTATTCACGGTGTGATCGCGATCGTGCACTGAGTATCGCCGACACAGGCACCGTGCCGTCACCGCCGCTTGCGGCCGAACCGGCTCTTCTTTTTGTCCGGTCCCCGGCTAGTCAGGCGCTGGGCCTCAAATTCCCTTCCCGCCGCGGTCAAAACAGCGGCGAGATTCTTGGTGACACGCACAGTTTCAGGATGCTTCGGGCCAAGGATGCGTAGGCAGCGGGCACGTACGTCCTTCAAGAGTTCAACCGCCTCACGATAGCGGTGGAGAACGTACAGGCTGCTGGCAAGATTTTTGGCGGAGGTGAGCGTGTGGGGATGGTCCTCGCCCAGAACACGCCGACGACGGGCGAGAACATCCTCGTGCATCCGGCGAGCCTCCGCGTACTCCCCCAAGTCGCTCAGGCTGGTGGCGAGGTTACCGAACGATTGAAGCGTGTCGGGATGGTCCTCGCCCAGAACACGCCGACGACGGGCGAGAACATCCTCCTGCATCCGGCGAGCCTCCGCGTACTCCCCCAAGTCGCTCAGGCTGGTGGCGAGATTGTTGACGGAGGTGAGCGTGTCAGGATGGTCCTCGCCCAGAACACGCCGAAGACCGGCGAGAACATCCACCTTTATCCGGCGAGCCTCCGCGTACTCCCCCAATTCACTCAGGATGCCGGCAAGGTTACCGGCGGAGGTGAGCGTGTCGGGATGGTCCTCGCCCAGAACACGCCGACGACGGGCGAGAACATCCTCCTGCATCCGGCGAGCCTCCGCGTACTCCCCCAAGTGACCGAGGGTGTTGGCGAGGTTGTTGGCGGATTGGAGAGTGTCGGGATGGTCCTCGCCCGAAACACGCCGACGGCGGGCAAAGGTGTCCTTAATGATGGAGCAGGCTTTGGTGTAGTCGCCGAGGGCGGCGCTGGCGTGTCCCAGATATTGCGCGCAGGTGAGGACATCGGGGTGATCTGGCCCCAAATCAGTACTCCATGCCTGATGCAGTGCTTCGACGAGGTCATGGGCAGCACGTGGTAGACCGCTGCAGAGGAGAAAATACATGGCCTTTGAGAGCGTGGGGCGCAGCTCGGGTCGGTCGGCAACACCAGTGAAGACGTGAGGGGTAGTGAGGTGGGCTGTGAGGGAGGTAAACATCGGCCAGTTAGCGGGAGATTCCGGGTCACCAAGGTTGACCGCAGTAAGGACAGCGGTGACGTCATCGCGGATCGCCGTGGCCAGGTCAGGACTGGCCTCGGTGCGGAGGATGGCTTGGGTGAGGCGGTGGATCTGGAAGGTGTCGAAGTCGGTGCGGACCAGTCCGAAATGGCCGAGGGGCCGGAGGGCGTTGCGGAGCCACATCGGGTCGTTCGGGTCGCCAGGAACGGTGACCAGACGGGGGCGGGCTACCTCCAGCCAGGCGCTAGGGATGGGCTCGGGGCCGAGGAAGGCGCCGAGGCGGAGCAGAGCGGCGGCGTCGGGGTGGCCGTCGTCCGTGAGGCGGGCGACGGCGATGTTGACCGTCGCGGCCAGCGACGCGGGGTAGTCGCGGACATCGCTCTCCTGCAGGAGGCGAGCTGTGTTGGTGGTCAAGAGTTGACGGTAGCGGTCCAGGGACATGCCGCTGCGTAGGACTCCCACGGCTTGGGCGAGGGCGAGGGGAAGGTCGCCGAGGTCCTGCGCCAGGAGATCGGCCTGCTCGGTGGTGATTCCCGGGATACGAGCCTGGAAGTAGGCCAGGGAGTCGGTGCGGGTGAACACGTCCAGGTCGCTCTGGTGAGCGATCCCGTGCCAGTCGGGGTTGCGTGACGTGACGAGGACGTGGCCGGGGCCCTCGGGGAGCCAGCGCTCGATCTGATCGGGTTGTTCAGCGTTGTCGAGGATGAGAAGCCAGCGGTGCCGCGTCCGTAGATGCTCAAGAAGTGCATGGGAGTTGGCCTCCGTGCCAGCGTCGGGTTTGGCGATGCCAAGGCGGTCGGCGAATTCGGTGTAGCGGACGGTCAACTGGTCGGCCTGTTCGGCATCGACCCACCACACGATGTCGTACTGGCTGGCGAAGCGGTGGGCGTACTCCAAGGCAATCTGGGTCTTCCCGATGCCGCCCATGCCGTGCAGCGCCTGGACCACTGCCTGGTGGCCGCTGACCAGCCCAGTACGAAGCCGAGCCATTACAGCCTCGCGGCCGGAGAAGTCGGGGTTGCGGCGGCGGACGTTCCACACCTCGGGCAGGCCGACGCTGCTGGGCAGCCGGGGACGCTGAGGGTCGGGTTCCGTCGTCGAATCGGCCGTGGCTGCACCGGGGAAGGCGACCGGGCTGGTAGGGGGGACCGGTCCATGGACGGCTTCGAGCAGGGCAGCAGTAGCGGCGGTCTCGTCCAGCCCGTGGAGGTCCTTACGCAGCCTCCCGGCGAGGAGTGCGGGGATGTCGTCGTCGGCCAGGGCCTCGATTGCCACCGGAACGAGCCGTCCCCGCACAGCCACGATGGCCGACAACTCCTCCCGGGTCCATCGCCCGGCAGCGAAGTAGTTCTTGGAGAATAGGCCCACCACCGCGTCCGCCTCGTCCAGAGCGAGGTTCATCTTCTGGACGAAGTCGTCCCCTGTATGCCAGTCCCACCGGTCCAGCTCGACCTGGTGCCCGGCCCGCTTGAGCTGCCAGCCCACCCACTCCGCCCAGGCCCGATCCGGGCCCGCATAGCTGACGAAGAACCGTTGCGCGGTGTCGGTCACCTTTGACCCCCGAATCCCCTGGCGCTTCCTACGTGGAGCACGGGCCATGATCTCGCGTATAGCGTGGGCTGGGGCGGAGAACGCCGAGATCTCGTTGGTAGGAAGAGGGAGCGAAATGGCCCAGGCGCCGAAGAACGTTGAAGTCAGGTTGAAGCTGCCGATGCTGGAGATTGCAGGCAGCTGGGAACCGAACGACGCGGAGCGGCGCGCCGCCTGGGAGCTGTACGTCGAGCTGATCACCCGAGTATCTGTGGTGCCGCTGCGAGAGGACGAGGGCCTGCTGCGGGAGGCGCTGACGAGCCTGTACTCGCTGTTCGGCACCACCCGTGAGATCCTGCGCCGTCACGGGCCGCAGATCGCCGAACCGAAACGGAATGGCCAGTACAACTTCGGCTACCTGGCGGTGGCGATGCTCAACTACGGTGTGCGCCCGCTCTTGGCCACCTGGCACCCCGCATTGGAGGACTGGGAGAGCCGCCGCCCTGCGGACCGCTCCCGCCGCGACCACGAGCGCGCCTGGCCCGAGGCCGCTCAGCTCCGAACCGCCTTGAACGACACCCGTTGCATCCTTGCCGCGTACGCCGACCTCCTCGCCACCGCCTGCGGCGTGCCCAACCTCCTCGGCGCCTTTCCAAGCTCCCGCTCCTGACCCCTTTACCAGGCTCATACAGGTACACGCATGTGTGGTGATGGGCCAACTGCCTGGCATGTTCTGCTCGCCAGGCGCCGGATGCACGACGCAGCTGAAGACCGTGAGCGATTCCTTCAGGCATAGCGAGACGCCTAGTGATCGTGGGCGCGTAGAGCCGCCGAAGAGAGGCCCCGCCGGCTATCCGGCGGGGCCTCTGGCCTGAGTGCCTCTGATCCGTAGGCGCGTGCACCCCCTGGTCGCGCCGCCTGCCGCTGCCTTGTTCACCCACGGTTGGCCCCTCGACTGTGCACCCCTGTATCTGGATGTACACCGACGTTGATGTCAGCGATTGATGTCAGCGGGTGGCATCCTCAAAGCCGTGGTCAGCGGGGGCGGTTCTGCGCTGCGCGAGCCAGCCGGACACGCGAGGGCCCCCGTTCACCGCGTCCCCCTCAAGGACGGTGCGCACATACTCGATGAAGTAGGGAAAGTTCTACCGCGCCAAGGCAGCGACGGCTTTCAAGAGCGTTGCGCTTTGCGAGCCCAATCCCACCCTGACCAGCACGTTTCTCGCCCACAGCCGAGATTAGGATGAGCTGTTGGCCAGAGGGATGGCCAGAGAGCGCCCTCAGCGATGTGTTGTTCCGTCACCGCATTAGACTCCCTGCTTCACTGACGAGGGGGAGCCCGTAGATGACGTTATATCAATTGGGATATCAAATGGGCCAGTTGGATGCCTGGGTCGCCATAGCACTCTTGGTCATCTGGGGAGCGACAGGCCGATGGCGGTACCACCCACGTCCTGAAGGCAGGAGCACCGAGGAGGTCGCCGCCGAGGCGCGGCGACGATCCCGGTTGGTCAAACGTTCGATTCTTGCCGTCGCCACGCTGTGGACCCTGACGGACTTCTCCATCACCATCTGGGCTACGTGAAAGCCGGAGACCTTCAGCTTTCAAGACCGCCCAAAGACCCGCGAGCCAAGGCCCGTTGGCCAGGGCGTTCACCGATTCCGCAGGGGACAGGTGGATGAATCTGGCCGGAGGACGGCCGCAAAAGGCTGGCGCGACCTCTCGGGCGGATCGGGTCCCGTCAGGTACGTTGCGCCGCGTCCGGGATGAGTCGACTCGTGAACCCCTGGTCGCGTAGACGCTCGTACGCGGCCACGACGGTATCCGGCACGGCCTGCTCGATTGCCAGACCCCAGCCGGGGAAGATGAGCACTCGTTGCAGGGCTCCGACAATCATGTCGATCACCATGCAAGCGTCCTCGATGGAGTCGGCGTACTCCTCCAGGCCCATCGGCGTGGACGCGCATACGACCTCAACCTCGGGCCAGAGCTTCCGCATCATGGCGTAGGAGCGCCGTTCTTCATACGGCTTGCTCACGAGCAGGACAGACGAGACTGTGACGCCGGCCTCCGCCAGCACCGCTTTCGCGAACTCGATGTTCTCGCCGGTGTTCGTTGCACGCGGTTCCAGGAGTACGGCGGAATCCGGCACCCCGAGCTGCAACGCCCGCTCTCGGTAGTGGACAGCCTCTCCGCGCGGCATGCGTGCTCGGGTCGTAGGGCTGGTGGCCCCTGTGAACACGATGACCGGAGCCATGCCCTGGTGATACAGCTCCGCTGTCACGTCAGCCACGCCAAGGTCATGACTGCCCAGACCGACAGCCACGGAGCAGGGCCGTGGGGTGTGGTGCATGCGGTGGTAGTCCCACAGAAGTCGGGCATCCGCCCATGCCTGTGCAGGGATCACCCGCGGTGACCGCCCTCGCGCAGCTCGTCTCCAGCAACCCCGCACAGTTCACCAAGCGCGAGCTGTTCCGGATGCTGCGCCGGGCCGACTTCCCCGCCATCGGTGACCTGGACTCCGCCCTTGCCCTGCTCGAAGAACACGGCTGAATCCGTCAGCAGCCACCGCCCCCGCGCACCGGTCGTCGAGGGCCCTGAAGATCGCCCACCGCCGCCGGATGATCGGCGAGAACGTCGCCACGCTGGTCGACCCGCCCAGCATCGACGAGACCGAGACGAACCCGTTCACCCAGGAGGAAGCGAAAGCGTTCCTGGAAGCGGCGGCCAAGCGGCCCACGTTCATGCGGTGGATCGTCGGCGTCGGCATGGGGTTCCGGCAGGGCGAGACCCTGGGACTGCGGTGGCCGTACGTCGACCTCGCCGCCGAACTGTTCCACCCCAGGTGGCAGCTCCAGCGACTGACGTGGCGGCACGGCTGCGGCGACGCGCACGCCTGTGGGCAACGCCTGCACCGCTTCGCCCCCTGCCCGCCGAACTGCGCCACGCACAAGGGCTACAAGCGCGGTTGCCCGAAGCCGTGCACCAAGTCCTGCGTCAAGCACGCGAGCATCTGCCCCGACCGCAAGGGCGGTGGACTGGCGTTCACCCGCCCCAAGACCCGGAAGAGCACGAACCCCGTACCGATCCCGCTCGCCTTCATCCCGTACTTGATCGCGCACAAGGCACAGCAGGACGAACTACGGGAGGCGGTCGGCGAACTCTGGCAGGAACACCACGCCGTGTTCACCCGGCCCGATGGCCGCCCCATCGACCCCCGCGACGACTGGGAGGAGTTCAAGCAACTACTGGCAGAGGCGGGCATCGGAGACCGCCGCCTCTACGACGGAAGCCGCCACACGGCCGGCACGATCCTCAACGAACTCGGGGTCGACATGCCCACGATCATGGAGATCCTGCGCCACACCCAGATCAGCCAGACCCGCCGCTACGTCAAGGGCCGCTCGCACCTCTCGAAGGACGCCATGCGCCGCATGGGAGACACGTTCCTACCCGCCCCGGAACCTGCCCCTGCGCCCGCAACTGAGACTGGAGACCGCCGCGCGGCCCGCTCCCGCGCCCGCCGCCGCGTCCGGTAAAAGCAAAAGCCCCAGTTCACGGCGAGTGAGAATCCTGGGGCTTCTACAGAGCCGCCTTCGGGATTCGAACCCGAGACCTACGCATTACGAGTGCGTTGCTCTGGCCATCTGAGCTAAGGCGGCGCGCTGTCCGCACTATGGTGCGATCAGCAACGTCGGTAAGTCTACACAGTTCCCGGGGGTGCTCCGTACACGCCCCGGGAGGACCGGTTCCGGGGCGTGCGGGAGGGCTATGCGCAGCGCTTTCCCTTTGCGGGAGGGGTGCCCTGGAGAAGGTAGCGGTCGATCGTGGAGTCGATGCAGACGCTCCCGCGGCCGTACGCGGTGTGTCCGTCGCCGACGTAGGTGAGGAGGACACCGGAGGAGAGCTGGGAGGCGAGGGACTCGGCCCAGGCGTAGGGGGTGGCCGGGTCCCGGGTGGTGCCGACCACGAGGATCGGGCCCGCGCCCTTCGCCTCGATGCGGTGCGGCTCGCCGGTGGGCCGCACGGGCCAGTACGCGCAATTCAGAGAGGCCCAGGCCAGACCGTCACCGAAGACGGGGGACGCCTTCTCGAAGGCGGGGAGGTCCTTCTCCACCTGCTCGGGCGTGGAGAAGGCGGCCGGGAGGTCGAGGCAGTTCACAGCCGCGTTGGCGAACATGAGGTTGGCGTACTTGCCGTCGGCGTCGCGCTCGTAATAGCTGTCGGAGAGGGCGAGCAGGCCCGCGCCGTCCTTGTCCTTCATCGCCGCGGTGAGCGCCTGGCGCAGCTGCGGCCACGCCGCCTGGTCGTACATCGCCGCGATCACACCCGTGGTCGCGAGCGCCTCGCCGAGCTTGCGGCCGCCCGCGTCGCCCGTCGGGATCGGCTTCGCGTCGAGCTGCTTGAAGAAGGCGCTGAGGTTCTTGCCGACCTGGTCCGGGCTCGTGCCGGGGCCGCCCAGCGGGCAGTCGCTCTGGCGCACGCAGTCCTTCGCGAAGGACTGGAACGCCGTCTCGAAGCCCGCCGTCTGGTCCCGGTTGAGCTTGCGTGCGGACAGGGACGGGTCCATCGCGCCGTCCAGGACCATACGGCCCACCCGGTCCGGGAACAGGCCCGCGTACGTCGCTCCGAGGAGCGTCCCGTACGACGCCCCCACGTAGTTCAGCTTCTGGTCGCCCAGGACCGCGCGCAGGATGTCCATGTCCCGGGCCGCCTCGACCGTGGAGACGTGCCGCAGCAGGTTCGGCGAGTGCCGGCCACAGCCCTCGGCGAACTTCTTGTACGCGTCGACCAGTTCACCCGTTTCCTTCTTGTCGTCGGGGGTGACGTCCGTCTCCGTGTACGTGTCCATCTGGGGGCCGGTGAGGCACTCGACGGGCTCGCTGCGAGCCACCCCGCGCGGGTCGACCGCGACCATGTCGTAGCGGGCGCGGACCTCCGCGGGGTAGCCGATCCCCGCGTACGACTGCAGGTAGCCCACCGCCGAGCCGCCCGGTCCGCCCGGGTTGACCAGCAGCGAGCCGATGCGCTTGCCGGGGCCGGTGGCCTTCTTGCGGGCCACGGCCAGTTTGACGTCGCCCGAGGCCGGTTTCGCGTAGTCGAGCGGCGCCTTCATCGTGGCGCACTCGAAGCCGGAGGCGCCGCAGCTGCGCCAGGTCAGCTTCTGGTCGTAGTACGACGACAGCGTGGCGGGTGTGGCGCGGGGCAGCGCCGCCAGCACCGCGTCCGCCGACGTCGTGGCCGTCCTGGTCGAACTCCCCGTGGAGCAGGCGGAGACGAGCAGCGTGGTGGCGGCGAGCAGCACGCCGCCCGCACGGACGGTGCGCATCGCGCGGATCGCACCGCGGGGTCGGTTCGGCCGACGGGACCGGGGCGGCCGAGGGGTGCGCCTGAAGTACCTGGAGTACATCTCGCGAGCGTAACCCTGCGCGACGCCGTGATCACCAACAGTCGTGCATGTGCCTCGTACGAGTGATGTCGTCAACACGGCGACTCAACTCCTGCTCCCCACACCTCGCCTCAGCTCCTCACTCCGGCTCCTCGGCACGGCCCCGGGCCCCGGCTGTCGGCCGGTCGCGGTCGGCTGTTCGCCGGACGCGGTCACTGTCGACTGCTCGCCGGTCGCGGTCACTGTCGGCCGCTCGCCGGTCGCTGTTGGTTCCGGGTCCTCGGCTCGACCGTGCCTCGAGCCTCTCGGCTCAGCCCGCCCGCAGCGCCATCGTCATCGCCTCCACCGCCAGCAGCGGGGCCACATTGCGGTCCAGCGCCTCACGGCACGCGGCGATCGCGTCGATCCGGCGGAGGGTAGCCTCCGGCGAGCTGCCGCGGGCGAGGCGCTCGAGTACATCCTCGGCCTCCGTGTTGGCGAGGGCCACCCGGGAGCCGAGCTGGAGGGCGAGGACGTCGCGGTAGAAGCCGGTGAGGTCGATGAGGGCCAGGTCCAGGCTGTCGCGCTGCGTACGCGTTCTCCGGCGCTTCTGCCGGTCCTCCAGCTCCTTCATGACGCCCGCGGTGCCACGCGGCATACGGCCGCCCTGCGACGCGCCGAGGGCCGCCTTCAGGTCTTCGGTCTCCTTGACGTCGACTTCCTCGGCGAGCTGCTTCGCGTCCTCCGAGGCCGTGTCGATCAGCTCCTGGGCCGCCTTGAGACAGCCGCCGATGTCGTCGACCCGCAGCGGGAGCTTGAGGACGGCGGCCCGGCGCTCACGGGCACGCTGGTCCGTGGCGAGACGGCGGGCGCGCCCGATGTGCCCCTGTGTCGCGCGGGCGGCGGCCGCCGCGACAGCGGGCTCGATGCCGTCACGGCGGACGAGGATGTCGGCGACCGCGTCCACTGGCGGGGTGCGCAGGGTGAGCAGGCGGCAGCGGGAGCGAATGGTGGGCAGCACGTCCTCGATGGAGGGCGCGCAGAGCAGCCAGACCGTACGCGGGGCCGGTTCCTCGACGGCCTTCAGAATGACGTTGCCCGCGCCCTCCGTGAGGCGGTCCGCGTCCTCCAGGACGATGACCTGCCAGCGGCCGGTCGCCGGGGACAGCTGGGCGCGGCGGACCAGATCGCGGGTCTCCTTCACACCGATGGAGAGGAGGTCGGTGCGGATGATCTGCACATCGGCGTGCGTCCCGATCAGACTGGTGTGGCAACCGTCACAGAAACCGCAGCCGGGGACTCCGCCCAGCGCGCGGTCGGGGCTCACGCACTGGAGCGCCGCCGCGAAGGCCCGCGCCGCGGTGGAACGCCCGGAGCCGGGCGGGCCGGTGAACAGCCAGGCGTGCGTCATCTTGGACGCCTCGGGGAGCGGGGTGTCCGCGGCGACCGCCGAGACGAGGGCGTCGGCGTCACGAGCGGCGGCGGCGAGCTGCTCGCTCACCTTGTCCTGGCCCACCAGGTCGTCCCATACCGGCACGGGGCACCGCCCTTTCGTCGCACTTTGCCTTGCCGCGTCCATTGTGCGGGTCGCCACTGACAACGGGTCCCCGGACCTCAGCGACGGCGGCGACCGCCCCGTCCCTCGCGCCCGTCGTCCTGCTCGTCGTCGTCACGCGGGCCCAGCAGTTCGTCCGCCAGGGTCGGCAGATCGTCGAGCGGGGTCTCCTCCGCCCAGTCGGAACGGGGGCGGCGACGCGGTGCGCCCTCGGCATTGACCTGGGGCAGCTCGCGCGTACGGTCACCGGCCTTCTCGGGCCGGGGCTCGGCCCGCTCGTCCCGGAAGAAGCCCGGAGGCACCCGGTTCGCGGGATCACCCGTACCGGCATCCGGAGCGGCACCCGCGCCCCCGTCGCGTACCGGAGGAAGCACCGCCGTCTCGTCGGCCGCGCCCGGTGCCACCGGCGGCAGCACGGCGGTCTCGTCCGCGGCCCCCGGCACCACCGGCGGGAGCACGGCCGTCTTCTCGGCCGCTTCCTCGGGCACGGGCGGCTTCGGCAGCTTGGCCGTCTCCTCCGAGTCGGAGCGGAAACCCTGGCGGCTCTCTCCGGAGCGCACGGGCCGCAGCACCGTCGTCTCGTCCACCGAGCCGCCCGAGGTGCTCGGGGGCGTCACGACCGGCGTGGGCACCGTCGTCTCGTTGTCCGCCACGGGACCCGTGGCAGCCGGCTCAGCAGAACCCGCAGGCGCCGAACCGGAAGCAGAAGCCGACGTAACCGATGAAGCGGAAGCCGCAGTCGAAGCAGAAGCAGAAGCGGAAGCGGACGTCGAAGCCGCCGTGGCTGCGGCCGCCGCCGCTGCCGCCGTCTCCGTCGCGGCCCGTCGCGCCTCCTCCGCCCGCAGCAACGCCTCCTCGGCCTTGCGCTGCTTCTCCAGACGGCGCTCCTCGGCCTCGGCCCGCAGCCGTGCCTGCTCCTCGGCCAGCCTGCGCAGCCGGTCCTGCTCGGCGGCCTGGGCCTGCTCCTGGGCCAGCAGCCGCGCCCGCTCCTC
>LRTP01000023.1 GCA_001550305.1 Streptomyces diastatochromogenes
GTCGACGATGCGCGGCGCCAGTGCCCGCAGCGCCCCGTGCGCCTCGCGGACCTCTTCCCACACGGGGCTCCCGACCGCCGGTTCGGGCTCCCGGGCGACGGCCAGCAGCCCCTGCGCCTCGTCCCGTACGACCAGCGCCTGCTCCACGTCCCGGGCCGCCGCCACCGCCGCGCCGAGCGTGCGGTCACCCAGGGGCTGGGCCGTGCGCAGGGCGCCGTACAACACCCCGCGCACCCGGCGGCGTACGACGACGGGTACGGCGATCACGGAGCACAGGCCCTCCGTGGCGACCGCCACGTCGTACTCGTGGCTGATCTGCCGGGAGGCGGAGTAGTCCGTCACCGCGCAGGGCCGGGCCAGCGCGACCGCCTTGCCGCCCAGGCCGTTGCCCGAGGACACGGCGAGGGCGCTGAGCGCGGGCGTCGCCGTACCGCTGAGTTCGCTGATACGTACCTGGGCGCGACCTGGTTCGACGAGGCCGCCGAAGGCGACCGGCAGCCCCGTGGCGCGCCGCAGTCGTACCAGCGCACCACGCATCTCCACCGCCTCGGCCGTGTCTGCTGCCACGTGTTCGCCCCTTCGTCGCGGCGTACCCCCGTTCGGGGGTGGTGAGACCTCCATCACGGAATACACGATGCTAGGGCCTTTGTCGAAGGCGGCTGTGCGGCAACGAGGAGGACACATGACGGTGACGAACGGTGCGACGGACGAGTTCCGCGCCGCGCGGGACTTCCTGCTGGAGCACCGTGCGGACTACACCACGGCGTACGAGGGCTTCGACTGGCCCCGCCCGGAGTCCTTCAACTGGGCGCTCGACTGGTTCGACGTCATCGCACGGGGCAACGACCGCACCGCCCTGCACATCGTCGAGGAGGACGGCGAGCGCGCCGAGTTCTCCTTCGCCGCCCTCTCCGAGCGTTCGAACCGGGTGGCCAACTGGCTGCGCGCGCGAGGCGTACGCGCCGAGGACCGCGTGCTGGTCATGCTCGGCAACCAGGTCGAACTGTGGGAGACGGCCCTCGCCGCGATGAAACTGCGCGCCGTCGTCATCCCCGCGACCACCCTGCTCGGCCCCGCCGACCTGCGCGACCGGGTCGAGCGCGGCCGCGTCCGGCATGTGATCGTGCGCGCCGAGGACGCCGAGAAGTTCGACGAGGTGCCCGGTCGCCAGACCCGGATCACGGTGGGGGGAGCACGGCCCGGCTGGCAGTCGTACGAGGAGGCGTACGCCGCCGACGCGAGCTTCGAGCCCGAGGGCGTCACCCACTCGGACGACCCCCTGATGCTCTACTTCACCTCCGGCACCACCGCCCGCCCCAAGCTCGTCGAACACACCCACGCCTCCTACCCGATCGGTCATCTGTCGACGATGTACTGGATCGGGCTCAAGCCCGGCGACGTGCATCTGAACATCTCCTCGCCCGGCTGGGCCAAGCACGCCTGGTCCAACCTCTTCGCGCCCTGGAACGCGGAGGCGACCGTGTTCATCCACAACTACACGCGCTTCGACCCGGGCCGGCTGATGGCGGAGATGGACCGGGCGGGTGTCACCACCTTCTGCGCCCCGCCCACGGTCTGGCGGATGCTCATCCAGGCCGACCTGACGCAGCTGCGCACCCCGCCACGCGAGGCCGTCGCCGCCGGTGAGCCGCTGAACCCGGAGGTCATCGAGCAGGTGCGGCGCGCCTGGGGCGTCACCATCCGGGACGGCTTCGGGCAGACCGAGACGGCCGTCCAGGTCTCCAACAGCCCCGGGCAGCAGCTCAAGACGGGCTCCATGGGACGGCCGAGTCCCGGCTTCCGCGTCGAACTCCTCGACCCGGTCACGGGTGCGCCCGGGGCGGTGGAGGGGGAGATCGCGCTCGATCTGTCGGCGCGGCCGGTGGGCGTGATGACCGGCTACCACGGCGACGCCGACCGTACGGCGGAGGCGATGGCGGGCGGCTACTACCGCACCGGTGACATCGGCGCCCGGGACGAGGACGGATACATCACCTACGTCGGCCGCGCCGACGACGTGTTCAAGGCCTCCGACTACAAGATCTCGCCCTTCGAGCTGGAGAGCGCCCTGCTGGAGCACGAGGCGGTGGCGGAGGCGGCCGTCGTCCCGGCCCCCGACGAACTGCGGCTCGCCGTCCCGAAGGCGTACATCGTCCTCGCCACCGGCCACGCACCGGGCCCCGACCTGGCGAAGGTGCTCTTCGAACACTCGCGGACGGTCCTCGCGCCGTACAAGCGCATCCGTCGTCTGGAGTTCGGCACACTCCCCAAGACCATCTCGGGCAAGATCCGCCGGATCGAGCTGCGCGAGGCCACGGCCGCCGGCTCGGACGCCGAGTACCGCGAGGAGGACTTCCGGTGAGCGCACTCTCCTACGCGCACGGGACCAGCGCGACGACCCTGCTCGGCGACACCATCGGGGCCAACCTGGACCGGGCGGTCGCGGCCTGGCCGGACCGGGAGGCGCTCGTCGACGTGCCGTCCGGGCGACGCTGGACGTACGCCCGGTTCTCCGCGGACGTCGACGAGTTGGCGTACGCGCTGCTGGCCACCGGCATCGCCAGGGGCGACCGGGTGGGCATCTGGGCGGTCAACTGCCCGGAGTGGGTGCTCGTCCAGTACGCCACCGCCCGCGTCGGCGCGGTCATGGTGAACATCAACCCGGCCTACCGCACCCATGAGGTCGAGTACGTCCTCCAGCAGGCCGGCATCTCGCTGCTCTTCGCCTCCCTCAGCCACAAGACCAGCGACTACCGGGCGATGGTCGAGCAAGTGCGCGGCAGATGCCCGCAGTTGAGGGAGACCGTCTACATCGGCGACCCCAGCTGGGACGCCCTGATCGGGCGTGGGACCCCCGATCTGTACGAGGACTTCCGGGTCCGCAAGAGCGAGTTGTCCTGCGACGACCCCATCAACATCCAGTACACCTCGGGCACGACGGGCTTCCCCAAGGGGGCGACCCTCTCCCACCACAACATCCTCAACAACGGCTATTTCGTGGGCGAGTCGATCGCCTACAGCGAGCAGGACCGGATCTGCATCCCCGTGCCCTTCTACCACTGCTTCGGCATGGTCATGGGCAACCTCGCGGCGACCTCGCACGGCGCCTGCATGGTCATCCCCGCGCCCTCCTTCGATCCGGCCGCGACGCTCCGCGCCGTCCAGGACGAGCGCTGCACCTCGCTGTACGGCGTACCGACGATGTTCATCGCGGAGTTGAACCTCCCCGGCTTCGCGACGTACGACCTGTCCTCGCTGCGCACCGGCATCATGGCGGGCTCGCCGTGCCCGGTCGAGGTGATGAAGCGGGTGGTCGCCGAGATGCACATGGCGGAGGTCTCCATCTGCTACGGCATGACCGAGACCTCGCCCGTGTCCCTGCAGACCCGCAGGGACGACGACTTGGAGCACCGCACCGGCACCGTCGGCCGGGTGCTCCCGCACCTGGAGGTGAAGGTCGTCGACCCGGCGGAGGGGGTGACGCAGCCCCGCGGCACCGCCGGAGAGCTGTGCACCCGCGGCTACAGCGTGATGCTCGGCTACTGGAACGAGCCCGAGAAGACCGCCGAGGCCGTCGACGCGGGGCGCTGGATGCACACGGGCGACCTCGCCGTGATGCGTGAGGACGGGTACGTCGAGATCGTCGGCCGCATCAAGGACATGATCATCCGTGGCGGCGAGAACATCTACCCGCGCGAGATCGAGGAGTTCCTCTACGCCCATCCGAAGATCGCCGACGTCCAGGTGGTCGGGGTGCCCCACGAGCGCTACGGCGAGGAGGTGCTCGCCTGCGTCATCCCGCTGGACCCGGCCGACCCCCTGACGCTGGAGGAACTGCGCGCCTTCTGCGAGGGCCGGTTGGCCCACTACAAGATCCCCAGCCGCCTGCAGGTCCTGGAGTCCTTCCCGATGACGGTGTCGGGGAAGGTCCGCAAGATCGAACTGCGGCAGACCTACGCCGAATAGAGCGCTCCCCGCCGCCGGGGTTCAGGCCCCGGTGGCGAGGAGTTCGTCGGCGTGGGTGTTCACCGGCTGGGGGGTGCCCGTGAGGTCGAGCACGAAGAGGGGGATCCCGAGGGCGTCGGCGCGGCCGCGGGCGTCGTCCGCGTACCCGGCCAGGGAGAAGTAGACGCATCCCGTGGACTCCGACATGGCCGTCAGCCACAGGCACTCCACGTCGCGCAGTGTGGCCGGACGGACGGTGGGGTCCACCTGTGCCAGCATGCCGCGGGCGGCGAGTCCGATGCCCGAGGGCGGGCGCTGGTCCGCTCTGCGGATGTCGCGGTAGCCGAGCCACCGCAGATACAGCGCGGCCGCCGTGACGGCGTCCCGGGCGGTGCGGATGGTCACCGGCTGGAACACCGGGCGGGGTGTCGGGGTGGTGCGGGGCAGTGGCAGGTGGTCGGGGATGAGGGGGCTTCCCGGCGTGGTGGCTGCCGTACCGGGGGGCGGTGGCTCGGGGGTGTGCGGTGCCGCCTCCGGTTCCGGTTCCGCCTCCAGGTCCGCGGGGGCGCCGGGGCCCGGCACGACCTCCGCGCGCAGGGGGCGCCGTACCCCTCGTACCGGAATCCGCAGCATGACCCCGCAGGCGCAGCCCAGTTCCGGATGGGGCCACTGGTCCGCGCGCCCGCAGGTGTCGCAGGGAACCGTGACCCAGTCCTCGTCCCAGGTGCGGTGGGTGACCGGCGCGGGATCGGCGAGGCGGTCGAGCGGAGGCGTGACGGGGGCGCCGCACACGCACGGGTACGACGGCGCGGCAAAGAGATGCTCGCGACGGCAGGCCGGACACCGCACCGGCACGCTCTCGGCCATGGCCCACTCCAGGACGTCACGTCGGGACAGCGTGTCCATCGTCCTCCAGGCGGGGGGCCAGCGGCAGCGAAACGCCCCGACAGCCCCCGCCCTTCCCTCCTGCGGATCCAGCCGGGCGCGCACCCTTGACGCTCTCCGGCACGACACCTACATTATTTCCAGATAGTAGAAGTTAATTTCCGCAATGTGGAATCACCGTACTGCGGAATCACCAGGAATCACCAGCTCTCCGAGGGGCGCGACGGGAGCGCGAATCCGACAGCCGAAGCAGGAGTACTCCATGGCTCGTATGACCGCTGCCCGCGCGGCAGTCGAGATCCTCAAGCGCGAGGGCGTCAGCGACGCGTTCGGCGTCCCGGGCGCGGCGATCAACCCCTTCTACGCGGCCCTCAAGGCCGCCGGGGGGATCGGCCACACCCTCGCCCGCCATGTCGAGGGCGCCTCGCACATGGCGGAGGGCTACACCCGCACCCACCCGGGCAACATCGGCGTCTGCATCGGTACGTCGGGACCCGCGGGCACCGACATGATCACCGGCCTCTACTCCGCCATCGGCGACTCGATCCCGATCCTGTGCGTCACGGGCCAGGCGCCGACCGCCGTGATCCACAAAGAGGACTTCCAGGCCGTCGACATCGCCTCGATCGCGAAGCCGGTGACCAAGATGGCGGTCACCGTGCTGGAGGCGGCCCAGGTTCCAGGCGTCTTCCAGCAGGCCTTCCACCTCATGCGCTCCGGCCGTCCGGGCCCGGTCCTCATCGACCTGCCCATCGACGTCCAGCTCACCGAGATCGAGTTCGACCCGGAGACGTACGAGCCGCTCCAGGCGTACAAGCCCGCCGCCACCCGCGCCCAGATCGAGAAGGCGATCGGGCTGCTGAACGAGTCCGAGCGGCCCCTGATCGTCGCCGGTGGTGGTGTCATCAACGCCGACGCCTGCGAACTCCTCGTGGAATTCGCCAAGTTGACGGGCATCCCGGTCGTCCCCACCCTGATGGGCTGGGGCGTCCTGCCCGACGACCACGAGCTGAACGCCGGCATGGTGGGCCTGCAGACCTCACACCGCTACGGCAACGCGACCTTCCTGGAGTCCGACTTCGTCCTGGGCATCGGCAACCGCTGGGCCAACCGCCACACCGGCAAGCTGGACGTCTACACCGCGGGCCGCACCTTCGTCCACGTCGACATCGAGCCCACCCAGATCGGCAAGATCTTCGCCCCGGACTACGGCATCGCCTCCGACGCGAGGGCCGCGCTCGAACTGTTCGTCCAGGTGGCGAAGGAACTCAGGGCCGAGGGCCGGCTGCCGGACCGCTCCGCGTGGGCCGCCGCCGCCCAGGAGCGCAGGGCGACGCTCCAGCGCCGTACGCACTTCGACGACATCCCGATCAAGCCGCAGCGCGTCTACGAGGAGATGAACAAGGCCTTCGGCCCAGAGACCCGGTACGTCTCCACCATCGGCCTCTCGCAGATCGCCGGCGCCCAGATGCTGCACGTCTACCGGCCCCGGCACTGGATCAACTGCGGCCAGGCGGGACCGCTCGGCTGGACGGTCCCGGCCGCGCTGGGCGTCGCCAAGGCCGACCCGGAGGCCTCCGTCGTCGCCCTCTCCGGCGACTACGACTTCCAGTTCATGATCGAGGAACTGGCCGTCGGCGCCCAGCACCGGATCCCGTACGTCCACGTCCTGGTCAACAACGCCTACCTGGGCCTGATCCGTCAGGCGCAGCGGGCCTTCGACATCGACTTCCAGGTCAAGCTGGAGTTCGAGAACATCAACTCGCCCGAACTCGGCGTCTACGGCGTCGACCACGTCAAGGTCGTCGAGGGCCTCGGCTGCAAGGCGATCCGCGTCACCGACCCGGCCGAGCTGGGCGCCGCCTTCGAGCAGGCCAAGAAGCTCGCCGCCGAGTACCGGGTGCCGGTCGTCGTCGAGGCGATCCTGGAGCGCGTCACCAACATCTCGATGTCCACGACGAACGACATCGGAAACGTCGTGGAGTTCGAGGAGATCGCGACCGAGCCGGGCCACGCGCCCACGTCCATCAGGACGCTGAAGGTCTGACGTACGCGTTCCTCGCACACCGGTCGCGCACGTACCAGGGGCGGTTCACCGTTTGGGTGAGCCGCCCCTCGTGTTGTTCCCCCGTGTTCCCCCGTACCCCCGTCGCGAGGCCCGCCGCCCCCGTGCCGGCGGGCCCCGTGTGCCGAGAATGTGCCCATCACCGGGGTGAGTTGAAGCCCCTGGAGTCGTGTTCAGAGCTTGATTTGAGGGTTGCGTAGCCGGCGTACGTCCACTGGAGTACGTGTCCGGGGCATGTTGTCAGTCCTCCGGGAGCTCGAGCTCCTCGAATCCCGGCCAGTGGTCGGGGCCGCCGCCCTGCCAGTCGATGATGTCGCTCTTGTCGACCTCGATCTCGTCCAGGTCGACCTCGGCCCGCCGCAGGATCTCGATGACGTCGTCGAGGTGGTAGGCGACACCGAGCGTCTCGTCCCCCGTGGTGACCCGTCGCGAGCCGTCCAGTGCCGGGGCGTGCACGACGATGCTGGGATAGTCCATGCTTTCAGGCTGCTGTGCTCCGGCCGACTCCGCACCCCGGGAGCACCCCCCGAGCACCCCGGGAGCACGCCGGGAAGCACGCCGAGGCGCCGGGTACGGAGTCCGTACCCGGCGCCTCGCTCGGTGTGTGACGGGGACCGCGGCGGCCGCGACGGAACCGGGGCCGGCCTTCCCTCAGGTCGAGAAGGGGGTCCCGGGACCTTCACCACCGCACTGGCTCACATCCGCCGCGGTCCTCGTCGTGCCCGCGTGCCACCGGCGACCACCCCTCATCCGGGTCGCTCGGGTCCTCGCGGGCCGCGCGTCACCGGGCCGACCTCCCGTCTGGCCCGGTGACGCGGTCAGGGGTCAGTCCTCGCGCAGGGCGTGGACCGCTTCCGCCACGCGCCGGCCGTACTCCGGGTCGGCGGCGTGGAAGTGGGCGAGGTTCTTCTCGACGACGTCGTCGCGGGAGACCTGCGCGAGGCCGCCGGCGATGTTGGCGATCAGCCGGGACCGCTCCTCGGCCGACATCAGGCGGTAGAGCTCGCCGGCCTGGAAGAAGTCGTCGTCCTTGGTGTGCAGGGGAGCCTCGTGGGTGCCGGTCCAGCCGGCGACGGCCAGCGGGGCCGACAGTGGGCGGCCGGTCTCGGCGGGGCCGCCGTAGGAGTTCGGCTCGTAGTTCTTGGCGGCGCGGCCCTGCGCGTTGGATGCCATGAAGCCGTCGCGGCCGTAGTTGTCCGCGGTCGTGGCCTTCGGTGCGTTCACCGCGAGCTGGGTGTGGTTGACGCCGAGGCGGTAGCGGTGGGCGTCCGCGTAGGCGAACAGCCGGCCCTGGAGCATCTTGTCGGGGGAGGGGCCGATGCCCGGAACGAAGTTGTTCGGGGAGAACGCCGCCTGCTCGACCTCGGCGAAGACGTTGTCGGGGTTGCGGTCCAGGACCAGTCGGCCCACGCGCTGGAGCGGGAAGTCCTGGTGCGGCCACACCTTGGTGAGGTCGAAGGGGTTGAAGCGGTAGTCCGCCGCCTCGGCCGCGGGCATGATCTGGACGTAGAGGGTCCAGGACGGGCGTACGCCCCGCTCGATGGCCTGCAGGAGGTCCGTCTGGTGGGAGTTCGGGTCCTTGCCCGCGATCTCCTGCGCCTGCTCGGTGGAGAGGCTGCGGACGCCCTGGTTCGTCTTGAAGTGGTACTTGACGAAGAAGGCCTCACCCTCGGCGTTCGTCCACTGGTAGGTGTGCGAGCCGTAGCCGTTCATGTGCCGGTACGAGGCGGGGATGCCGCGGTCGCCCATCAGCCAGGTCACCTGGTGCGTGGCCTCGGGTGCGTGCGCCCAGAAGTCCCAGACGTTGTCCGGCTCCTGCTTGCCCGTGAACGGGTCGCGCTTCTGGGAGTGGATGAAGTCGGGGAACTTGAGCGGGTCCTTGATGAAGAAGACCGGGGTGTTGTTCCCGACGAGGTCGTAATTCCCCTCCTCCGTGTAGAACTTGACCGCGAAGCCGCGCGGGTCGCGGACCGCGTCCGCGCCGCCCAGGTTGTCGGCCACGGTGGAGAAGCGCAGGAAGACCTCGGTGCGTTTGCCGATCGTGTTCAGGAAGTCGGCGTGGGTGAAGCCGGTGACGTCGTCCGTGACCTCGAAGTGGCCGTACGCGCCGGAGCCGCGGGCGTGCACCACGCGCTCCGGGATGCGCTCGCGGTTGAACCGGGCGAGCTTCTCCAGGAGGTGCTGGTCCTGGAGGAGGAGCGGGCCGCCTGCGCCGGCGGTGGCTGAGTTCTGGTTGTCGGCGACCGGAGCACCGGACTCGGTCGTAAGCACACGCTTCGACATCGTGGACCTTCCATGCGAGGGGCAGCGGAAACCGACTTCCGCTTTGTGGAGCCTAGGTTTGGGGCGTTCCGAACGTCAACAGTTTGTTGAAGTGGGTTGGGTTCCGGGTGGCGCCACCGCTTGGGCGCGACAGGACAGGTGTCAGCGACGACACCACCCGGAAGTCTCAGAACCACCCCGAGGCCGTCGGGGCCGCGCCGGACACATCGGGGGCTGCGCCCGGCACGGCGGGCCGCACCGAGGCCTCGGGCCGCGCCCGACGTAAGGGCTGCGCCCGCTGTGTCCGGGCCCTGCCCATCGTGTTGGGCTGCGCCCCAGGTGCCGGGGACGCGCCCGGTCTATGCGCCGGGGCTGCGCCGGGGCTGCGCCCGGTGCCGTCAGGCCGCGTCCGGTGTGCCGGGGCTGTGCCCGTCGTGTCGGGTTGCGCTCGGAATGCCGGGGCCGCGCCCGGGATGTCGGGACCGTGCCTGGTGGGGCGTGTTTGCGCCCGACGCCGCGCGGCTGTGCCCGAGGTGCCGGGGACGCGCCCGGTCTATGCACCGGGGCTGCGCCCGGTGCCGTCAGGCCGCGTCCGGTGTGCCGGGGCTGCGGCTGTCGTGTCGGGCCGCGCCCGATGCGCCGGTCGCGCCCGACGTACGGGCCTCGACCGCCGTGTCGGGGCTGTGTCCCTCGTGCCGGGGTGGGCTCGTCAGAGTTGTGCGCCCGAGAGGCGTTCCACGGAGCGGAGGAGGGCCGAGTGGTCGAGGCCGCCGTCGCCCTGGGCGCGCAGGGAGGCGACGAGCTGGGCGACCACGGCGCCCACCGGCAGCGCGGCGCCGACCGTGCGGGCGGCGTCCGTGACGATGCCCATGTCCTTGTGGTGCAGGTCGATACGGAAGCCCGGCTTGAAGTCGCGGTTCAGGAAGTTGTCCTTCTTCCGCGTCAGTACGGTGGAGCCGGCGAGCCCGCCGCCCAGGACGTCGAGCGCGGCCTTCAGGTCCACGCCGGACTTCTCCAGGAAGACCACGGCCTCGGCGCACGCCTGGATGTTCACGGCGACGATCAGCTGGTTCGCGGCCTTCACGGTCTGGCCGGAGCCGTGCGGACCGCAGAGCACGATGGTCTTGCCGAGCGCCTCGAAGAGCGGCTCGGCCTCGTCGAAGTCGGCCTGCTCGCCACCGACCATGATCGACAGCACGGCCTCGATGGCCCCGGCCTCGCCGCCGGACACGGGAGCGTCCAGAACCCGGATCCCCTTCGCGGCGGCCGCCTTCGCGAGGTCGATGGAGGTCTGCGGGGTGATCGACGACATGTCGATCAGCAGCGCGCCGGACCTCGCGTTCTCCAGGATGCCGTCGGGGCCGTACGCGATGGCCTCGACCTGCGGGGAGGCGGGCACCATCGTGATCACCACGTCGGCGTCCCGCACGGCCTCGGCGATCGAACCGGCGGCCGTACCGCCCGCGGCGGCGAGGCGCTCCAGCTTGTCCCGCTCCAGCGTGAACCCGGTGACGTCGTACCCGGCCTTGACCAGGTTCTCCGACATGGGGGAGCCCATGATGCCGAGACCGATCCAGGCGACCGCCGGGCGGGCCGGGCGGTTCGGGTGGGAAGAATCTGCAAGAGTGCTGCTCATGAGGGTGCCTCTCTGACTGCTGTGATACGTCGATGAGTTGCCGCTCAGCGGGCGGCTCGGGCCTTGGCCGGCAGCCAGTCGAAGGCCGCCGCGCTCGGACGGTCGCCCGGCTTGTACTCCAGGCCGACCCAGCCCTCGTAGCCGGCCTTCCTCAGCCGGCCGAGCAGGTCCTCCAGGGGCAGGGTCCCGGTGCCCGGGGCGCCGCGCCCGGGGTTGTCGGCGATCTGCACGTGGCCGGTCTGCGCGGCGTACCGCTCGATCACCGACGGCAGGTCCTCGCCGTTCATGGACAGGTGGTACAGGTCCATGAGGAACCTGGCGTTGCCGAGGCCGGTCGCCTCGTTGACCCGGTCGACGACGGCGACTCCCGCCGGGGCGCTCACCAGGGGATAGAGCGGCGACTCAGGCTGGTTGAGGGTCTCGATCAGGAGGATCGCGCCGATCCGGTCGGCGGCCCGCGCCGCGAGGACCAGGTTCTCCAGTGCGAGCGCGTCCTGCGCGGCCGCCTCCACGCCCTCGACACGGTTGCCGTACAGCGCGTTGAGGGCCTTGCAGCCCAGCGACCGCGCGAAGTCGGCCGCCACGTCGATGTTGGCGCGGAACCGCTCCGACTCGGTGCCGGGGATCGACAGCGCGCCCCGGTCGGGGCCGGGCAGCTGTCCGGCGTAGAAGTTCAGCCCCGTCAGCTGGACGCCCGCGTCCTCGATCGCCTTCTTCAAGGCGTCGAGTTCGGACCGCTCCGGGGTGGGGGAGTCGACCCAGGGCCACCACAGCTCGACCGCGGTGAAGCCCGCCGCGGCGGCGGCCGCGGGGCGCTCCAGGAGCGGGAGCTCGGTGAAGAGGATCGACAGGTTGACGTTGAAGCGTTGCTCGGTGGCTGTGCCCCATTCGGAACCCGGCATGTGGCTCGGCGCTCCCTTCCGTGTCGAGACCTTCGCCTCCGTGTCGAGACGTTCGCCGGCGAGAGTCGAAGTCATTAATTTCCGTATTGCGGAAGTTGGTTTCTGCTTAATGGAAGACTGCCGTCGGGCGTCGAGGCTTGTCAAGTGGGGGCTGCCGGAAAATCGGCACCGCGCAGTAGGTTGAGCGCGTGCGATTGAGAGTGGAGTTCACGACCGAGCCCTTCGACCTCGACGAGGCGCCCCCGCACGCGTTGGTCGCCCGCGAGGTCATCGAGGCGGCCGAACTGGACGCCGTGGACGTCGGCCCGTTCGGCAACACCGCCGAGGGGGACGCGGACGCGGTGCTCACCGCGGTCGACGCGCTGCTGCGCCGGGCTCTGGCGGCCGGCGCCACCAGGGTCTCGCTGCAGGTGAACGCGGTCGGGGAGGGCGATAAGTGACCGGTATCGGAGACGACCCCTTCGTCGCGGCGGTCAAGCCGCTGGTCGACGCCATGGGGGGCGAGATGGTGGCGCCCGACCGGGCCGGCCCCGATGACGTCGTGCTCTCCTGGGAGGGTGTGGACGTGGTCGCCGTACGGCTGCCGCAGCTGGCCGACTCGCTCGATCACATCCTGGTCGCCCTGGAGCGCAAGCAGGGCAAGCCGCTGGCCGACCTCGACCGCAAGTCCAAGCAGGAGGTCGTGCGGGTGCTCGAGGCCCGCGGAGCCTTCTCGGTGCGGCACGGCGTGGAGACGGTGGCGAGCGCGCTGGGCGTCAGCCGCTTCACCGTCTACAACTACCTGAACCGCGAGAAGGAGGCCTGAGCGCCCGGCGGCGGTTGTCGCCTCGCGCGGGGCGTCGGTTGTTACCTCGATTTTTCAACAAAGTGTTGACGTGGTGTTTCCGAGGGCGTTAGCTAGCCGCAGCCCGTCCAGCACAAGGCCACGGAGGCTTCCCGTGACTTCGAGTACGACACCCGGCGGCCTCGCCCGGTTCAACGCCCTGGAGGAGCACGCGGCCCACGCCGCCCTCCGCGAGGCGTGCGCGTCGACGGCCTGGGTGCGCACCCTGCTCGCCCACCGCCCGTACACCACCCCCGACGACCTCTTCGCCGCGAGCGACGCCGCCATGGCCGAGCTGACCGCCGAGGACCTGGCGGAGGCGATGGCGGGGCACCCGCCGATCGGGCGGCCGAAGCCCGGGGACCCCACCTCCTCCCGGGAGCAGCGCGGCATGGCCGGCGCCTCCGCGGAGCTCAAGGAGGAGATGCTCGAACTGAACCTGGCGTACCAGGAGAGGTTCGGCCATGTCTTCCTGATCTGCGCCACCGGCCGGACCGGCGAGCAGATGCGCGACGCGGTCAAGGAACGGATCGGAAACTCGCCCGAGCAGGAGCGCGAGATCGTCCGCTCCGAACTGGGCAAGATCAACCGCATCCGGCTGGCCCGTCTCGTGGAGGAGGAGAACGTATGAGCACCGACACCACCGCATCCGTGTCCACGCACATCCTGGACACCAGCGTCGGACGCCCCGCCGAGGGCGTCGCCGTCCGGCTCGCGGCCCGTGGCGGCCGCACGGCGGACTGGCGGGAGCTCGGCGGCTCCGCGACCGACGCGGACGGGCGGTGCAAGGACCTCCCGGCGCTGCCGGAGGGGACGACCCACGTACGGCTCGACTTCGAGGTCGAGGCGTACTTCGAGAAGAAGCAAGCCGATGCGCAGCAGGACGCCCCCGCGAATCGGGACAGCGGTGCGAGCGGAGTGTTCTTCCCCGAGGTGACGATCACCTTCGCCGTCAGGCCGGGCGAGCACTATCACGTACCGCTGCTGCTCAACCCGTTCGGCTACTCCGTTTACCGAGGGAGCTAGCAGAAATGACCGACAATTCCCACCGCGGTCGCCCTGTGATGCTGGGGCAGAACCAGTACGGCAAGGCCGAGAACCGCGTCGTGAAGATCACCCGCGACGGGGCGACGCACCACATCAAGGACCTGAACGTGTCCGTGGCGCTGAGCGGCGACATGGAAGAGGTCCACTACTCGGGCTCCAACGCGAACGTCCTGCCGACGGACACCACCAAGAACACGGTGTACGCCTTCGCCAAGGAGTACGGCATCGAGTCCGCCGAACAGTTCGGCATCCACCTCGCCCGGCACTTCGTGACCTCGCAGGAGCCGATCAAGACGGCGCGCATCCGCATCGAGGAGTACGCCTGGGAGCGCATCGAGACCTCCGACGCCAACTCCAGGTTCATCGGCGCCGACGACGTCAAGCACTCCTTCGTGCGCAAGGGCCAGGAGACCCGGGTCACCCAGATCACCTATGACGGCTCGTCGTGGGAGGTCATCTCGGGGTTGAAGGACCTCGTCGTGATGAACTCGACGAACTCCGAGTTCTGGGGCTACGTCAAGGACAAGTACACGACGCTCCCCGAGGCGTACGACCGCATCCTGGCCACCCAGGTCTCCGGCCGCTGGCGCTTCAACTGGACCGGCGACGAGCAGAAGATGCCCAACTGGGAGAAGTCCTACGACCAGGTCAGGAAGCACATGCTCCAGGCCTTCGCGGAGACCTACTCCCTGTCGCTGCAGCAGACTCTGTACCAGATGGGCTCGCGGATCATCGAGAACCGCAGCGAGATCGACGAGGTCCGTTTCTCCCTTCCCAACAAGCACCATTTCCTCGTTGACCTCAAGCCGTTCGGGCTCGAGAACGACAACGAGGTGTACTTCGCGGCCGACCGGCCCTACGGACTGATCGAGGCCACCATCCTGCGCGAGGGCTGCGAGCCGCACATCCCGGTGGACCTCACCAACCTCTGAGTCAACCTCTGAGTCAACCTCCGAGGTCTGGCGAAGGCCCCTCCTTCGGCACCCGTGGCGTCGACAGCCGCGGCACTCAAACCTCCTAGGGTCCTGCCGTGCCCACCCCTCGAAACGAAGAAGGACGCACCATGGCAGCATCGGCAGAAGTCCGGCGTATCGTCATCGAGAACTGTGCGATCGCGACGGTGGACGCGGGCGACACCGAGTACGCCTCGGGCCATGTCGTCGTCGCGGACAACCGCATCGAGTCGCTCGGCGCGGGCAGGGCCCCGGAGGGCCTGGAGAACGTCGTACGCCGTATCGACGCCACGGGCCACCTCGTGACCCCCGGCCTGGTCAACACCCACCACCACTTCTACCAGTGGATCACCCGCGGCCTGGCCACCGACCACAACCTCTTCAACTGGCTCGTCGCGCTCTACCCGACCTGGGCGCGCATCGACGAGCGGATGGTGTCCGCCGCCGCGCAGGGCTCCCTCGCCATGATGGCCCGCGGCGGTGTCACCACCGCCATGGACCACCACTACGTCTTCCCGCGGGGCTCCGGCGACCTGTCCGGCACCATCATCCGGGCCGCCCGCCAGATGGGCGTCCGCTTCACCCTCGCCCGCGGCTCCATGGACCGCAGCGAGAAGGACGGCGGGCTGCCGCCGGACTTCGCCGTCGAGACCCTCGAAGGTGCCCTCGCCGCCACCGAGGCGACCGTCGACGAGCACCACGACCCCTCCTTCGGCGCCATGACCCAGGTGGCCGTCGCGCCCTGCTCACCCTTCTCCGTCTCCACCGAACTCATGCGTCAGGGCGCCGAGTTGGCCCGCCGCAAGGGCGTACGACTGCACACGCACGGCTCGGAGACCGTGGAGGAGGAGCAGTTCTGCAAGGAACTGTTCGGCATGGGCCCGACCGAGTACTTCGAGTCCACCGGCTGGCTCGGCGAGGACGTGTGGATGGCGCACTGCGTCCACATGAACGACTCCGACATCGCCGCCTTCGCCCGTACGAAGACCGGTGTCGCCCACTGTCCCTCGTCCAACGCCCGTCTCGCGGCCGGCATCGCCCGTGTCCCGGACATGCTCGCGGCCGGCGTCCCGGTCGGCCTCGGCGTCGACGGCACCGCCTCGAACGAGTCCGGCGAACTCCACACCGAACTGCGCAACGCCCTCCTCATCAACCGCCTCGGCGCCCACCGGGAAGCCGCCCTGAACGCCCGTCAGGCGCTGCGCCTTGGCACCTACGGCGGCGCCCAGGTCCTGGGCAGGGCGGCGGAGATCGGTTCCCTGGAGCCGGGCAAGCTCGCCGACCTCGTGCTGTGGAGGCTGGACACCCTCGCGCACGCCTCGATCGCCGACCCGGTGACCGCGCTGGTCTTCGGCGCGGCGGCCCCGGTCACGCTCTCGCTCGTGGGCGGCGAGCCGGTGGTGGAGAACGGCCGGCTCCTGCACGTCGACGAGGACGCCATCGCCCGCGCCACGCGGGAGGAGGCGCAGCGCCTCGCGCGGATCGCCGCGGAGGCCTGATCGCCGTACGCGGTCTCCTTGGGCCGTAAGGGCACTTGGACCCGTCCGGCACTTGATCTCCGGTTGAGGGGGACGGCCCTCGGCCGGTAGCCGTGGACCCGAGCGTGGTCCATGGCGGCCGTCTCCGGGGCGTGCATGGACGTGCGCGCCCCGGAACGGTCACCCTCGCCCCTTTTGGGGCGTTCCGTCCCCCGGTCCCGCACGACCGCGCACCACCTCCCGAAACCCACGTCAGAGCCGACGTGTTACCCGCCCGGAGGAGCCGCCGTGACCGCCCACCCCGTCGACGAGAAACTGCCCGCACTCAAGATGGCCACCACGGGTCTGCAACACGTGGCCGCCATGTACGCGGGAGTCGTCGCCCCACCCCTGATCGTCGGCGCCGCCGTCGGTCTGTCCTCCGCCGAGCTGACCTTCCTCACCGGCGCCTGCCTGTTCACCGCGGGCCTCGCCACCTTCCTCCAGACCCTCGGCTTCTGGAAGATCGGAGCGAGGCTGCCGTTCGTCAACGGCGTCACCTTCGCGGGCGTCGCCCCCATGACCGCCGTCGTCGCCTCCACCAAGGACAGGTCCGACGCCCTGCCGATCATCTTCGGCGCGGTGATGGTCGCGGGCGTCCTGGGCTTCGTGGCGGCCCCCTTCTTCAGCAAGGCCGTCCGCTTCTTCCCGCCCGTCGTCACCGGCACCGTCATCACCCTCATAGGTGTCTCGCTGCTACCGGTCGCCTTCGGCTGGGCGCAGGGACCCGATCCCGCGGCGCACGACTACGGTTCGCCGACCTATCTGGGCCTCGCGGCGGCCACGCTCGTGCTCGTGCTGCTGCTGCGCCGCTTCACCCGCGGTTTCGTCAAGCAGATCGCCGTGCTGCTCGGCCTGGTCATCGGCACGCTGGTGGCGATCCCGTTCGGGGTCACGGACTTCGGCCCGGTGACCGACGCGGACGTGGTCGGCTTCCCGACCCCGTTCCACTTCGGCGCCCCGCAGTTCCAGCTCGCCGCGATCCTCTCGCTGTGCGTGGTCATGGTGGTCTCGATGACCGAATCGACCGCGGACATGCTGGCGTTGGGCGAGATCGTCGAGCGTCCGGCCGACGAGCGGACCATCGCGGCGGGCCTGCGCGCGGACACCCTCGGTTCGGCCCTCAGCCCGCTCTTCAACGGCTTCATGTGCAGCGCCTTCGCGCAGAACATCGGGCTGGTCGCGATGACACGGATCCGCAGCCGGTACGTCGTCGCCACCGGCGGCGGATTCCTGGTGCTGATGGGCCTGTGCCCGATGGCCGCGTCGCTGATCGCCGTCGTACCGCGCCCGGTCCTCGGCGGGGCGGGCGTCGTCCTGTTCGGCTCGGTCGCGGCCAGCGGCATCCAGACCCTGGTCAGGGCCGGCCTGGAGAAGGACAACAACGTCCTGATCGTCGCCGTGTCGCTGGCCGTCGGGATCATCCCGATCACCGCGCCGCACTTCTACCACGCGTTCCCCCAGACCGCGCGGATCGTCCTGGACTCGGGGATCTCCACGGGGTGCGTGGCGGCCGTCCTGCTCAACCTCGTCTTCAACCACCTGGGCCGACACCGGGACGACGACGAGGTCACGGCCCCGATGGAGCCGGGCGAGGAGATCGTGGACCGGCGCACCGGTCCCGGCCCCGCGGTGGTGGGCGCGTAGCGGTCCTGGTCAGGATCCACGCCCCGGGGGCCGGGTGATCCGCACCCCGCCCCGGGGGCCGGGTCTCGGTCTCAGCCGATGTGGTAGCTGTCCCCGTACACCTTCCAGTTCAGTGGCGGATCGAGGTTCAGGTTCCGCTTCTGCAGGAACACCCGCTGTTCGGTGTCGACGCGGGTGGTGTCGGAGTGGGCCTCCTCCTGCTTCATCGCCCAGACGCGCGCGTCGAGGAAGGCGTTCAGATACGTCACCTCGTCGCCGCCCTGGGCCGGCGGCTTGGCCTTGGCCAGGGCACGCCTGCGGATGTTGCTGAAGCTGGTGCTGTCGCCGCCGTCGCCGTGCATCACGATGGCGTCGTAGTAGGTGAACTGGCCGAGGACGCCGATGCCGTCGGTCTTGCCCTGGGCGACGGCGGGGTTGAAGTAGACCCGGTCCCGCTCGTCGTTCTGGGCCTGCTGGAACGCGGTGTCCTGGGCGGCCTTGCGCCAGTCGGCGGGGAAGCCGGGGTCCAGGCCCTGGTGGGAGTCGCTGCCGTTCACCCTGCGCAGGGCGGGCAGGTACTTGGCGAGGACGTTGCCGGGCTTGCGCTGGGTGTACAGCTCGACCAGGTCCAGCATGTCGCCGGTGCCCGAACAGAAGCCGATGATGCCGGCCGTGTAGCCGCGCCCGTCACCGATGTCCTCGATGTACTTGTACTGCGCCTTCCAGTCCAGCGAGGAGTTCTCCGCGCTGGAGACCAGCTTCATGGCGATCTCCTTCTTCGCCGGGTCGTCCAGGCCGCCGGAGGCGGCGGCCTGGGACTGGGTCGCGAGGAGGGGGCCTGCCACGAGCGAGGCTCCGATCAGGGTGAGCAGTGTGCGCCGTGAGGTGTGGAGCGGGGGATCTATGTGGGGGGTGTGCACGGTACCTCCGATGAGGGGAGTGTTGCGTCCACGTACTGTTAGGAAAGTTTCCTACCAGAGATTCCGGACGGCGTACACCCGCCTGGCGAGGCCGAGTTGGCGCTCCTGGCATGGCTGCCGGGTGCCCCTGGGGCAGGAGCTGAGCGTGCAGCCCTGGTCAGGACCGGTTACGAGGGGAAAGGCGCGCCATCCATCGCTCGGGCCGGGCGGGGGAGACATGCGGGGCGTGTCCCCGCCCCGGCCGCAGGATCGCCGCCGCCAGGACCAGGGCCGCCAGAGCGATCCCCGTGGCCACCGTGAACGCCAGCCGGTAACCGTCCGCCAGGGCCGCCACGGCCCCCTCGCCCCCACCGGCCAGACGCTCCGTACGACTCGCCGCCAGCGTCGTCAGCACGGCCAGCCCCAGCGAGCCGCCCACCACCTGCGTGGTGTTGAAGAGCCCGGAGGCCAGTCCCGCGTCCTCCTCCCGGGCGCCCGTCATGGCGAGCCCCGTCACCGCGGGCATCGCGGCCGCGAATCCGGCGGCGAGCAGCAGCATCGCCGGCAGTACGTCGGCGACGTACGAGCCGTCGGCCGGGGCCCGGCTCAGCAGGGCCATGCCTCCGGTGATCAGGACGAGCCCGGCGAGCAGCACCCGGTACGGACCGAACCGGGCGATCGTCCGCGCGGACAGGGTCAGCATCAGCACACCGATCGCGATCGGTGCGGGGAGGAACGCGGTGCCGGTGGCCAACTCGCTGTACCCGAGGACGCGTTGGAGGTAGAGCGCACCGATGTACTGAAAGCCGAACATCCCCGCGACCATCAGGATCTGCACCCCGTTGGCGCCGCTCAGGGCGCGGGAGCGGAAGAGCCGCAGCCGCAGCAGCGGACGGGCGGCCCGCGCCTGACGCAGGAAGAAGCCGACGTAGAGGCCGAGTGAGACCACGGCCAGTGCGAGCGTGGTCCCCGGATTCCGGTCGCCTGCGCCGACGATCGTATACACCGTCAGCATCAGCGCGCCCGTGACCAGTGCCGCGCCCGGGTAGTCTGCGCCCTTGCCGAGCCCGGCTCCCCGGTCCGGGGCGAGGATCCGGATCGCGGCGAGCCACGCGACCACTCCGATCGGCAGGTTGATCAGAAAGATCCAGTGCCAGCCGACCGTCTGGGTCAGCGCCCCGCCGAGGAAGGTGCCGAGCGCCCCGCCCGCCGCGCCGACCGCGCTGAACACCGCGATGGCGCGGGCCTGTTCACGCGGTTCGGGGAAGAGTGCGACCAGCATGCCGAGGACGACGGCCGAGGTCATCGCCCCTCCGACACCCTGCAGGGCTCGGGCCGCGACCAGCAGGCCCCGGCCGGTGGCGACCCCGCACAACACGGACGCCGCCGTGAACACCACGAGCCCGGCGGCGAACATCCGCCTGCGCCCCACGAGGTCCCCGAGCCGGCCCACGAGCAGCAACAGCCCCCCGAACGGGATCAGATACGCGTTCACCACCCAGGCGAGCCCCGGCCCCGAGAACCCCAGATCACTCTGGATCGCGGGCATCGCGACCGTGACGATGTTCCCGTCCAGGATCGTCATCAGGGTGCCCGCGCACAGAACGACGAGCGAGGCCCAGCGGGAGTACGGTCGGGGGACCGGCGGTGCGGACGGTGACTCGGTCCGGAACGGCATGACGACGACCTCCAGGTATGCGACCACGTGTGTGCCGCGCTTCCATAGGTGCACGACTTGTAACGGGGTTCATCGTGAGTGACCATGGAGATCGGCATAAGGAGGCACCTCAATGTCCCAAGGGAACACCGGTGTTACCCCGCAGGTCGTGCACGCGCAGGCGTGCCCGGTCCGCGAGGTTCTTGACAGGGTCGCCGGGAAATGGAGCGTGCAGATCATCGTGGCCGCCGCACACGGCCCGATCCGCTTCACCGAACTGGAGCGCAGCATCGAGGGCATCAGCCGCCGCATGCTCACCCTGACGCTGCGCAATCTGGAGCGCGACGGACTCCTCACCCGTACCGTCCACCCGATGGTCCCGCCCAAGGTCGAGTACGAACTCACGCCGGTGGCAGACGAGTTGCACGCCACCCTGCTGTCTCTCACGGACTGGGCGGAGCGGCACCGCGTCACGATCGCCGAGTCGCGCGCGGCCTACGACGCCCAGCACAGCCCGGAGCTGCTGGACGTGTAGACCACGCCACGCGGGGTGGGCTCAGAGGCCGAAGACGCCGGGATCGGTGGCCAGCGCGCGGAAGTACACGCGGGGGTCCGCGACCAGCCTGCGCTCCTTGAGGTCCAGCAGCCCACCCACCGCGGTGAACTCGGCGGCCACCGTGCCGTCCGCCTTCCGTATCGTCTGCCCGATCCGGTAGGTCTTGCCCTCACCCCAGGTGAACGCGCAGGTCACCTCGGTCCGGTCCCCGGCACGCAACTCCCGCAGATAGCGGATCGTCGTCTCCAGGGTCACCGGTCCCACACCCTTGGAGACCAGATCGGTCTGGCCTATCCCGGCCGCGTCGAGTAAGCACCAGCGGGCGTGTTCGGCGTACTGCAGATACACGCTCTGATTCAGATGACCCTGGATGTCGGTCTCGTACCCGCGGACGGTCACGGGCACGGAAAACGGCTCAGTCACGGCATTCCCATCTTCGATCGTGTGTACGACGGCTGGAACGGGCGCCACTCTACTGAGGGGTGGCACGGGGTCGAGGGACCTCACGCCCGCCGGGGTGAGGCCAGCACATACCGCGCTCCCGTACGCGGCTCCGTGTGCTCGCCGACCTGCCAGCCCGCCTTCTCCAGCGTGGCCGCGCAGGCCCGCAGCGCCTCGGCGTCCGGCTCGCGCACGGCGACGGCCTCCGGCTGCGGAGTCGCCCGCACCCGGTAGCCGGGGCCTTCCCCTGCCGCGGGGCGGTGCCCGGCGGCCTCCAGAGCGAGTGCGGCGGCCTGCACCAGATGCGTACGTTCCCATCCGCACGGGCGGTCCACCGCCCCGTCCCGATGGGTCATCCGCCGCAGCTCCAGCAGCCCCTGCCAGGCACTGTGCACCTCGCGTGTGCGGGAGGGGCCGTCAACGGCGTTCTCCTCGCCGCCGATCCGTGCGGTGAACACGCCCGAGTCGGCGGGGGCGGCGGGAGGCTCAGGAGCCGCCGTCGGCTCCGGCGCCTCCCGTATCCGGTGCCCGGCGGGCGTCAGGAAATGGTCGTGCGGCGGACGCGGATGCCGGAAGGCGAGCCCCCGCTTCACCAGCGCGGCGAGCTGCGCTTCCGTCCCCTTCAGCCGCCCGGTCACCGGGTCCGCCGCATCGATGACACGCCGCTGCGCGACGGTCGGCGGTCGCGTCATGACGGCACCCCTTTCCCTGCATCGGCCGCAGCGCCCCGTCAGGGCGCGGGGAACCGCGCGAACGGCCCCCACCGGCCCGCAGCCGAAGCACGACGCCGCCTGGGCCGACCCCGTCCCCGGCCCGCTGGAACCCACTCGAAGACACTCGAAGACTACGACGGGGGTCTGACATTCCAGCCGGCCACGACATGCCGCCGATGCTCGGTGCTCAGCCGGCTCACCGTCCCGGTGGCGAGCTGGAACAACGCGCCGTCCGAAGCCCGCAGCCCCAGCCGCCGCGCGGTCAGCACCCGCAGAAAGTGCCCGTGGGAGATGAGGACGACACTGCCCTCCGCCTCGGCGAGCGCCGCGTCGACCTTGGCGAGCATCCGCTCCGCCCGCGCCCCGACCTGCTCCGGGCTTTCCCCGGGATGCTCCGGCGGTCCCGGCGCGACCCCGTCGTCGAACAGGAACCAGTCGGGCCGGGTCCGGTGGATCTCCACGGTCGTGACCCCTTCGTACCCGCCGTAGTCCCACTCGCACAGGTCCGCGTCCACCCGCGCCCCCTGGACCCCGGCCAGCCGCGCCGTCTCCCGCGCCCGTTGCATCGGGCTCACGAACGCCGCAGCGATGTGGTGCGAGGCGACCAGCGGGGCCAGCCGCTTGGCCTGCTCGCGACCGTTCTCCGTCAGCGGGATGTCGGTCGATCCGGTGTGCCGCCCGGACAGGGACCACTCGGTCTCGCCGTGCCGCACGAGGATCAGGTCACCCATGGCCGACACCCTTCTCCGGTCCTGTCACTCCTTCCGTACGGTGTCATCGCCCCCGGGGGTCCGCAGGCCGGAGTGCGCCATACGGCGGCCCTACTGTCGATACCCGCCCAGGAACCGTCCGATCCGGCTGATCGCCGCGTCCAGGTCGTCGGCGTGCGGGAGGGTGAGGATGCGGAAGTGGTCGGGGCGGGGCCAGTTGAAGCCGGTGCCCTGGACGACCTGGATCTTCTCGCGGAGGAGGAGGTCCAGGACGAACTTCTCGTCGTCGTGGATCTTGTGGACCTCGGGGTCGATGCGGGGGAAGGCGTACAGCGCGCCCTTGGGCTTGACGCAGGAGACGCCCGGGATCTCGTTGAGCTTCTCCCAGACACGGTTGCGCTGTTCGTGGAGACGGCCGCCGGGCGCGGTCAGTTCGTGGATGGACTGGCGGCCGCCGAGCGCGGCCTGGATGGCGTACTGGGCGGGCGCGTTGGGGCACAGCCGCATGGAGGCCAGCATGGTCAGGCCCTCCAGGTAGTTGCGGGCGTGCTGCTTGGGGCCCGTCACCACCAGCCAGCCCGAGCGGAAGCCCGCCACGCGATACGTCTTGGACAGGCCGCAGAAGGTGAGGACCACCAGGTCGGGGGCGAGCGCCGCGGCCGAGTGGTGGACCGCGTCGTCGTACAGGATCTGGTCGTAGATCTCGTCCGCGAAGACCATCAGGCCGTGCCGGCGGGCGAGGTCGAGGATGCTCTCGATGATCTCCTGGGGGTAGACCGCGCCGGTCGGGTTGTTGGGGTTGATGATGACGACCGCGCGGGTGCGGTCGGTGATCTTCGACTCCATGTCGGCCAGGTCCGGGTACCAGTCCGACTGTTCGTCGCAGAGGTAGTGGACGGCCTTGCCGCCCGCGAGGGTCGTGACGGCCGTCCAGAGGGGGAAGTCCGGGGCGGGGATGAGGACTTCGTCGCCGTCCTCCACCAGCGCCTGGACCGCCATGGAGACCAGTTCGGAGACGCCGTTGCCGAGGAAGACGTCGTCCACGCCGACGTCGAGGCCCCGTTCCTGGTAGCGCTGGGCGACCGCGCGGCGGGCGGAGAGGATGCCGCGCGAGTCGGTGTAGCCGTGCGCCTGCGGCAGCATCCGGATCATGTCCTGGAGGATCTCCTCCGGTGCCTCGAAACCGAAGAGCGCGGGATTGCCGGTGTTGAGGCGCAGCACGCTGTGGCCCGCCGCCTCCAGTGCGTCGGCCTGCTCGATCACCGGGCCGCGGATCTCGTAACAGACCTCGCTGAGCTTGCTCGACTGCCGGAACTCCATGCGCTGTGTCCTCCGGTTCGTGGTGTTGCTTGGTTTTACCAAGTGAGTGCTTGGAAAGTCCAACAACATGTCTAGACTGCGTCGCATGTCACCTCGCCGAAGCTACGACCAGTACTGTTCCGCGGCCCGCGCGCTCGACGCCGTCGGTGACCGCTGGACCCTCCTGATCGTCCGCGAGCTGCTCGGCGGCCCGCGCCGCTACACCGATCTGCACGCGGATCTGCCGGGCGTGAGCACGGACGTTCTCGCCTCCCGGCTCAAGGACATGGAGCGCGACGGACTGACGACCCGGCGCCGTCTGCCGCCGCCGGGCGCCGCGTACGTCTACGAACTCACCGGCCGGGGGCGGGAGTTGCTGCCCGTGCTGCAGGCGCTCGGCGAGTGGGGCGCGCCCTCGCTGGGTGAGCGCGGGGCCACGGACGCCGTACGGGCGCACTGGTTCGCGCTGCCGCTGCTGCGGGGCCTGGCGGGGGAGGGCGCTGAAGGGTTGGTCGAAGTCCGCCTGGAAGAGGGGGAGTTCCACGTGTGGCTGGGCGCCGAGGAGGGGCCCGTGTACGGCGACGGGCCCGCCCCTGAGGAGCCGGACGTCCGGTTGACCCTGGACACCGGAACCTGCGCCGATGTGAGCCGCGGGACCTCGACCGTGCTGGACGCGGTGCGCGCGGGACGGATCGAGGTCACGGGGGAGAGCACTCTGGCCAAGGTGCTGCGCGGGGAGTGACGCCGGTACGGTCCCCGTAGCCGTCGCGCGCCGCTCGCGCCAGACACTTCCAGCGCGTTCGAAAACATTGCGGGCGGCGGGGCGGCGGCCACAGGGTGACTCGCATGCGTATCAAGAAGCCTCTGGCGGTGCTGTTCGGCGCCGCGGCGCTCGCCGTCGGCCTCGGCACCACCGCCGCACCTTCCGCGTCCGCCGATGGGGGTACCTCCCTGCTCGAGCGAAGCCGAGAGCTTGGGGGAGGCTGTTGGTACAGCGGGAGCCACTGGTGGTGCAACAACCGCTCCGGCGCCCCGGTCTACGGCTACAAGGACCTGGCCCGGTTCTACCCGGACTCCAGCCGCATCGTCGGCTACATGTACTCCAACCCGAGCTGGTTCCAGTGCCGTTACGACGGCGGCAACCCGGACGAGTACGTGGGCGGCCCGCATCCCTACCGCTGGGAGTGGACCGAGGCCGACAACGGGGAGTACGGCTGGATGAAGGACACCGCCATCGGCAGCGAGACCAACACGCTCCCGGCCTGCTGGTAACGCACGACGCGCGACGCACACCTCGCGACGCACCACCCAGCACCTCACCGGACCGGAACCCGGGCGGGGGACGAGGCCCGCCGTGCCGAGGGGGCACGGCGGGCCTTCGCCGTCACGTAGCCGTCATGACGCCTACGAGTGCCTACGCACCCGGCGGCACCCGGGAAGGCCGTCCCGACCCCCGGGTCAACGCGTACCCGCCGATGCCCGCGAGCGCCGCGAGGATGCCGCCGATCGCGGTCCACACCCAGCGGTCGGACCACCAGCCGGAGGCCCAGCCGTCGGCGGGCTCGATGGACGACAGCGCGGCCGTCGACGAACCGGAGCCGGAGTCGGACTTCCCGGCGCTCGTCGCGATGCCCGGCACCAGCGGCTTCGCCAGCGAACCGTCCACCGCCGCCGACCCGCCGACGTCCTTGGAGTCGACCTTGACCTCGGCCGCGACCGGCAGACCCAGGTCGGAGGCCTGCAGCCCCGTGACGGTCAGCCGGACGTAGTACGTGCCCGGCAGCGGGTCGTTGGCCCAGGTCTCCGACCAGGATCGGACCGTGCGCAGGGTGCAGGCCAGTTCCACGGAGGCCGCGTCCTGTGCCGCCGTCCGTGTCTGTGCCCCGTACTGGCAGGCCTGACGGCGTCGCAGCCCGTCGTAGACGTCGAGCTGCCAGGTCTGGCCGGCGTGCCGCGTGGAGGCCTCCGGGAGCTTCACCGTCGCCTTCACGGTGGGCCGCTGCCCGGAGTCCGCGGGGAACGACCAGTACAGGTAGTCGCCCGTGGACCCGCTGGCGGTGGCCTGCCGGCCCTGCTCGATCTCGGTCGCCGTACGGAACGACGTGCCGGCCTGGGTCGGCGCGGCGCTGTCGCCCGAGGGGCTCGCGGAGGGCGAGGAGTCGGCCGCGGCGGG
>LRTP01000230.1 GCA_001550305.1 Streptomyces diastatochromogenes
TCGGTTCGATCGCTTCGGGACAGCGGGTGAGGTGCTATCCGAGTGACATGACGGATGCGGAGTGGGCCGAGGTCCGCTCCGCGGTGCCGGTGCCGGCCTGGCTGCTCAAGCAGGGCGGGCGTCCGGAGGCGTACTGCCACCGTGAGATCCTCGACGCAGTGCGCTACCTGGTCGACAACGGCGTGAAGTGGATGGCCATGCCGGTCGACTTCCCGTACTGGCGGGCGGTCTACGACTTCTTCCGCCGCTGGCGGACCTTCGACTACGTGCGTGAACTGCACGAACGCCTGGGCCGCACGGCGAGAGAACGCTCAGGCCGCAACTCCGAGCCAAGCGCGGGAATCATCGACAGTCAGTCGGTGGACGCCTCCGAGACCGTCGGCGAGGACAGTCGCGGATACGACGGCGGCAAGTCGCGTGACGGGCGCAAGCGTCACATCCTGACCGATACCGAGGGCCTGCTCCTGGAGGTGACCGTGACCACGGCCGATGTGTACGACTCCAAGGCCGCCCCCGCACTGCTGGAGACGTTCATGGACCAGCCGGGCCGGCTGCTGAAGCTGGTGTGGGTCGACAGTGCCTACCAGGGTCCGGTGCTGGCGAAGGCGTTCGCCCGCCACGGAGTGCGGATCGAGGTCGTGCGCCACTCCGACGGGCAACGCGGATTTGTCGTACTGGCCCGCAGGTGGGTGGTGGAGCGCACGCTGAGCTGGCTTTCCCGCTCACGCCGCCTCAACCGCGACCACGAACGCCGCTCCGGCCACCACGCCCAGATGGTGTGGTGGGCCGCCGTGATCAGGCTGTCCCGGCGCCTGGCCGGGGACGCTCCGCGCTGGCCGGAGAAGCGCCCCGGCCGACTGCTCCGGGCGCGGGCGTGAACCGTCCGTCCTCCGCCCGCACCAGCCAGCCCCGCTTCTCCAGCACGTAGGCACGGTGACGGATCTTCTCCACCTCGTTCTTGATCTCCGCCTCCCGGCCCACCGCCCGCGTCAGCTCCACCCCGTTCACCGGCCCCGAAGCGGCCACCGCAGCGGCGAACACCTCCCGATACAGGCCGCTGAGCACCTCCTCGCCCACACCCGACCGCCACACCGGCGGCCTCTCGCCATGCCCCGCGCCCAAGCTGCTCGATCCCACGGCAGCAGCTGCCTCACCACCAGACGGCACGGAAACCGGCGTATTCACCGGACTCTCCTCGGCCAGCACCGACACGAGCTCCTCACGCCCAACCCGGGCCCGCTCGACTCGCTCCCGCGCGGCATCCACCTCCGCCTGAGCCTGCTCCAGGACCTCCGTCCAGGACTCCAGATCCTGCCTCGCCCGCGCCTCACGCTGTTCCATCAACCCCAGCACCGACGGCATCGCGACCTCCTCGATCAACAACAAGCCGCCCGCTGCCTGCCCCTACCCCATCGTGATCATGCCCCGCACACGAAGAAGCCCATGCTCATCGAACAGGGACTCCCTTTGCCACAACGCACTCAGGAATAAAGAGTTGCGGGCGGCGGCCCGGCTGACCGAGGAGCTTGGAAACCCGTTGCCGCGTTGCAGGCCGTTAACCTGTCGGTATGTCAGAGCGTGTCATGCCCGGTCGCACGGACGGCCTGATCCCCCTGGATGCCGCGGACGCTCTGTGGGCCGATCTGACGGCCGACAGCGCTGTGCCGACGGCCTCTGGGGCATTCACCTGCTCTCCTGCCCATGCCCGGGTCGGGTACGTCCTGCTCGGCGGCCATCTGGTGGTGACGCTGAGGGCGAGCGACGGTCAGTGGAGTGTTCCGGAGGTAGAGGTGCGCCGGGCGGCCGCGGAACTGAACGCGGTGGGAATGGACCGGCAGGACCTGGTCCGCATCGGTCCGTTTCGTGGGGCGCCGAGGCAGGAGTGCAACGAGGAAACGCCGCTGCGTTGGCGCCGGCGCATCACGCGGGAACTGCAGGAGTTGGGCGGCCCCGCGCGGGCAGCACGACGTGAAGTCGGCCGGCCCTGTCATCTGGCGGGGATCGACTGGCGACAGATACTCGTGGAGCAGACCCGCGACGGGACGCAGCGGACGTGGTGGCTGCCGCGCGCTGTGGTCAGGCTGCTGGACGCGGCCGAGCACACCGAAACGCAGTGGGTGCAAGCCGCGCGGACCCGCCAGGCAGGCGCAGCCGCAACCGAGCCGCCCTCCTACCACCGGCAGGCCCGAGCCGGCGGTCGGCAGACGACGAGCCCCCAGGGCCCCACCGCCTCACTGCGCCCGTACAACAAAGAGCTGGAAGGCCTCCTGTACTCGGTGCTCAGCAGGAAGCCCGGTACCTCCCGCCGGGTGGCTGGGTGGGCGTGCGCTGTCTGCCGCACTGCCCCCGCCACCGTCCTCGACCACTGCCACGAACACGGCTACGTCCGCGCCCCCCTCTGCCAGTCCTGCAACACACTGGAACGCCCCGACCACCTGTACAGCAACGACATCCGCGTGGCGAACCGCTACACACGCCTCTTCCACACCGACACCGACGACTGGCTCCGCCACTGGCACCGCTGCCCCGGCTGCCGCGCACGCACCACCCTGCCCCTGCCGCACCTCGCCGCATGGACCGCCCACACAGCCTGCCGATCACTGCGCCCGCACCACCGCGCCCCCCGCGGGCGCACACCCTGCGGTGTCCTGCGCGTGTCCTGGACGGGCAGTCACCAGGCACCCCGTTCCTGCCTGCTCACGGTCGTCGTCGACTTCTGCCCCTCCGGCGAGCACCGTGTCCTGGCGCGAGTCCCCTACCGGGAAGCCGCCGAGCGGTTTCGCGTCTGGCTGGCCGAGACGGCCCCTGCCGTGGCCGCCGCGGCCGGTCCTGACCGCCTGGACGGCCTCCCTGCCCAGTTCCGGCCAGTCATCGCGGACACCAGCGGCGAGGGCCTAGCACTGTTCTGAGCGAGCACCGGGAGTGACGCCCCAAGGTCACCTCACAGCTGCCAGCCCCGACACGCTCCCCCCGCACGCCCCAGCGAAATGCGCAGCAAAGTCGCCCGCCGGCCTCGGCACGCAGCCGCTCATGGCCGCGGCGTTCACGCAGCCGGGAGTCCTGCTGAGCCATCCACCGCGACGCCAACTCGGCTCTGAGAAACCCAAGTCGGCGCTGGGAACTACCCGTGCAGATACGATGCGAGACAGCCGTACGGGCAAAGGATCGCTTCACAACCATCCAACCCGTACGGCTCTCGACGCTCACGCCATTCTTCTGCGTCAGGCGAGAATCCATCACCTTTTGTGGATTAGGCATGCACAATGGGTGATGATCCACCTTCCTCCCCGTGGACGCGTTTGTGGGAGGTGGCCTCCTGCTGCGGTCACCGTGGCAGGGCAGGGCGGTCGCCTTGCCGTTCCCTCGCCGGGGCGGCCGCCCCCTCCCAGCCGCCCTACCAGCGCATGCCGAGAGCATCGAGCTCGGCCCGACGCTCCGGGGCGAGCTTGTCGGCCCTGCGACGGGTGTTGTCGAGGAACTCACCCAGTTTGGCCGGGACGCCGCCGACGTCTTCGACGTGTTTGCGCGGCGCGTTCAAGTGCCCCTGGCTGGCGTGGAACTGACGAGCCGCAGCGAGATGGCCGGCCCACCGGTCGGCTTGCGTCCGGCGCGTAGGCGGCTGCTCCGCCTCGCCGACGGGCTCAAGTCCCAGGACGCTGTCGAGCATCCACTGCTGCGCGGGCGTCACATCCGCCGCATCTACGGCCCCTAGAAGGAGGCCCTGGGCGTCCTCGCCATCGAGCTCGAACGCGTCACGGCCTGACCCGCGCACGAAGAGGCGCCCCGTCCCCGGCATTCCAGCTGCCGGGGACGGGGCGCCTCGCATGCTAACCGCGCCTGGTCGCTGTCGTCGCTGCGCGGCGTGGCAGTGTCCGGGTATCAACCGGGTTCGGCGGCCATGGAGTTGAAGGTCTCCCGCATGAGCCGGTCGGTGGCGCCGGGCTGTTCGACCAGGCTGTCGAAGAGATCGGCGAGCAACCAGAGCACGAAGTTGTGTACCAGAGCCTCCTTCGGCGGGATCGTCCCGAACTGGTCGCGCCAGGCCACGGTGTCCATGCCCATGGCCGCGGCTATGAGGACGCCGGTGACCATCGGTACCTGGGCGGGGTCGGTCAGTTCGAAGCCGGGGAGCTTGCGGATCACGGCCGGGATCAGATCACTGAGCGGATCGAGGCGGTCCTCCTCCTCGCCGTCCTGCCGGCCGATGATGTGCGCGGTCAGCACGCCCACCAGGAAGACCGCCCCCCGGACACTTCCTCCCGGCCGTAGGCGTCCATCGCGGCCTGGACACGCTGCTGCGCCTGCTGGCGCTCCTTCTCTGGCGTGCGCGTCTCTAAGATCCGGTAGGAGTCCCATGCCGCGCGGACTGCCCCGTCCACAACTACACCGTCACTGGTCATGCGCTGACCGTAGTGAGTCGGCGGACTGCGGTGGCGGTACTCGCACGAACCGCCGCCCTGGATCCGGTGCGGCCCGCCGTGTTCCGGTCAGAGTGCTGGTCGGAGGCTGCGGAGTTCCACAGCCTGGCCCTCGTGCGCCGGTGCCGGGTAGTACGGTGCCGGTCACTGTCCGTGCTGCGCAGGTGGGGGAGTGGCATGCGGTTTCCGCCGTTCGATGACCGGGGAACGCTGACGACGATCGAGTTGGAGGCGCTGCGGTCGTTGCACGGGGCGTACATGACCGCGCGGTACGAGTGGCAGTCGGCCGTCGCCATCTGGGACCGCCTCTATACCGCTCTCGACCTGGCCGAACTGCGCGCACCGGAGCGGCCGCCGTTCCAGCTCTACGAGGAAGCCCTTCACGAGATCGGGAACGGCGCGCACGACTACGAACGGCACGCGGCACTGATCACCTGGCGGTACGCGGCCTCGGCGGCAGTCCTGGGCATTACCGTGCTGGAGCGCGTGGCCCGGGCGAAGCCGCCGCTGACGGCCTCCGCCGTGGAAGAGCTGTGCCAGGAGCCGACCCTTGGGTGCGCGAGGCGCTGTCGGTGCCGGCGGCCGACTTCCTGCCCGACCGCGAGCGCAGCTTCCGTGACGAGCGGAACGAAATGGCGGAGCGGTGGGCAGATCTGCGCGACGGTGTGGACACCGCGATCGAGACCGTTGTCGAGATCACCCGAGCCGAGGGAGCGGCCCATCCCCGGACCAAGGAGGAGGCTGCGGGCTGCTTGATGACCGAGCGCAGCCCGTCGTGGACGGACCCGGTGCACCAGGGGATCCTGGAACCGCTGCTCGTGGTGGCAGAAGAGGTTCCGTACGGGATCAGCCGGGTCATCAAGGGCAGTTGACGGGGAGGAAGCACCGGATGATCCATGATCTCAACGAACTGGCCCGCACTGGTCGTGTGCTGAACGAGGCTCTCGCACTGCTGGAGGGCGACCGCAAGCGCCTGGGCCAGGTCCTCGCCAAGCCCGCCCGACAGCTCGACCCCTACGAGCGCCGCTTCACCCGCAGACTTCAAGACGCCTTCCGGCGTATGCGGCCCGAGTCTGGCGCAGCCGTCCCTCAGACCTGACCTGCCGCGTTCACGGAGGACACCCAGCACCGTTTCGGCACTCTGCATTTCGCATACCTCCCGAATCTGTGGTGTCCGATCACCTGGCGCCCTTCGCCCGATGCGGACGGCTTTCCCGTCCTCCTTGGCCGGTCGTGACTCCGGCGACTACTCCGGGGCCTCCGTCGCCATAGGAGGATCTCTCCCCGTAGGCGATCCCATGTTCGTCCTTGTCGTACGTTCTAGCGTGATGTAGGTGCCCCACTCATTCCCTTGAATGCCCTCGTTGAGCATCGCTCCGCACTCTGGAGGTTGCGTCGGCCATGGCACAAAGCCGTCGCAGGGTGCGGCGCCGGTGACAGATATCTTTCCGCGACAAGAAACTCGTTGCGTTGACGGACCACGGTGTGCCCGAACTCTGGGCATAACGGCTCCGCTTCTCGTGCTGACACGTCCGGACCATGCCTGCTGCGTGTCATTGGAGCGCTTGCTCACCGTCAACAACGCTCGTGGTCGATGCATCTAGTGCCGTGGCCGGAAAGGTTCACCGGGGTCGAGAGCGGCGAGGGAGCGGATGGGCCGCTGGAGCGGATCCGGCGGCTCGTGCCGGGCGTGAGAAGATCGCGGCCGTGACCATCAAGCTTCATGACTTCGACGGCGAACCCTCGCTCACGTTGGATGTCGGTGGCCTGGCCGCTGACGTGGCAGTAGCCGACGCAGGGCACGAACCGAACGGGTATTTCTGGGAAGGTCTCGTGCGGTTTGCCTGGCCGGACATTGCCGAGCCGCTCGACTTCGACAGCGAGGCCGGCATGTTCTGCGCTGTCGGGACTCCGAGTGGCCTTGCGCAACTCAAGACGGCCCTTGAGTCAGTCATCACGAGCCCCGACGCGGTCCGCGACATCATCGCCCGGGCGGAGACTTCGGGCTTCGACTTCGACGACTAGCAGCTCCACTGGACAGGAATACCAGTTCGTTCAGGCTGCTGTGGTGAGTGGGCGCCCGCCCCAGCGGATGCCCTTCTCGCTGCGGACGCGTGCACGCTCGCGGCGTTGGGCGTCCAGAACGTCGGGGTGGCGGGCGTTGGTGTTGCGCCAGCGCAGGTAGGCGTGCAGGGCCCAGGTCTGGACGGTGTGGTTGCGGTGGTTCGAGTTCGCGATCGTGAACTGCCGCAGCGGCCCGAAGTGGGCCTCGATCGGGTTGGCCCAGGACGCATAGGTCGGCGTGAAGCACAGCTCGACCCGGTTCTTCTTCGCCCAGCGCCGGATCGTCTCGCCCTTGTGGGCGGACAAGTTGTCCAGGATGACGTAGATCGGGGCGCCGTCCGGGCGGGCCGCGCGGATGGACCTGAGGGCCGCCAGCGTGTTCATGGCGCCCTTCTTGCGGCGGTTGATGCCCCAGAGGGTGTCGTCGCCGATGGAGTAGCAGCCCGTACCCTTCAAGCAGGCTCGATCGGGCATGAGCGGCACTCCCGGGACACCGGTGCTGCTGCTCGCCCTCGCTGCTAATTAAGAGCTGCGATCAGGATCGCTACAGTACGGGCGTGCAGGTGGGCACCCGGTCGGGCTGTAAACTCCGCGTCCAGCCGGGAAGGCCGGATGCGACTCGTAGCAGCCTGCCCATCAAAGGGCTCTTCACGACTCCGTCGGCCGGCCTTCCGGGACGCCCCGTAACTGCTAATTAAGAGTGGCGACTCGATCGCTCGTACGGACTTGCCGGTGGGTGTCCCGACTGTCTGATGATCGTTGCATCTAATAGCCAGGAAGGCTGGATGCGACTCTCGTACTCCTGCCCGTCATGGGGCTCATGTCGACTCCGTCGGCCAGTCTTCTGGTCACCCGCCATAACTGATTAAGAGATGCGACCTCGATCGCTCGTACGGACTTGCTTCAGGGGTGGCCCGGCACTTCCTGTTCGTGTTCGATCTGGAGAGGCGAGATGACGCAACGGCCGCCACAGGTATGGGCCGGGATCGACGTGGGGAAACGGCATCACTGGATCACCGTGGTCGATGCCGATGGCGACCCACTGTGGAACCGCAAGGTGATCAACTCGGAGCCCGACATCCTGACCGTATTCGGTGAGGTTATGGATGCGGCGGACCACGTGACGTGGGCACTTGACCTCGTTGACGGGCCAGCAGCGTTGCTGCTGGGTACCCTGGCCAACCACGGTCAGAGTCCCCGGTACGTCACAGGCTCAAAGTTCGCAGCTTTCAAAAAGAGCTTCAGTGGCCAGGGCAAGTCCGACTTGAAGGACTCCTACGTCATCGCCGAGTTCGCCCGCTGTCTCCGGCGGCAGACCGTCCCTGTGCCGGCGCCTCCGAGGATCACCAAGGAACTCACCCTGATCCTCTCCCACCGCAATGGCCTCTCAGCCGAACGCACCAGAACCATCAACCGCATGAGGGCCATGCTGACCAGCATCTTCCCGGAGCTGGAGCGGTCCTTCGATTTCGCCCGATCCGACGGCCCGCTGGTCTTGCTCTCCGGATACCAGACACCAGCAGCCATTCGGCGGATGGGCGAGAGCAGACTCACAGCCTGGCTCGCCAAGCGCGGCGTGAGGAAAGCAGCAACCATCGCAGAGAAGGCAGTGGCGGCCGCTAAGGAACAGGACTCAGCTATTAGCGGAGAGAACCTGGCGGCCGAACTGGTAGCCGAACTCGCCCAGAAGATCACGCAGATGAACGTCCGCCTGAAGGAACTGGAGAGCAAGATCAAAGAAATTCTCTCCCAGCACTCCCAGGCGCCCATTGTCCTTTCCATGCCCGGCTTCGGCGAGCTCCTTGCGGCTGAACTCCTCGCAGCGATCGGTGATATTTCCAGGTTCCCGAGCGCTGGACGGCTCGCGGTCGCATCAGGAATGGCCCCCGTCTCCAGGGACTCCGGCTCGAACACGGGGAACCGCCAGCGCCCTACCCAGTACAGCCGCCCCCTACAACGGGCCTTCTTCCTGTCCAGCCAGTCCGCATGCCTGACCACGGGGACGTGGGAGAGGGAGATGTACCTGCGCAAGTACCAGGGCTACATGCACGACAGGGGCCGCCATAAGAAGGCCGTCATCGCTGTCGCCCGCCAACGAGTCTCCATCATGTGGGCCATGCTCCGGGACGGCCGGGTCTATGAGAGGGAGTACAACCCCCGCGAGAAGGCGGCCGACGAGGCTCAGGCGGCTTGACTAAACCCATTAAGAGTCGTGGAAGTACCGGACGCCGTGGGTGCGGTGGTAGGTCGCGGGGTGCCGCTCGGGGTGACCGGCGCGGGCCCAGCCAGAGCCTGCGGTGGGGCGGATGCCGAGGGGCCCGAACTCGTCGAACGCGAAGACGCGGTCAGGGAAGCGGTCCAGGACGTGCTCGATTCGGTCGAGCTTGGCATCGCGCTCCGGGTCGGGCGATTCCTTCCAGGTCTTGGTGCGCTGGAAGGTGATGCCGTGGCGGGAGAGCAGGGACCGTAACGCCTCGCGGCCGATCCGGATGACACGGCCGTGGACTTTCCGCAGGTAGGCGGCGAGTTTGCGGATGGACCAGCGGGTGAAGGGCTGGCCGAGCTTGGTCGGTCTTGTGGTGGCCGTCTGGACGACGAAGTCCTCGTCGTCAGGACTGAGCAGGCGGGGACGGCCTCCCGCCCACCGAGGGTCCAGGCAGGCCAGGCCGATCTCGTTGAACCGATGGATCACGTCGCGGACGGTGTCCTCATCGGCCTGCACCAGCTGGGCGATCACCGGGACCCGGTTCCCGCCGGCCGAGGCCAGCAGCATCATTGCGCGCCGGTACCGCACCGAACTGGTGCTGCCCCGGCGCACGATCTGCTGCAGCTTCTGCCCCTCCTGGTCGGTCAGTCTGCGCACACGGACAGGCTCTGCCACCACACCCCCAGCGGTCGGAATGGACGTCACCGCACATCCAACCGCTGGAACCGGCAACCCGGCGAACCTTCCCGGTCAAAGCACTAGCCAGCAGCCGGCGAGCAGCCGGGCCACCATGGAGCGCGCGTCCTCCCGCTCGTAGCCGGGGCCCACGATGCAGAGGTTGCCGATCGCCCGCATCAGCACGTACGCCTTCACGCTGGGGTCCAGCTGCCCGCGAGCCACGGCGGCGTCGATGAGCAGCCCACACGCCGGCACCAACTTGTCGAGCATCAGGGAGTGCAGCGTGTGGAGGCTGGCGTCCTCCGACTGCAGGGCCGCCCCGAGCCCGTGCTTGGTGACCAGGAACTCGACGAACGCGTCGGCCCACCGGGACAGAGCGCTCCTCGGATCGGGCGAGTCGGCCAGCTCGACCGCGAGGTCGACGCATTCGTCGATCTGATGCCGGTAGACGGCGATGACCAGCTCGGCTCGATTGGGAAAGTGTCGGTACACGGTGCCCAGGCCCACCTGGGCACGGCCGGCAATGGCACGCATGGGCGCGTTCACGCCCTGCTCGACGAACGTCTGGGCCGCTGCCGCCAAAAGCACCTGACGGGTGCGCTGAGTTCCGGCCTCCCGGACGCCTCCTTCTTGAGGCACGGCTTCTCCTTGATTCGCGGAACATTGTTCCGCTACTGTTTCGGAACATCGTTCCGCCAAGTATGCGGCACGTGTCCCTTCAAGAGGAAACCAGCACACATGCCTGTTATCGCGCAGCACCAGACGATCGCGATCAAGCCGATCACCGTTCCCACCGGTGGTCGAGACTTCGAGCTGCAGGTGAAGGTGACCGCCCCCGTCCAGGGCGCCGACCTGCCTGTCATCGTGTTCTCCCACGGCAACGCGTGGTCGATGGACGGCTACGAGCCGTTGGTCGACCGCTGGGCCGCCGCGGGCTTCGTCGTCGTCCAGCCCACGCATCTCGATTCGCGCCGGTTCGGCCTAGGGTTCGACGACCCGCGCTTCGCCACCATCTGGCGGGTTCGGATCGCCGACCTCCATGGTGTGCTCGACCACCTCGGCCATGTCATGGAGCAGGCTGGGCTCACCGGCCGAGCCGACCAGTCACGAGTGGCGCTGGTGGGGCACTCCTGGGGTGCCCAGACCGTGGGCGCGCTCCTCGGTGCCCGTGTCTTCGACGACGCCGGCAACCCCGGGGAGGACTTCTCCCGCGATGGCATCAAGGCCGGCGTCTTGATCGCCGCGACCGGAACGGGGGACTCCCTGACTCCGTTCGCCGTCGAGCACCTGTCCTTCATGAGGCCGGACTACAGCACCATGAGCACTCCGGCGCTCGTCATCGCCGGCGAGAAGGACCAGTCGAAGATGTCCACCCGAGGCCCGGACTGGTTCCTCGACGCCTACCACCTGAGCCCCGCGCCGAAGTGGTTGATGGCCGTACCGGAGGGCGAACACACCCTGGGTGGCATCGCCGGGGAAGGGGTGGCCGAGACCACCGACCCCGACCCTGCCCGCGTGGCACTCGTGGCCGACGCGGTCAGTGCCTACCTGTTCGACGCTCTCGGTGTCCACACCGACGCCTGGTCCACGTTCCGCGTCGCAGCGGAGACCGAGCGGAGGGCAACCCTGCAGCACAAGGACTGACCCCCGCAACCCCTTCCCGGCCCACCGCACCAGGCGTGCGCGGGCCGGGAGGGGCAGTGGGCTGCCGAGCTCCGTGCATGCCGAGGCACCTCGGAGCGCGCTTGGAACCCGGTGGCCCCTCGACCGAATCGGAGACCTCATGACTGAACACATCACCATCCCCACCCAGGCGGGCGAGCCGCTGTCCGGACCGCTCATCTCGGTGGCCCCTATCGCGTTGCCGGCCGAAGGCCGGCCGGCTGAGCTCCAGCTGCGGGTGACGGCGCCGATGACAGACCGGAGGTTGCCCGTGGTGGTCCTCTCCCATGGGCACGGTCCTTCCCAGTACGTCTCGTCGCTGTACGGCTATGCCTCGCTCGCGAACTACCTGGCAGCCAGCGGTTTCGTGGTCCTGCAGCCCACCCATCCGGACTCGCTGACCCTCGGACTGCGCAGCGTTGACCATCCGGAAGCGCCGCTTTACTGGCTCTCACGCGCCCACGACGTGTCACGAGTGCTGGACCACCTGGGGGTCCTGGCCGAGTTCGTGCCCCAGGTCGCCGGACGCCTCGACGCCGACAACGTGGCCGTCGTCGGGCACTCGATGGGCGGTCACACGGCGGGGATGGTCCTGGGAGCCCGCCCGCGCGACCCGGCCACCGGGAAGCCGGTGAACGCCCGCGACGAGCGAGTCAAAGCCGGCGTGATGATGGCCGCCCCGGGCCGTGGTGGCGACGCCCTCGCCCCGCACGCGGCGCGTCACTACCCGGTCCTCGCCGACACCGACTTCACCACCATGACCGCGCCCACGCTGGTCGTCGCAGGCGACCAGGACCATGCCTGGCACCTTAACGTCATCGGCGCCGCCTGGCAGACGGACGCGTACCACCTGGCACCTGGCCCGAAGTTCCTGCTCGACGTGCACGGCGGCGAACACAGCCTCGGAGGGATCTCCGGATACGACGTCGCCGAGACCACCGACGAGAGCCTCCCCCGGGCGGCCATGGTGATGCGCCTGACCGCCGCATTCCTGCGCACCCGACTCGGACTCGACCCCCGAGCCTGGACCGAGGAGAAGACACGACTGGCCCGCGAGTCCGCGCACCTGGCGACCGTGCGTGAGAAGAGCTGATGCGGCACGTGGGCTCTCAATCCCTTCCGCCCCAGCCCTTGGCCCTTACAGCCGCCATGCCGACCACGGATCGGCTTTGATGACCGTCTACCGCACCGAAGGACAGCCATGATCAGCTGGACCCACGACCAGTTGCACCACATCGCTCACGGCAACGACTTCCACGTCGCCCCCGACCGCGACACCAACCTGACCCCGGGACGGTTGATCTGGATCTGGGCAGTGACGATCGAGGAGGACATCTACGTTCGCTCCGCCAACCCCAACTCGCGATGGTTCGCCTCTGCGGTGACCTACCGGCGCGGCTCCGTGTCGATCGACGGCAATGTACTGCCTGCGGAGTTCACCCTGGTCACCCAAGACGCAGTCAAGAACCAGGTCGATGACGCCTACCGCAACAAGTACGCTGACGACCCCCACCTGTCTGAAGACCTGCTCAAGAACTCACGCAACCAGATCGCCCGGGTTCGACCGCTCCAGTCTCCATCCACGTAGCGGCCGGCCGCAGCCGTCGCAGGCTGGCTGCTCGGGGTCGCGCTGGAGGTGCATGTCCACTCGACCGGCCTGCCGCGTCGTCGCGGACCTGGATGTGTTCCAGCAGCTTCGCCCAAGTGCCGTACGCCTCCCAGCGGGCGAACCGCTCGTAGACGGCCTGTCACGGCCGGTATCGAGTAATTCCCCCACTTGAGCTTCTTCGTCCCCAGGGGGGCTCCAGGATGACGACGGTGTCCGGGGTGGGCCGCCCGATCTCTGCGGGTGCGGGCCGCGTCGGCCCCCCAAGGACGCCTGACAGCGTCGCTACCGCGATGAGCTGCGCTCATCCTTGACCGCCCGCCCCGTCCCTGAAGATCGGCTGGTTATCGGGCGGCCCGGGAGTTGTGATGTCCCCCTGGTCGTCGAGGAGCAACTCCTCGATCCCCCTGGGGACGTCCGCGAACTTTGAGTGGGGGAATATCACGAACTTCCACACCTTCAGCACGGGACCGAGACACACGCTCTGCCCGTGACCGAGGATTACGGCCTCGGCGTGCTGGCGTGGAGCCCGCCGGCCTCCGGCTGACTGTCCGGCGCGGTCCGCGAGGGCTGGGAGGTCACCACCAATCGCTCCACGTTAATCCCGCAGCGCTTCGACACTGAGCACCCCTCCAACCGGGCCAGGCTCGACGCGGTCGAGCGGTGGGCCAAGGTCGCTGACGACGCCAGGCTGACGATGACACAGCTCGGCCTCGGCTTCGTGACCGCGCACTCCGCCAGGACCGGCGCGCTCATCGGCCCCCGCACACTGGACCACCTGCACTCACGGCTCGCGGCCGCCGACTCACTGCGTCGGCGGTAGCCCTCCGGGGGCAGCCCCCGCCGTCCCCGCCGGTTTCCGGGCGCCCCGACCATCATCGGGCGCCCGCCGGGAAGGAAGCGCCGCAGCCCGTGCGTTCGGACAAGGCCGCTACCGGCTCGGGCCGCGCATCGCGGAGCTGAATGCCGTTCGTGTGCAGCGGCACGACATCCGCCAAGCGGCGACGGACATCCTGCAGCAGCTGGCCAGCGACACAATCGCGGAGCGGTCCACCGGTTGGGGTTGGCGACCCGGACGTTCAGGTCGTTGCCAGCGTGATCACGTGGGTTCCGGCGTGGGTTCGTCCGATGCCGATGTGGTGCAGGCGTCCGGCCGGGCGGAGGTTGACGACGCCGGATTGATCGATGCGGTCGTGGCGGACGCGGGCGTGGGTGTCCGCGTCGCGGCTGTGAGGCGCTTGCCTTGGGCAGAGTGGTGTAGATCGCCGCGCGGCGGGGCAGGGAGCGGTGGGGCCGCTGGTGGTTGTAGGCGTCCTGATGGTGCTGAGAAGCCCGCCGATCCGGACGAAACCCTAGGTCGGCGGGCCTTTGTATTGCTGTGGCGTGAGGGCACTACACACACCCGGCGCCACGGCGGCGGACGAGGTTTACGGCAAGGACAGGCCCGTCAGAGCCGACGCAGTCCGATCAGCACCCTCTCCATCAGTGCTTGGGTCGGGGCATCGCCGGCGTCGGTCGCCGCCTCGTGGACGATGATCATCCCGCGATCCGCCATGTCACCGAGGAGGACCTTGGCCACGCCCAGCGGCACCGCGACGAGCGCCGCCACCTCGGCCACCGACGTCGGTTCCCGGCACAGATCCAGCACCGCGCGGTCCCACTGCGTGACAGCGCCGGGAACGCCGCTCGGATCGGCGGCAGTGACCAGGGTCTCGACCTCGAAGTGGTGGTGTGACCTGGTCCGGCCGCCCGTCCATACGTAGGCGCGGACGAATGCGGCCGGTGCTCCTGGCTCCACGTTCCCGGCTTCCCAGGCGGCCGGCTGGTTGTCCATCTGGGAACCCGGCCCGTACGACTCGGCGGCAGGCGGCGGCGAGGCTTCGTTGCTCTCGTCATACGCCGTGTCCTGCGGCGTGCCACGAGTGCCGGGGGTCTTCCTCCTCCGTCGTCCGTTGCCGAAACTGAACGCGTTGAGCACGTCGGCGAAGGTCTGTTCGTCCTCCGCTTCCTGATCTCTTCGAGGGCCGGACGGGCCTTCACCGGTGCTCATGTTCTCCTAGTCCGGGTTATCGGGCCGCAGTCTGCTGGAATCGCTGCAACTCGGTACGGAGTTCCGGAGTCAGCATCTCGCCGACCTGGTCGACGAGGACGGCCATCTCATAGGCGATCTGGCCGATTTCGCAGTCCGGAGCCGCCAGGGCAATCAGACACGAGCCGTCTCGGATCGACATCATCAGCATGTTGCCGTGCTCCATCTGGATCACCGTGCGCAGCACGTTCCCGGTGTCCATACAGCGGGCGGCAGCCTGGATCAGGCTGATGGCACCCGCCGCGATGGTGGAGAGCTGCTCGGCACGATCGTCTGCCAGCTGGTCCGACGCGGTGAGCAGCAGTCCGTCGGCCGAGATCACCACGGCGTGCGCCACATGGGGAACTCGCTCCGTGAAGTTGGTGACCAGCCATCCGAACTGGCTCACCTCCGGGGAGTGGGGTGATGTCATGGGTTCTTCCTGCCCGTCGCCGATGGATTGTGCGTCTGATCGGGCTGCGCCCGACGGATGCCCGACTGGTAGCTACTGAGGAAGCTGTGGGCGCGGTTGGCGTTCGGGCTCGCAGCTGCCCCGTCCCCGGTGGCGGACCGCTCAGCCCGGGCCGGAGCGGATCGCGTACGCGGAACCCTTTTGGGTAACCCGGCCTGTGTGAGGTCGGCCGACTGGTCAGGCTCCTGCGCACTGCGCCCGGCTGGGCGTCGGACAGCAGGCGCGGGCGCCGGGCGGCCTGTCGGCTCCGGGGCGTCGGGCGCCTCGGTCGAGGACGACGGGACAGGTGCGGGCTCCTCTGTCGCGGCGCGCGGCACCGGTGTGTCCACGCTGTTCCCGGCGCTGGGGGCTGCCGTTGCCGATGCCGATGCGGCAAGGGGGAACCACGACGGGCCGGTGGGCTTCCGAGGCGCGTCCTTGTCGGCCGGGTCGGGCCTTGTCGTAACGGCGGCGACGGCGAACGGCCGCTGCGGCGGGCGCGATGCCGCGTTACCGCCGTCCGTCCGGCCGCCGCGCGTCCGTGTTGGAAGCGTGACAGCAAGGCGTTCGGCCATGGTGCCCGGCTGGTCTGTGTGGGCCGGCGCCTGCGCCGTGACCAGCTTGGCCGGTACCAGAACACGGGCCCGCAGTCCCCTGACGCCAGGCTGCGAGCTCAGGTTGACGGCGATGCCGTGCCGACCGGCCAAGCGACCGACCACGAACAGGCCCAGCTGCCGGGACGCGGGCGCATCTGTGGCGGCGTCCGTCGCCACGTGCCGGTTGGCCCTGGCCAGGTCGCTCTCGCTCATCCCGATTCCCTCATCCTGGATCTCGATCAGTAGCGAGCCGTCGGGCTGCCGGGTACCGCCCATGAGCACCTTGGTGTGCGGCGGGGAGAACGCGGTGGCGTTGTCGAGCAGTTCGGCGACAAGCCGCCCCAGGTCACCGGCTGCGTACCCGATCACCTCGACGGGACGGCTGGGCTGAACGAGCACGCGCTGGTAGTGCTCGATCTCGGAGACAGCACCCCTCAGCACGGTGTCCAGCGCCGCACTGTGGGAAGAGCGCACCAGAGTGCTGCCGCACAGGACCATCATGTTCTCGTTGTTGCGCCGCATACGCGTCGCCAGGTGATCGAGCGTGAAGAGGCTGGCCAGTTGCTCCGGGTCCTCCTCGTGCCGCTCGAGCTGTTCCATCAGCAGCAGCAGACGGTCCACCAGGCTCTGACTGCGCCGGGAGAGGTTGACCAGGGTGTTCCTGAGGTCACCGCGCAGCGCGGCCTGCTCCGCTGCCAGGCGTACGGCCTGAGAGTGCACCGTGTCGAACGCCCTGGCGAGCTGACCGAACTCCTCTGTGGTGTGGACCGGTACGACGTCGACCATGGCGAACGCCTTCCGCCCCTCGCGCATGCTCACGACTGTGGCGGGCAGCCGGTGCTCCGCCACATCGAGTGCCGTCGAGCGCAGGACGGTCAGCGACCACAGCAGATGCCGGCCGATCGCGAGACCGATGGCAAGGGCGAGCAGCAGCACTGCGAAGAGGATGACGGACGCCACGCCTGCTTGGTTGCTCGTCTGGTCCTGCAGCTTGGCCGACGTTGTGCGCAATGTGTGGAGGAAGCCGTCTGCCGCCTTGTCGACGAGCGTTCCGGTGGTCTCCGACTCGCGGTTCCAGCTGTCGACCGAGACAGGCAGCGATCTTGTGGCGTTCTGCTGTGCGCCCGACGCGGGGGGCCCAGCCAGCATGGCGCTCACCACGTGCGCACGCCGGCTGACGGCCGGGCCGGTGACCGTCCGCTGGTAATCGCTCAGCTCCGCGGGGGTGGCCACGGCCCGGAAGTCACCGAGCCTGTCCCGCAGGCGTATGTCGGCCTCTTGCAGCGCCTTGATGAGCGTCGGAGTCATCGGACGGCCCCGGTCGGCTGCCTGCAGCAGAATCGCGTGCTCGAGGTGGATCTGCTCCTCGACCGCCTCCAGGTCGTACAACGCGGTCGCCGCCCTGGTGAGTTGGGGGGTGGCGAATCTGCTGACGAGTGCTTGGTCCAGAGTGAGCAGCCCCGTGATGATCGTGCCGTAGTCATTGAGCGCGGTCCAGGAACCGATGTTGCCGGACACAACCTGTGCGCGCAGGGCAGGCAGGTGGGCCAGGAGGCCGACGGCGTCCCGATAGCGATTCGCCGCAACGCCCGCAAGGGAGACTTCCTGCTTCCTGGTGCTGGTGACGGCGGCCTGGGCACTGTCGACGCCACGCTTCTGCTGTCGTAGATCGGAGGGATCAACGGCAGCGTCCCCACTCAGCCGTTCGACGGACATCGTGCGTTCCATCTGCAGAGCTTCCAGTAAAGTCCGCAGCTCACCACGCATCTTCACCAGGCGTTGCATGTCCGCATAGAAGTTGGCGCGTGTGACGTCGCCATGGATCTGCACGACGCCCAGGCCGACGGCGAGCAGGGCGGGCACGACCAGCACCGCCGCCAGCTTCACCAGTAGCCGCCAGTTCCGCCACTGCACGAGCGGGGCCCACCAGGATGGCTGTACTGGACGCGCGGCCGCATGCCTGGCCGCGGTCACGATATGAGCTCCGTACTCGGAACAGCTTGCTCGCAGGGACCTATCACGATGCTGTTTTCTCCCGGGGTTTCACCTGAGCAGGATGGGGACGCCCGGCAGCACAGGGTGGTGCCGGAGGGATGGCGCAACTGCCTGCGGTCACGCCGCGGTGCGCGAACCCAGGAGCGGGCATACGCCCCGGCCGGTGGAGAAGCGCATTTCACAAGCTAAGGAAGGGTTCAACCAAGGGCTCCCAACAGACCCGGCGACATCGCGGATGTGCCCAAGGAAACCCATTGATTGTTCCACCTCCCAGTTCTCGGATGCGATCCGATCGCCGCAGCCATGTGGCTACCTGTCAAGTGCTGTGGAGCTCAGGGGAGTTTAGGACAGTCGATCGAACGCCAACAACACGACCCCACCTCCGGCACCCATGAGGCAAGTCTTTAACTCACACGTTCTCCACATTCGGCGGCCCGGTCACCGATGCCGTACGCCCACGGTTCGGCTCGGCAAACACCGGGGAATCGGAAGGTTAAGTCACCGTTAACTCGCAACCGTCCAGGATGTCGAGTGGTACACGGCTCTCACACAAACGTCAAGACGCCCCTGCGCGTTTCGGTACTCACCGCGTGGGCCGGGGCGTTGTTTGACGGCGCGCGGCATCTCACTACACTCCACCGCTCAGGGGCTACGGCTCGCTCCTTCGACAATCTCTCGCCGGGCAGCACCCGAGCGCCCTCCTGCCCGAATGCCCAGGAATGAGGAACGTGACCAGACCGGTGGGGTCGCCCGCCTTCGAAGTGTCCGAGCGGCCTGCCGGACGGGAGTTCATCGACCCGCGTGGCGAAGGCGAGCCCGACTACCGTGCGATTCAGCAGAGTCAGGAGTTCGCTCGGCTGCGCAGACGGCTTCGGTTGTTTGTTTTCCCGATGAGCGCGCTCTTCTTCTTCTGGTACATGATGTTCGCTCTACTTTCCGCCTACGCCCACGGGTTCATGAGCCATCAGGTGGCAGGCGAAATCAACACGGGCACCATCCTCGGTCTGATGCAGTTCGCGTCCACGATCGCGATCGTCCTGGCGTATCGGCGTTTCGCCCGGAAGAAGCTTGATCCGGAAGTGGACAGGATCCACGAACTGGCGGGAGTTGACAAGGAATGACATGGCAGATCGCCGCCGGCGCGGCCGGTAGCCCCACGCTCAATCTGAGCGTGTTCCTTATATTTATCGTCATCACTCTGCTCATCGTCTACAAGGTCACCAACAGAAACCAGACGGCATCCGACTACTATGCCGCGGGCAGCGCCTTCACCGGTGTGCAGAACGGCATCGCGATGTCCGGCGACTTCCTCTCCGCGGCTTCCTTCCTGGGAATTTCCGGGGCGATCGCCGTCCATGGTTACGACGGATTCCTCTACTCCGTCGGATGGCTGGTCGCCTGGCTGGTCGCCCTCCTGCTCATCGGTGAGAGACTGCGCAACACCGGCCGATTCACCGTGGGTGACGTGATGGCCTTCCGTATGAAACAGCGCCCGGTGCGGGCCGCGGCGGCCAACGCCACCCTGGTGATCACGTTCTTCTACATGCTCGCCCAGATGGCCGGCGCCGGTGGGCTGATCGCCTTGCTGCTGGGCGTGCACACCAGGGGCGGGCAGGCGCTCCTCATCACCGGCGTGGGCGTCGTCATGCTCCTTTATGTGCTGGTGGGCGGGATGAAGGGCACGACCTGGGTGCAGATCATCAAAGCCGGCCTGCTCCTGGTCTGCGTGACCCTCATCAGCGTGTTCATCATCGGCAAGTTCGGCTTCAGCTTCTCGGCGCTCCTTCACCAGGCCACGCAGAACAGCCCGTTGGGCGAGCGACTGCTCGAGCCGGGCAGCTCGTACGGCCAGAACGCGACGAGCCAACTCGACTTCGTCTCGCTGGCCCTGTCGCTGGTCCTCGGCATCTCCAGCCTGCCGCACGTGCTGATGCGCTTCTATACCGTGCCCAATGCCAAGGAGGCGCGCCGGTCGGTGGTGTGGTGCTCCTGGTCGATGTTCACGTTCTACCTGGGAATCCTGGTCGTCGGTTACGGTGCCACCGCCCTGGTCGGTTCCGACGCGATTGTTCACGCCCCGGGCGGGGAGAACTCCGCAGCGCCTCTGCTCGCCTTCCGTATCGGCGGAGTTGTGCTGCTGGGAATCGTCTCGGCGGTGGCCTTCGCGACGATCCTGGCGGTAGTGGCCGGTCTGACCCTGGCCGCTTCGGCTTCGTTCGCCCATGACGTCTACGCCAACGTGATACGGCGCGGTAAGGCCGATCCCCAGTCCGAGATACGGGTCGCCCGCCTGACAGCGATCGTGATCGGTTTCCTGGCCATCGTCGGCGGCATCGTGGCCGACGGACAGAACATCGCCTTCCTCGTGTCGCTGGCCCTGGCGCTCGCCGCGTCCGCCAACCTGCCGACGATGCTCTACACGCTGTACTGGAAACGCTTCAACACCTCAGGGACGCTGTGGAGCATTTACGGCGGTCTGGTGTCCTGCCTTGTGCTCATCATCTTCTCACCAGCGGTCTCGGGTACTCCCACGTCGATCATCACGAGCGTCGATTTCCACTGCTTCCCGCTCACGAATCCCGGCATCGTGTCGATTCCGCTCTCGTTCGTATGCGGATACCTCGGCACCGTGTTCAGCAGGCGCCCCGCAGATCCGAACAAGCACGCGGAGATGGAAGTCCGGGCGCTGACCGGAATCGGTGCTCAGCCAGGGCTTCGGCGAAGGGCTTCGGCGTAGTTGACGGGCGTCCGTTTCGTGATCACTTGAGCCCGAGCAGGGCGAGCGGGCGGTCCGTGTTGCGGGCGTTGTGTCGCAGCGCCGCGGCGATGCTGGTCGCGCCGGCCAGCCGTAGGGCGCCGATGGCGAGGTTGCGTCAGGTGGCCATCGCCCGGGGCGCGTTGCCGGTTCGTAGCTGTGAGGCGTCTTCGGCGAATGTGGTGTCTCTGACGTGGTGCAGGGCTTCGATCTGCCAGTGATCACGGATCAGGGTTGCCAGCTGGGCGGGGATGGCTTGCTCAGCGGTGAGGCTGGTGACGGCGTAGACGGTCTTGATGGTGGTCTTGCCGGTCTTGCCGGTCTTGCGGTCGGTGCGGCGGCGTTTGATCTGGACGGTCTGCCGGGCTCCGGGGGAGAGCAGGCTGTTGACCGTGGCCACCTTGATCCGTCGGATCTCCGAGCGTCCGTGGCCGGTGCCCTTCACGCGGCCCTGCAGCGGGATCATTCCACGGAAGGGATCTGAGCTGCTTGCGGAGCTTCTTCTGGTTGCCCTTGACGATCAGGATGTAGTGGGCTTCGCGGCCGAGGAGATAGTCGGCGTGCTCGCGTTGGGTGTGCATGGCGTCGCTGGTGACGACCACCCCGGCCAGGTCGGCCATGGTCTCCAGCAATGGCTGGAAGCAGGTGATTTCGTTCGTCTTTTCCTGCACGTCCAGCTGGGCCAGGACCAGGCCGGTGTGTGGTCCAGGGCTGCGAGCAGGTGGATCCTGCGGCCGTTGGCCCTGGCCGCGCCGCGAAGGCTCTTGCCGTCGACCGCCAGGCCGCGCAGCCGGCCCCGGGTTCGGTGGCGGCGGTCGGCGAGCCAGCGGCCGACCGCCAGGTCCAATGCGTCGCCGTCGATCCGGGCCAGTAGTCGTCGGACCGTCGTTTCCGCAGGCAGGCACCGTTTGGGGAACAGGGGGTCGAATCGCACGCCGACGTGTTCCAGCACGTGGGGCGGAGCGTCGGTGATCCATTCGCCGACCGCCAGCAGTGACGTTGCCCCCGCCAGCACCGCGCAGGCGGCCAGGGCAAGGACGCCGACGAGAGCGTGGCGCACTCCACGGGGATCACGTGGATCGGGAACCTGGGCGAGGCGGTCCAGCAGTCCGGGCACTTCTTCCGGCGCGGCCTCTGGATGCTCGCGGAGTTGGTCAAGGGCAGGCGGGATCAGCGATGATGCTTCGGCAGGCACGGTCTTCCAGGCAGGTCACGGGGCGTCGAGAACTCCATGATCTTGGAATCCGTGCCTGTTCCGCTCTCCCTGGCCGACCAACCTGGCGGACCGTCATGAACCGGACGCCCGGCGACTACGCCGAAGCCCTGCGAGCTCACGGGCTCACGGGCGGAGGCGGCAGTGCGACCTCACACATCAACGGCGGTGACGGCAACGACATCATCATCGGCGGAGCATCACCGCGCTCCAGGGATGGCCTCGGCCCTGAGGATGGTGCCACGCTGGCCGGCGGCAACGGCAACGACCGCATCTGCGGCGACGACGGCGGCAACGGCGACGTCGATGACCTGTTGGTGTACTGCGAACCAGGGCGGGCCAGGTACGACGGCACCAACATCCGGGGACACCGGCAGGTCATCCACGGTGGGCCCGGAGCCGACAGCATCGCTGGTGGCGGCTTCGGCGACACCATCACCGGTGCCGGCCTGACCGCCGGCACCGACCTGGACGACACGATCTGCGGCGGCACCGGCACCCTCGCAGCCGACGCGACCGCGACCATCTGCGGGCTGAACCCCGACGACGGCGACGACACCATCCACGGCAACGACGGCATCGATCTGATCTTCGGCCAGGGCGGCAACGACCAACTGTTCGGAGAGACGGGGGCTGACACCCTCAACGGCGGCAGCGGCAGCGGCACCGACAACGGCGGCGACGGCGTCGACGTATGCATCGGCGTGGAAACCCGTATCTCCTGCAACCTTCAGTAAACGCATCGCATGGCTGCGACTATGCAACGCGCCGGACGTAACCTCGGGAATGGTGAGCTGCACACCATCGGCCGCATGGACTAAGGCATGCAGCGCGGCGAAGGTCCGTCATCCGAGGAGTTTAGGGTGACGGGCCTTCGATTCAGAGGAGACCCCGCCGGGCGCCCCGAACGCAAGTACATCCGTGAGAAGTCCCTCGAAGGACAGGCGTCCGCCCGCGACCGGGGGCGCCACGGCGGACGGCCCAAGGTCTTCGGCGACGACATGGCCCACTACGCCCGCACCCTGCGCACCAGCGGCGTCCCAGTGCCCGAGATCGCAGCCAAGCTCTTCATGCCTGGGCTTGCCGGTCCCTCCATGGACATGCCCAACGTCACCTTCTACGTCGCCTATGCGGCCCCCTTGAGCGGGACTTCGGTTTCCCCCGCCGCTATGGTGCAAAATCGCCTCATGGCCCGCGACGGGCGCGGGTCCGCGGCCCGGCGAGCCGGACCAGGACGTCCTCCAGGACCCGGCCCGTCTCATCCGCGACCTGGACCCGCCGGGCCATCGGCGGCCGC
>LRTP01000231.1 GCA_001550305.1 Streptomyces diastatochromogenes
GAAACGGACGGCTCATTCGTACGGCGCCGAGCACCTACAAGATCACATTCCCTGATGGCTTGACACCGCCAACTCGCCCTTAACTACGTGGCATTGGATGCTGGACGCGATCCGCTACCTGGTCGACAACGGCACGAAGTGGCGGGCCATGCCTGCCGACTTCCCACCGTGGGACCGGGTCTACGCGTTCTTCCGGCGCTGGCGCAACCACGATCTGGTCCGCGAGTTCCACGACCGGCTCCGCCGCCTGGTCCGCGAGCGGGCCGGGCGGGACTCGGAGCCGGGCGCGGGCGTGATCGACTCGCAGTCGGTCAAAGCGGACGCGGTCGTCGGCTCTGACAGCCGCGGCTTCGACGGCGGCAAGCTGATCAACGGGCGCAAGCGGCACGTCGTGGTCGACACCCTTGGCCTGCTGCTCGCGGTGATGGTCACCGCAGCGGATGTGGGCGACCGCGCCGCGGCCCAGGTCCTGCTCACCCAGGTCACTGCCGCGCACCACCTGCTGGCCCTGGTCTGGGCCGACGGCGGATACACCGGCAGCCTCGTCGAGTACTGCCTCGCGGCCCTCACCCTGGTCCTCGCCATCGTCAAACGCAGCGACGACATGCGCGGCTTCGTCGTGCTGCCCAAGCGGTGGATCGTCGAGCGGTTCTTCGCCCACTTGATGCGAAGTCGCCGTCTCGTGCGCGACATCGAGCGTTTCATCGCCAGCGCGGAGGCGATGGTCTACTGGTCGATGACGATGCTCATGACCCGCCGCGTTGCCCGGCCACGTCCTTCGCGAGCGTGAATCGGCCAGGTGCCGGCTCGATCAGCCAGCCGCGCGCCGTCAGCCGCTTGGCCTTCGATCGCAGTGCCTCCACCTTTCCCGGTACGGGGTCCAGGCCGAAGCAGGCGGCCATCTCCTGGCATGTCAACGCTCCTTGACCGAGTCGGTTACGGTCGCTGAGGGCCTGCGGGATGCGCTGGTAGTCCACCGACAGCGCCGACCAGGCCAGCCCCGCGCGCCACACCGGCACCACTGTTTTCGGCTTCGCCGCCTCCGCCGGTTCGGGCCGCGCCGGTTGCACACCGGGAGCCGGCAGACCCTCGGAGGCAGCGGGGCCGACGACGGCGTCGTTGCCCGGGGCCAGTACCTCGCCAACGCGTGAGCGGGCGATGACCCACTCGTTCCACTCCCGCTCAGCCACGGCCAGCTCCGCCTGGAGGCGGTCGACCTCCTCCCGCAGATCGTCGACACAACGGCGAGCGGTGAGCTCACGCTGTTCCAGCAGTCCCACGACCGACGGCATCCTCGACCTCCACCAAAGCAACGACACGACACGTCACCACTGCCACGAGACCGCCGACCCTATGCCTGACCAGCGAGAACGCAGTCCTCAAGCCCGGAAAGACAACAACCTCTCAGGCTCGGGACTTGGCATGATTGTGGTGCTCGACCGAGTCGTCGCGGGCGACGAATACGTCGGCGACCAGCGTCGGAGGGAACAGGCCGTGCTCGACGACGCTGGGGGTGGCGCCGAGCAGCGCCGCCAGGCCCGCGAGGTCGTCGTAGGCACAGTGGCGCGCTCCACCTGGACGCCATGAACCACGACCGCTCCGCAGTGTGTGGGTCGACGGTGGACGGGATGGGAGCTGAGGAGGGTAGCGGGTTGCTGTCGAATGCAGAGCCGTCCCATCGGCCGCGGCGTGACCTTCCAACTGCCCTCGGTTGCCGCGTCAACCGTCACCCTGCTCGATGTCCAGATGGATCGGACCCCGAAGAACGGGGCTGGGCCGGTACGGCGGCGGGTCGGCGACCAGCCTGGGTCGGTCGAGCCGGCGTACCAACTCGGTCAGCGCGATCTGGGTTTCCCGCCGGGCCAGCGGGCCACCGAAGCACAGGTGGATGCCGCTGCCGAACCCCAGGTGCTGGTTGTCACGCCGATCCGGGTCGAATCGGTCCGGATCGTGGAAGCGCTTCGGATCGCGGCTGCCTGAGGCAAGCATGAGCATGATCTGCGAGCCCTTGGGGATGACGGTGTCGGCGACGGTGATGTCGCTGTACGCCGCCCGCCAGGGAATGATCTGCACGGGGGGCTCGTAGCGCAGCAGTTCCTCGACCAGCGGCACGACGAGGTCCGGTTCGTCGCGCAGTCGTTGCAGCACCTGCGGGTGGCGCAGCAGCGTCAGCATGCCGTTGGTGATGAGGTTGACGATGGTCTCATGGCCGGCGATGAGGAGCAGTTTGGCGGTGGCGACGATGTCGGCGTCGGCCATCCGACCGTCAGGCCCATCGTCGTCGTTGGCCAGCCGTGACAGCAAGTCGTCTCCCGGCCGGCCGTGGCGCTGTTCCACCAGCTCGCCGAGGCACTGGCGCAGATCTTTGCGGGCCTGTACGCCGTTGTCCAGTTTCTCCTTCGGGTCGGTCTTGGGGTCGTAGTCGATCGAGTTCATGATGTCGTTCACCCAGAGGTGGAACCTCGGCTCGTTCTCGCGTGGCACGCCGAGCAAGTGACAGATCACGGTTACGGGGAACGGGAAGGCGAAGTCATCGACGACGTCGATCTGCTCTTTGCCCGCCAAAACGTCGATCAGGCTGCGGACGGTGGCGGTCAGGAAGCCTTCAAGTCCGGTCACCAGCCCAGGGGCGTGCGGGGGGCCGAAGTGACGCGTCGCCATACGCCGCAGGCGATCGTGCTCGGGCGAGTCCATGTGGATGAACGACGACGCGGCCCATCCCTCGACCGAGGGCATCGGACGCGACAGATTGCGCACGTCGGAACTCAGATGCGGGTCATTCAGTATGTCCGTGATCTCGCGATAGGCGCTGATGACGTAGCTGCCGTCCTCCTGCCGAGCCACCGGCGTCCTGCGCAACTCGGCATACAACGGGTAGGGGTCGGCCCGGGCGGAGTAGTCGAAGATCCGTTGCAGCGTCCCGGTCGCAGTCGTCCTGCCTTCCTCCTGCCGATGCCGGTGCACAGCCGTGACGCGGCGCTCACCCGGGTCATGGCCTGTGACGACCACGGTGGCGCCCTGCGCGAGCAGGGCGGGGCCGGGGAAGTCGACAGGCACCGGTTTCATGTCGGCCGGCTGGTCCGGCGTGGGACAGGGGGGCGGGAAAGGTGCTGCCGTCTCGATCAACCGTCGGTAGTGGTCCAGCCACTTGCCGTTGTTGAAGCTCACGGCGGCCGTGACGCGGCCCCGATAGCCATATACGGTGACGAAACGGTGGTCGTCCAGCGATCCCTGGGTGACGACCACCTCGTCGGCGAAGGTCGGCACGCCGACGGACTTGATGTTGACGCCGAACTGGATCGACCAGAACAGCGGGATGGACAGGTGCGGCCAGCGGTCCGCCTGGGCGCTGACCATGTTGTGTGCCGCGACCTCTGCCTGCTCCACGGCGTTGGCCCAATGCTCCAGTGCGATGAGCCGGTATTCGTAGATGGGGTTCGGGCAACGTGCCACGTCTCCCGCGGCGAAGACGTCGTCGGCGACGCGGCCATGGATGTCGAGGGCGCGGCAACCCGTGTCACAGGTGATTCCCCACACGCCCGCCGCCAGTCCCGACTCCCGCAGCCACTCGGTGTTGCGGATGCTCCCGAGCGCCACCACCGCCACATCGGCGTCGATAGTGCTGCCGCCGGAGAAGTGGGCGCGGCGGAAGTGCCCCTGGGCGTCGCCTTCCAGCCGGGTGACTTTGACCCCGCAGCGCAGGTCGACGCCGTGGGCGCGCTGCATGTCCGACGCCACCTCGCCGACCATGGCGCCGAGTGCGCCGACCAGCGGGGCCGGTGCGAGTTCGGCGACGGTCACCGGGATGTCCCGCTCGCGGCAGACGGAGGCGATCTCGGAGCCGGTGAATCCCGCACCGATCACCAGTACCCGGGAGGGTCCGGCGGCGAGGGCTCGCTGCAGGCTCTCGGCATGCTCACGCGTACGTACGACGAACACGCCGTCCAGGGCCGCCTCGGACTCGACGAACCACGGCCGGGCCCGTACCCCGGTGGAGATCAGCACCCGGTCGAAGGGAACCTCGCGTCCGTCGGCGAGATGTACGTGGTTCGTCGCGAGGTCCAGCCCGCTGGCGGGCACGCCCAGCAGCCACTGCGCATCGATGCCACGACGGCGGGGCAAAGTGGTGCCGTCCGCCGGCACCCACCCGGTCAGTACCTGCTTGGACAGCGGAGGCCGGTCGTAGGGCTCGCCCAACTCGTCACCGATCATGGTCAACGATCCGGTGAAACCCTCGTCTCGCAGAGCCTCCGCGGCCCGCAGCCCCGCCAGCGACGCCCCGACGATCACGATGCGGCCATCGCGCTTGAACGCACGCAGGTCGTCGGCACTGGTCATCACGGCGACGCCTCCACCGGTGCGTGCCACGCATCCAGCCGGTCGACCAGGATCGCCTGGAACGGGCAGGCCGCCGCGGCACGTAGCACCTGGTCGCGCCGGGCGTCGTCGGGGTCCGGGTCGTACATGAGCGCTTTCTCACCGTGCATCCGGAACGCCTCCGGAGCCAGGAACGCGCGCTGCGCCCACCCCTCGCATGGGGAAAGATCAACGACAACTTTCACCCCGACCTCCACAGGGAGTGGGAGCTGCAAACCCTCAAGCCGCCGCATTTTGATTACGTAAGCGGCGCTCTTTTGGATTGCCGTTTCGACAGAAACCGTGTGCCCGGATCGGGTGGCCGGTCCGGCCGGTTCGCCGCGCAGCAGGTCGGGGCGGGCATCCGCGAGGGCGAAGCCTCGCCTGAGCCCGGCGACAAGCGCGTCGTCGATGCGGTAGCGCCGTGCTCGCTCGCCCCGCTGGAACAGGGGATCCGCGCCATCCGGGCCGACGCGGCGCTGCACCGCCTTGACGCTGGTCAGCGTCCCGTTGATCCGTGACGGCGCGATCGGGGTCGTCGGGTGATCGGCGAAGTGCTGCTGGATGTCGTCGTAGGAGGCGGCGCCGCCCAGGTCGGTGATTCGGCGCAGCACTGCCCGGGCCCCAGGCATTAGCGTTGCGATCACGTGGAACAGCAACCGGTCCGTCCGGCCGCCCTCGAGGTCGTCGTCGGGTAGGTCCTGCGGGCCGGGGCGTGAGTCCGCGGCCGGGGCATCCGGCCACGCCTCCGGAACGGCCAGCCGCAGCCCGTAGGCCGCCTGGACTGCGGCCACCGTCTGCTCATGCGACAAACGCGACCCAGAAGGCAATCCAGAGGGTTGAAGAACACCCGAACTACAAGCGGACGCTCGATGCCCGCCCCTCGGAGGGGCGCTACGACTTCGTGATTCGAGCTAACGACGATCTCGCACGAGAAATCCACCTTGCGCTTCTTCCCTTCGTTCTGCCGATCAAGCAGGACCGGTAGACAGGAGGATCCGCATCCGGCCACCGTGCGCCTCGTACGCACCGCGGCGTCCAGGACGTCCCAGATCATCTGCTCCGCATGCTCGGGCAGTGCCGCGAGCACCTTCGCGGCGGGCAGCGATAGGCGGATCGCGTACGGCTGCTCTCCGGTCACCCCTTCCCGCTCCGGATCTCTTCGAAGCCGGACTCGTCCCAGCCAGCGGCCACTACCAGGACCACGAGCAGCAGGACCAGGAGCAGCGCCAGGCCGTCGCCGCAGTCCCTCCTGAGACAAGATGCCTCGGTTTCCTGACCTTCATTCCCCCAGCGGGGTTGATCAGCCAGGCGGGCGTCCTGTGCGCCCGATCGGAGCACGTGATTCAAGGGAGCTGTTATGTCTGAGCGCCAGTCCGGCACGGTGAAGTGGTTCAACGAAGAGAAGGGGTTCGGCTTCATCACCCCCGAAAGTGGCCCGGACCTCTTCGTGCACTTCAGGGCGATCCAAGGCAGCGGCTTCAAGAGCCTTCGAGAAGGCCAAAAGGTGACCTTCGTTGCGGTGCAGGGGCAGAAGGGCATGCAGGCGGATGAGGTCATCGCAGAGTCCTGAGCCCCAGTAGCGGTCACAGGACGGCGCCGTGCAGGCTACAGCGGTTTCCGGACAGGGCGTAGCGGCCTGCGGCGAGGCCGTGCTCGAGGTTCTCGCCGATCGCCTCGCACAGTGGCGCCAAGAGGTCGGCGGCGTCGGTGTCTGACAGGTAGGCCGGAGCGACCTCGAGCATCAACTCGCTGATCGCGTAGGTGGTGGCGAAGTCGTCGACGACGCGACGCAGCTCGGTGAGCGCGGGATCCGCCGGCAGATCGGCGGCCACGGGTGCGGGGCGGACGGCCTGGCGGACAACTGCGCGCACGGTGGGCTCATCGACGGCCGGGAGGCCGCTGTGGGCGAGCGTGGAGAGGCGACGGGTGATCAGCTCCGCGACGTCGCCCTGGGACTTGCGATCGCCAACGGGATCCGCCGCGCGGGCCCCGGCCCACCATGTGACCAGCACCGACGCTGTGCCCTTACTGCTCCCGGAGACGGGGGCCGGGCGGATTGGCGGCGGATTCGGCTGAGCGTCCACCGGTCTGGCAGACCAGGCACAGCTCGTGCCGCACCTCATCGGTGACAACCGCCCCCATCCCGGCACACCTCGAAGCCCGCGGCCCGCGCCAGGTCGGCGCGGGGGACGGTGCTGGGCGCGTGGTCGGCTCCGTGAGCCATCGGAGGCCCTTCCATGGAGGTTCGCGCGGTGAACCCGATGGGTTTCGCGTCCACGTATACGGGGGTCCTCCGGCCACGGCACATCATGCCGAGCAGCACGCCCGGGGCGCTCAGGACGCGGCGGGGACCGCCGCGTCGAGGCCGCGAGAGGCGACGAGCTGTGCACTGCCGTCGGCCAGGCGGTAGCACAGGCCCACCACGGCGGCCTGGCCGGCGGCGACCTTCTTTGCGAGTACCCGGGAGCGGTCCAGCAGCAGGTCGACGGTGTGCCTTACGTGTTCGGCGAGGATCTCCTCGGGCTCAGCCTGTCCGGCGGCCCGTGCTGCCAGCACGCTGGGGGTCACGCGCTCGACGACGTCCCGGATGTATCCGCCCGGTGTCATGCCGCTCTCCAGGGCGGCGCACGCTGCGCCTACCGCGCCGCACGAGTCGTGGCCGAGGACCACGACCAGCGGGCAGCCCAGGACATCCACGCCGTACTCGATGCTGCCCAGCACCTCCGGGCCCATGACGTGGCCTGCGGTGCGCACCACGAACAGGTCGCCCAGGCCGCGGTCGAAGATGATCTCGGCGGCCAGCCGGGAGTCGGAGCATCCGAACAGCACGGCGAAGGGCTGCTGGGACGGGGCGATCTCGGCGCGGCGGGTGGCGTCCTGGTTGGGGTGCGCGGGGGCACCGGCGACGAAGCGCTGGTTACCGGCCAGCAGTAGCTCGAAGGCGCCGCCGGGCGTCGGGGTCCTGATCTCGGTCATGGTCGCAGCCTAGGACCCGGCACCAGTCGTCGCACCGCACTGGTCCCTCCGGAGCTCGCCGGATCGGGTCACGCTGACGGCCTCGTCATCACCCCCTCCTCGGTGCCCGGTTCGACCGTACGACCGCCGGACGCCGCAGGACTCATCGCGGCTCGCGGGATGCCCTGGGCTAAAGGCGGTCTCTTCTGGGCATGGCCGTCCCGGCGCGCCCGGCGCCGTGCTGGTGAGTCCGACAGATCGTGGCGTTGACGTTCACCGTCCACCCGATGCGACCGCGTGGTCAGTCGAGGATGCGGAGCTGGGCGTCGGGCTTGCAGCACGTACAGGCGCGCACGCCCGAGCTGAGGAGCCGGCGTGCTTCGTCGCGCGGGACGGGGCGCCGTCGTCTGCCTGCTGCGTAGCAGCCGCCCACGTGGACTTCGATGGGCGCGCGTCCGTTGCGGATGCCGAGTTCGACGATCCAGTCCGGCTCCTGGGGCCGGTTCTTCTGGCCCTGTTCCTGTTGCGCTTCCTGCTCTTGAAGGGCGGCGATCTTGGTGTCGATGCGCTGCAGCCACATGGCGTGCCACATGCGCATTCTGTGGAATCAGGGCCTGTCAAGCAGCTCGGCAGCGGCAGCGCAGGGACGCCCTACGGCCGGAAGCCGTCGATCGCCAGTTCCAGCAGGCGGTTGGCCTGGGCGGCGCCGTCGGGGTTGTCGGGGGTGCGCCACAGGCAGCTCATGAGCATGATGACGTCGGTGGGGTCGAGCCCGGGGCGTACCTCGCCGGCGCGTTCGCACGCGTCGAGGAGTCGGCCGACGGCGGCGGTGACGGAAGCGGACGTCGCGCTGACGACCTCCTGTGCGGCGGCGGTGTTCAGTGCGTCGCCGAGTCCGTGCTTGAGGCGTACGTAGGCGGCGAGGGTGGTGAACCAGTGCCGCAGGGCGTCCAGCGGGGGATGGGCGGCGAGGACGTCCGGCACGGAGCCGACGAGGCGGTCCACGTCGCGCCGGTAGACCTCCAGGATCAGCGCCTCGCGGGTGGGGAAGTGCCGGTAGAGCGTGCCAGGGCCGACGCCCGCGCGCTTGGCGATCGAGTTGAGTGAGGCGTCCGCGGACTCGGCGAGCACGTCGTGGGCGACCTGGAGGATCGCCTCCCGGTTCTTCAGCGCGTCGGAGCGCTGCGGCGCGGCTGGCATGGGTCCTCCTGGGATGCGGGCGATCGTCCGATTGCGAAGCGGAGAGTTCTCCGCTAACGTCGCCAACGTTAAGCGGAGAGTTCTCCGCTTGTTCTCGTTCCCCATTGTAGGAGATCCCCCATGCGTTACATCAAGCTCGGCCGCACCGGCCTCGACGTCTCCCCGGTCGCCATCGGCGCCATGACCTACGGCGAGCCCGACCGCGGCCACCCCGTCTGGTCCCTCGACGAGGAAGCCAGCCGCCCCCTGATCAAGCACGCCCTCGAAGCGGGCATCAACTTTTTCGACACCGCCAACCTGTACTCCTACGGCTCCAGCGAGGAGATCCTCGGCCACGCCTTGAAGGACTTCGCGAACCGCGACGACGTCGTCATCACCACCAAGATCCGCCACGTCATGCGCCCCGGCAGCCCCAATGGCGGCGGCCTGTCCCGCAAAGCGATCATGAGCGAGGTCGAGCACAGCCTGCGCCGCCTGGGCACCGACTACGTCGACGTCCTCATGATCCACCGTCTCGACAACGAGACGCCGCTGGAGGAGACCCTTCAGGCCCTGCATGACGTGGTGAAGTCCGGCAAGGCCCGCTACCTCGGCGCGTCCTCCATGCATGCCTGGCAGTTCGCCAAGGTCCTCCACCTCCAGGAGCGCCACGGCTGGGCCCGGTTCGTCACCCTGCAGGACCACTACAACCTGCTCGCCCGCGAGGAGGAACGCGAGATGCTCCCGCTCTGCGCCGACGAGGGCATCGCCACCATGATCTGGAGCCCCCTGGCCCGCGGCCGCCTCGCCCGCCCCTTCGACCATGCGAACGCCGGCGAGCGCTCCACGACCGACGGCGCCTACGCCGACACGCTCTATACCAACACCGACAGCGACCGGGAGATCATCGACGAGGTCGGCGCCGTCGCCGATGCCCGCGGCGTCACCCGCGCCCAGGTCGCCCTCGCCTGGCTACGCCGCAACCCCGTCGTCGCAGCCCCGGTCGTCGGAGCACGCACGATTCAGCAGATCGACGACGCCGTCGCCTCCCTTGACCTCGACATCACCGACGAGGAAGCCCGCCGCCTGGAGGTCCCCTACACCCCCCGCTACGACTTTCAGGGCATCTCCGACGTACGCGAACTTGAGCGCATCAAGGCCAGCATCCCCGGCTACGCCAACGTCTGATGTCGCGCCGGCCGTGCCGGGGCCTTCTCCCCGGCGCGGCGCCTGCTGTGAGGAGTCCGCCAGGCTCTCCGTCGACTAGATCGGGGAGGGCTGCCTGCGCCGGATGCTTGTGCCCCGCCTGCGGCCTGTCATCCCGGCGGTCGCGGCCTTGCTCCTGTCCCCTCCGCTGTGCGAGGTCGATTATTTCGCTGTCGAGCACACGAAAATCTATGTTGGCCAGAGTAGACATTGGGTGGTGGCCTGGTTATGGTTTCTCTCGTAGCCCAGAGAGACAGCAGGGCCTGGCAGACACGAACTGCCGGTCAGCAGTACGTAGTTGCAGTTGGCAGGACGGTGTGGTGGTGGAGTTCCGAAGCCAGGTTTGTTGCAGGAAGGCGACGGGGCTGACGACCGGACCGGGTGGCCCGCAGTGATCAGGGGCCGCCGTGAGCAGTACCGCAGTGGCAGTACCCGTAAGTGCAGTTCGCAGTACCCAGCAGTGAAGTCAGTACCTCGGTGAAGGCGTCGGCTGCGGACGCGCGCACCGGGAGGTTTGGCAGTGGGGTTCCAAGCCAGAGCAGACGCAGGACGGGCGACGGGGCTGGCTGCCGAAGAGTGGCGCTGTCGCAGGCCACTGAGCAGTTCGCATCACCAGCAGTGCGTAGTAGAGCAGTACCAGAAGTACGCAGTCCCCGTTTAGTAAGTGATTGATCCCAGAGGGAAGAACGGAGGAGCCGAGCGCCATCAGGATCGCCCGGGCGGAAGCGTTGAACCCGGGTACCGCAGGACATCGATAGTGAGGTGGTCTCCGGTCAAGCAACCGCGATCCCCGTATTCCCCGTCCTCTCCCGGATGGGCATGCGGACGCAGAGAGTCGGCGCAGTATCAGGGCCGGCAGATGGTGTAGCAGTTCCTTCGGGGCCTTGGTGCCATACGGCACCAAGGCCCCTCCACGCGTTCCACAGAGAGGTGCAATGACAGCAGACGACTCGTTCGGCCGTCTCGATGACGACGATTACCCCGCCTACACCATGGGCCGGGCCGCCGAGATGCTCGGCACCACCCAGGGCTTCCTGCGCGCCCTCGGCGAAGCCCGCCTCATCACCCCGCTCCGCTCGGCGGGCGGACACCGCCGCTACTCCCGCTACCAGCTGCGCATCGCCGCCCGCGCGCGGGAACTCGTCGACCAGGGGACCCCCATCGAGGCCGCCTGCCGCATCATGATCCTCGAAGACCAGCTCGAAGAAGCCCAGCGCATCAACGCCCAATACCGCCGCGCCGCCGAATCCCCCAGGTAGACGGGGTGAACCTGGGTGACGGGCTGCGACTCCAGGAAGCCGTCCGGCCGCTGCCTGACGACCACGGCCAGGTCTGCGAACTGCTGGACCTGACCGCCGTCTGGCGCGGCGAGATCATCCTCGATGACCCGCTCTTCGAGCCGTGATGGAGGCCGCACAAAGATGACGATCGTGCGGAACGGCGCCGTGGGCGGATCCGCCATACGTGCCTGTTTGCAATTTTGTCGGCCTGCTCGCGGGGTGTGGGGGACGGTCGGGCGGGGGACTCGGTGGGTAGACCGGGTTCAGTGGCGTTCCCATGGGGCTGGCTTGGCCAGGCTTCTCTGGTTCAGCCCACGAGCCGGAGAAGCCGCTAATCCGCTCACGACAGGGAACCCTGTTCGCAGACCTGGCGGGCGACCTCACGGAGTTTGACGTTGTTGTCCTGCGACTAGCGGCGCAGCACGTCGAACGCTTCCTCCTCGGTGAGGTGGCGGCGGCCCATGCGGATGCCCATGGCCTCGCCGATGACGTGGCGGGTGGCGATGGCCTGTCCCATCTGGGCGTGGGTGCGGGCGCTGGAGAAGGCGACCGCCGCGTGGGAAGCCAGCAGCCACCCAGCCAGCTCGCTGGCCTCGGTGAACGCGTCGGGTTTGCGGGAGTAGAGGTTCAGCGCGCCGAGGTTCTCGTCGTCGGTGAAGAGTAGGAAGCCCATCATGCTGCCCACGCCGAGCGCTTGGGCCTGGGCAGCACAGGCGGACCAGCGCGGCTGCGGGCCGGTGATGCCGAAGACCCGCTCTCCCTGCGGGGCGTTGGCGGTATCGAAGCACGGCCCTTCGCCCAGCTCCTGCTGCAGTTGGTCGCTGTCGATGACCAGCTGGTGGGTGGGGGCGAGCGTCTCCACCTTCGAGTCGTGCACCACGAGAATGCCGGCCGCGTCGCAGCCCTCGACCAGCTCGGTGGCCGACGCGGTGATCCTCTCCAGCGTGGCACCGACCGATTCCTGCGCCAGGAGATCCCGCGCCATCGACGCCATCTGCTGTGCGAATCGTCCCCAGTCCACTTCGTCCTCCGCTACTCGTCCTGCCCGGACACGCCGCATATCCAGGTTCTCAGAGGGCGGTATACGAGTTAGTAGGTGATTTGTCGTCACCTGATTGTGTGGGGCTGCGGCAGTCCAGCCGGTCAGTGGGCTCGGGCGTGCTGGGCTGACCACCGTGAGCGAGCGCAAGCCCTACAAGACCGACCTGTCCGACGAGCAGTGGGCGCTGGTTGAACCGGTGATCGCCGCGTGGAAGGCCGCGCATCGCTCGGTCAGCGGCCATCAGGGCCGGTACGAGATGCGGGAAATCGTCAACGCGCTCCTCTACCAGGGCCGCACCGGCTGCCAGTGGGACCTGCTTCCGCACGATCTGCCGCCGCGCGGCGCGGTGATGTACTACTTCACCAAGTGGCGCGACGACGGCACCGACCGGACCATCCACGACCTGCTGCGCTGGCAGGTGCGGGAGAAAGCCCGGCGGAAGGCGGACCCGAGCCTGGTGGTGCTCGACACCCAGAGCGTGCACGCGGCGGCCGGGGTACCCGCGGAGTCGACGGGGTGTGATGCGGCAAAAAAAGTACCGGGCCGCAAGCGCGGCCTGGCCGTTGACGTGTTGGGCCTGGTGATCGCGGTGGTGGTGCTCGCCGCGTCCGTGCACGACAACGCCGCCGGCATCGCGCTGCTGGACAAGGTCGCCGCCGACACCGACACCGTTCAGAAGGCGCTGGTCGACCAGGGCTTCGAGAACGCCGTCGTCGCGCACGGCCAGACGGTGGGCATCGAGGTGGAGATCGTCGAGCGCAACCCGGGCCAGGCCGGGTTCGTGCCGATCCCCAAGCGGTGGATCGTGGAGCGCCCCTACGGGATCTTGATGCTGCACCGCAGGCTGGTGCGCGACTACGAGCACCTGCCGCGCAGTTCGGAGTCGCGGGTGTACGGGGCGATGACCGCGGTGATACTGCGCCGGCTGACCGGGGCCACCGCTGCGGCCTGGAGCGCATGACCGGCGGAGAGCTGACCCTCGGGGCGGTGGTGGTGCGGTTGGAGGAGCGGGAACGGGAGATCACTGCGCAAGCCGACGCGACGAGGGAGCAGATCGCGCAGCTGACCGCACGGCTGGACGAGCTCGGCCGGGCCGCCGAGGAGGTCCGGATCACCCGCAAGACGCTGCTGGAGCTGCCCGATCCGCAGCCGCCCGCGGCGCCGGCCCCGGAACTGCCGGACCATCCGGCCTACCAGCAGATCATGGCGGTGTTCGCCACGGCCGACGCGCCGCTACGGGCGCGGCAGGTGTGCGAGGCGATGGACATGGAGATCGCACCCAACAACATCAACAACACCCGCCTGAAACTCAAGCGGCTCGCCGAGCGCGGAATCCTGGTCGAGACCGAGCAAGGCTTGTTCACCCAACCGCGGCCGTAGCCGCCCGGCGACGCCGCAGCCAGCGCACTTGTCCCTCCCCACTGACCGGCCGGCTCGTCGACCGGTACGGCCGTACGCCGATAGCCGCAGCCTCCGGCCTCACCCTCCTCGTCGCCGGAATCACCGCCGCCGCGGCGCCTGCCGCGGTTGGGCTGGAACCTGGGCCTCGTCTCCGGCACCGCGATGATCACCGATGCCGTGCCGCTGGCCACCCGCGCCAAGAACCAGGGCATCGTCGACGTCTCCATCGCCATCGCCGGCGCCACCGGGGGCTTCAGCTCCGACCTCGTCGTCTCCGCCTCCGGCTGCCCCGTCATCGCCCTCACCGGCGGCATCCTCGCTCTCGCCGTCCTCCCCGCAATCGCCACCAGTGCGAGCAGCCGGTGACCCGGCCTGCCCCGTCGGGGGAAGCCGGCCGCCCTCACCGTCGACGGCACCGGGCACCGTCGTCCACGTCTTCGCCAGAACCTCATCCGCCCGATGCTGAACTCGACAGAGACCGCCAACCCGTCCTCGCCGGCCTCCAGCCAATGGAGGCGGTGCGGTGGATCAGCTGCGGTGCCACGCCGGTGCGGTCACTTCCAGTCGCTGTTCGATGGCGCCGTCGCTGTTGGCTCCGTTTCTTGGGCGGCCGCTTGCTTGTGCTCGATGAGGGCCGCGGTACCGGCTACCACCGCAGAAAGAGCCACGGCGGCGGACAGCATGGCCGAGGTACGGCTGACGTCGCGCCGCAGGCCCGCAGCCAGGAAAGCGGCGGCATCGACCGAGTCCATGACGATGTTCACCCCAAGAAACTGCTGCTGCTGGGGCCGGGTGAAACTGTCCATCCGTTGCAGTCCAAGCCCGAGAGCAGCGTTGCGGATCGCGAACATCCGCGAATAAGGGATCGCGGGGGTACCGCTGGCCGTGAGCTGGAAAACCCGCGCGGCCAGCCGCGGGGTGAACAAGTGGGTGGCCGCGACGATGAAGCGCCCGGTCGTCAGCGCTCTGCGGGAAGGAACCAGGTGGAGGGGGAATTTGGGCATGGAGAATCCTTTCAATCCGGAACCCGGTCAGTTGTTCAGGAGGTGGCGGGTCAGGAATTCGACCTGGTCCGCAACGACGGCGTCGAACGCCGGCAGGCCGCTCATCCTGGGACGCTTCAGCGCGAGTCGGGGCGGGCGAGGCCCGAAGCGGCGTCGAGGCTGTCGATGGCGGTTCGGGCCTCGGACACCGCGGCGGCGATCGCGGCGGCGGCCTGCCCGGCTTGTTCGGGTGTGGGGGAAGGATTTCTATGGGGTTCAGAGCTCGGCGACGACGCGTCGTAGTGTGCCCGGCGCGATGCGCAGCATGGCGGGCATGGCTTTCGTCTGACCGGGGAATGCCATGTTCCGCCTCCGCCGAAGAGCTTTCATCGTGACCGCCGCCACCTGTGCGGGAGTCAGTTTCTTCCCCGTGGCTTCGGCGTTCATGGGCGTGTCCGTGGACGGTGGGAGGACCTCGAGGACATGGGTGCCTTTCGGGGCGAGTTGACGGCGCAAGCCGTCCGCGAAGCCGTGCAGGCCGGCCTTCACCGCGCCGTGGGTAGGCGCGCGAGTGGGCGAGACCAGAGCGAACCCCGAGGTGATGAATACGATCGCGTCGGGCGATGGCCATCGCTCGAGCACTTCACCCGTCAAGTGGATGGGGGCGGTGAGGTTCAACGCCACCTCGTCATCGAGAGTCGCATTGGGGTTCTTGGCGGCGGCATAGTCTCGTTCCTCGAACGTGCCGGCGTTGTTGACCAACACGTCCAAACGCCCGAAGCGATCAGCGACTGCTTGCAGCAACGCTGATCGGTCAGCTGCGTTCGTCACATCGGCCCGCACGGCCAGCGCCTGCGGGTGTGCCTGCGCGAATCGGTCAAGCGCAGCCTGCGAACGCCCGCAAACGACGACAGACGCCCCGAGCTCCACGAAGGATTGCGCGAGGCTCAAGCCGATGCCTGAGGTTCCGCCCGTGATGAGCACGTTCTGTGACATAACGCTGCCTCTCCGTATACCGTACTGATTGGTACGAAACACGTTAGCACATCCGTACCGATCGGTATCGAAGGGGTAGGATGAAGAAATGTTCTCGACGACACCGGTCCCTCGTGGCAGGCCTCGCGCGTTCGACATCGACGAGGCACTCGATCGTGCAGTCCTGGTGTTCTGGTCAAAGGGTTTCGAGGGCGCCAGCCTTGACGACCTCACCGAAGCGATGGGTATCAGCCGCCCCAGCCTGTACAGGGCGTTCGGCAGCAAAGAAGACCTCTTCTACAAGGCGCTGGAGCGGTACACCGAGGGCTTGACCTCCTACTTCGCTCGAGCTCTGGCAGAGCCCACAAGCGGAGCAGTGGCTACTGCTGTGCTCCACGGAACGGTCGAGGCGGCAACCACGCCGGGACTCCCCACGGGCTGTCTTGGCGTGCTGGGTGCGTTGGCTACCGGGGATGAGAGCCGCCCGGTCCGAGACGCACTCATCGCATGGCGTGAGGAGGGGATAGCCCACTTGACGCGCCGGTTTCAACAGGCGGTGGACGCCGGTGACCTTCCGCCTTCCACAGATCCTCATCTTCTTGCGCTCTACCTGAGAACAGTCGCCAATGGGATTGCCGTCCAGGCCGCAAGTGGTAGTTCCCGCCCTGAGCTGCTGCAAGTCGCGAACCTCGCGTTGGGCAGCTGGCCAAAGCTGTAGTCAGCCAGTTGGCCCGGGATCTGCGCACGTACTTCGACTTTCTGTGGTTCGCGCGAGGCCGGCGTTGACTGGCGCGACGCGTCCATGGATGACCGGGCGGCGTACGAGTGGTGGCGTCGTCGCGACGAGCGTGGACCTCGTCTGTAAGACACGAGCTGGGACCGGGAGGTGTCCACGGTCAACGGGCTCACGGAACCGCCGCGACGGGTGGAGGAGCTGCGGGTGCGTCACCTGGAGCGGTACCTGATGTCGACGCGGCAGACGTGCGGGGAGAAGTCAGCCCGCCGGAACCTGTACGAGGAGGCCATCCGCCGGCCGGCCCTCGAAAACGACGCCCTGCGCAGCGGCGCCGCCGTTCTTCCACTGCCTACCGCAGCATGCCCGCGCCGTCCTGAATCCGGCACCGCCCCCGGAGGCGTCTGGCGTGCGAAGGGACGCTGGGCGTGGCGCGCAGCCAACTACCGATGATCAACTGTTCATCAAGCCGTGCGTGCCGGCGGCATCCCGGCTCCCGCCCTTGTCGCGTCGGTGCCCCAGCTGGCCAGCAGTCGTAGTGCCTCCGCCGACGGGGAACCGGGTTCGGCGTAGTACGTCGCCTCCGTGTAAGCGGGTACGTCGGGGCCGGTGGCGTATCGCCTTGCTGGGGCACCGGTTACTGCCGCTCGGCGCACGAGGTGTTGTTCGACGTGATCGAAGCCGACCGCAAGCTGGACACCTGGCTGCGGTGGGTCCGGTTCGTCGCGGCCACGGAGGGGCGCCCCGGAGGGTCAGGCGCACTCGGCGTTCACGTAAGGCTCCACGCGGCCGACGCTCTCCTTGAGGACGAGGTCGAGCAGTCCGGGGAACCGCTGGTCCAGATCTTCCTTGCGCAGGGTGTTGAAACGGCGGGTGCCGACATCGTGCTGCCGGATGAGACCGGCCTCGCGCAGGACGCGGAAGTGGCGGGTGAGAACGGACGCGGTGACGTCCTGCGTGAAGCCGCTGCAGGCCAGGCCAGGGGAGACGGAGAGGGTGACGACGATGGTGAGCCGGGTCTCGTCGGTCAGCGCGCTCATGATCTTGAAGAGGTCGAGGTCGTCCGTGTCGGGGTGGACGAGGGGGGACGAGGTGCGGCTGGCCATGAGGAAAGAATAACCCTCACCTCATGTTCGCGTCTACGCGTACATGGGTTACGGTGAAGGCACGGATTGACCCTTCATCCGTCATCCACCGGGTTGCCCATCACCGGTACTACGGCATGCCACGAACGTCTTTGACGGCGCGGCCTGCATCAAGAACGGAGCACACCCCATGACCACAACACAGGCGACCGAGTCGAGGACGCACCGGACGGAAACGGCCGCGGAGGCGGTCGGCCGCCTTCGTGCGACGTTCAACACCGGCGTCACCCGCGGCCTGGACTGGCGCGTCAGCCAGCTGCAGCGGCTGCGGGCCCTGCTGGTCGAGAACGAGCAGGAACTGATCGAAGCCCTCTGGGCGGATCTGAGGAAGAACGCCGCCGAGGCCAAGACGCAGGAGATCGACTTCACCGTCGCCGACATCGACGAGGCACTGGCGAACCTCGAAAACTGGCTTCAGCCCCGCCCGGTGGAGGTTCCCGCCCACTTCGGTCCCACGACCACGGCCTACACCACGTACGACCCGCTCGGGGTCGTCCTGGTGATCGCTCCGTGGAACTTCCCGCTGCACCTTCTCATCGACCCCATCATCGGCGCGCTGGCCGCCGGGAACACCGTGGTGGCCAAGCCGAGCGAGATGTCGGTGCACACCTCGGCGGTCGCTTCACGACTCCTGCGTGAGTACTTCGACGCCGATGTGCTCACCGTGGTCGAGGGAGGCGCCGAGGAGACCACGGCCCTCCTGGCACAGCGCTTCGACCACATCTTCTACACCGGCAATGGCACGGTCGGCCGGATCGTCATGGCCGCGGCCGCCAAGAACCTCACCCCCGTCACGCTCGAACTCGGGGGCAAGTCGCCGGTCTTCGTGGCGCCCGACGCCGATGTGGAGGAGACCGCGAAGCGGCTGGTGGGCGCCAAGTTCGGCAACGCGGGGCAGCAGTGCATAGCCCCCGACTATGTTCTGGCCGATCCTGCGACCGCGGCCGCACTGGTTCCCGCCCTGCGTGCGGCGGTCGAAGCTCAGTTCGGCACCAGCCCGCAGACCGCGGCCGACTTCGGCCGGATCATCAACGAGCGGCATTTCGACCGGCTCACGCGGCTGCTGGATTCCGGCCGGGCGGCGGTGGGAGGCCGGCACGACCGCGACGACCTGTTCATCGCACCGACCGTGCTCACCGATGTCGACCCCGCATCGCCGGTCATGCAGGAGGAGATCTTCGGTCCGATCCTCGCCGTCGTCGAAGTCGAAGACCTCGATGCCGCCATCGCCTTCATCAACGAACGCGACAAGCCCCTGGCGCTCTACGCCTTCACCACGTCCGAGGCCACCAAGTCGCGCCTGGTGAACGAGACGTCCTCCGGCGGCGTCGCCTGGGGCCAGCCGGTGATGCAGCTGCTCATGACCGGCCTGCCGTTCGGTGGCGTCGGCGAAAGCGGCATGGGCCGGTACCACGGCCGGTATTCCCTCGAGACGTTCAGCCACCTCAAGGCCGTCGCGGACGTCCCGCTCAACTAGCCTCGCGCTTTCGTGAAGCAGGCTGTCCGATGGGCGATCGGCCGGCGGACGTGCCTCAGGCCGGTGAGAATGAGGATCGCTGAGATCGCTGTTCCCACCCCCGCCGCAATCGCGTTCCAGGCGAAGCCGTGTATCGGTCCTCATCGCGGGGGCGCGTCAAGGGAGTCGGCCGCGGCGCGCGCTGCAGACACCGATCCGTACCGACTCCGGCGGCGGCACCCAAGACTTCGTCACCTGGCCGGCCGCTGATCGTGCGCAAGGAGCGAACGCCCGTACCCCGGCGGGCAGTTGCACTTGACCGGCGTCGACACCGACGCCGACGGCATGCGGCTCTCACCGCGTTCGCCGCCAACACCACCCACACCCCGATCGCGGTCCTGGAACCGCGTCACCGCCGGCGGGCCCGCGCCTGCCCGAGGACCGCATCCGCGCCTGCCCCGGGACAGCCTGGACCCCCTGCGCCGCAGACATTCATCCCCTCTCCCTCCGTATCACAGAAGGAAAACCCATGCCTGTCAACACTTCAGAAGCTTCGCCCGTTCCGTCGCTTTTCTCCCCCGTCGCACTCGGGAAGATCGAGCTCACCAACCGCATCGTCATGGCACCGCTGACCCGGGTCCGCGCCGGCTCCTCCGGCATCCCCGGGGACCTCATGGTCGAGTACTACCGGCAGCGGGCGAGCGTCGGAATGATCATCACCGAGGGCACCTACCCCGACCACGCGTCGCAGGGGTATGTCGGTGAGCCGGGCATCGCCACCGACGAGCAGGCGGCCGGCTGGCAGCGGGTGTTCGAGGCGGTGCACGCCGAGGGCGGCCGCATCGTCCTGCAGATCATGCACGCCGGCCGCGGCACCCACCCCGACATCAACGGCGGCCGCCGCATCCTCGCCCCCAGCGCGATCGCCATCGACAATAAGACGTTCACCGAGAAGGGCGAACAGCCCTACCCCGTACCGGAAGCGATGACCACCGCAGAGATCCGGGCAGCCCTGGAGGACTTCGTCACCGCGGCCCGCCGGGCCATCGAGGCGGGAGCGGACGGCGTGGAAATCCACGGCGCCAACGGCTACCTGCTCCACCAGTTCCTCTCCCCGGCGGCCAACCAGCGCACCGATGGATACGGCGGCTCGCCGAACAACCGCGCCCGCTTCGTCGTCGAGGTCGTCACGGCCATCGCCCAGGCCGTCGGTGCCGATCGGGTCGGCCTGCGGATCTCGCCGGAGGGCGACCTCGGGGACGTCTTCGAGACCGACCGGGACGACGTCCTGGCCACCTACGGCACCCTGCTCGACCAACTGCGCCCGCTGGGCCTGGCTTACCTCTCCGTACTGCACACCGAGCCGGGCGGCGACCTTGTACAGGAGCTGCGGCGGCGCTTCGACGGCAAGCTGATCGTCAACAACGGCCCCCTCGGGGGGCAGACCACCCGCGAGCAGGCGCTCCAGCAGATCGAGGCCGGCCACGCCGACGCCGTGGTCGTGGGCCGGGCCCTCATCGCCAACCCCGACCTGGTCGAGCGCTGGCAGGCTGGCCACCCGGAGAACGAGCCGCGGCCGGAACTGTTCTACGGGCCGGGCGCCGAGGGCTACACCGACTACCCCTTCCTCGAAGCGGCTTGAGGCCCACGGTCACGCCTGTCCATGCGGCAGCCCCACTCACCCATGGACAGGCGCCCGACCGGCGACACTGTGCCCGCCCCTGTGAGCCCGCGGTCACACCGGCGATCACGCCCCGCTGCGGGCAGGGCAGGTCTGCGAGGCGATGGACATGGAGATCGCGCCCAACAACATGAACAACACCCGCCTGAAACTCAAGCCGCTGACCGAGCGCGGCATCCTGGTCGAGACCGAGCAGGGATTGTTCGCCCAGCCGCGGCCATAGCCGCCCGGCGGCCCTCCGAGCAGCCTGCCTACCCCAGCCGACAGGGCAATACAGACATCAAGTCACGTACCGCCCTCTTACATGCGGTAGCCGACGAGGGCGACACAATGCGGTCGCTGGCCGAGGCTATCGGCGGCGTGCTCGCGGTGCCGGTCGAGTCGGTATCGCCTGGTAGTTTCGGCCTCATAGGGCGCTTGTTCGCGCTCGACATGCCATCCTCGAGTGCACTGACCCAGAGGCGGTTCGGCTGGGAGCCCACCCACCCGAACCTGATCGCGGACCTCGCCGCTGGCGACTATCCCGCCCTGGGTTAGAAGCGTCTCCAGCCGCCACGCGATCGAAGTGGATGCGCAGTGGCGGCTCGGGGTGGCCGCCACTGGGCTGGACCGGGCCGCCAAGCGGGTGCGCCTGGCCGACGGCGAGCAGATCCCGTACGACCGGTTGCCGATCGCCACGGGCACCCGGGCGCGACAGTGGCCGAACCCGGACGAGGCCGCCCTGGACGGGGTCTACACACTTCGTTCGCGTGATGATGCCGCCCAGTTGCACAAGGCGCTGGCCGCGCCGCCGTCGCGGGTCGTGGTCATCGGCGCCGGGTTCATCGGCTCGGAGGTGGCCTCCGTCTGCCGGGAACTCGATCTCCCGGTGACCGTCGTCGAGCGGGGCTCGGCGCCGCTGGTCGGCGCGCTCGGCGGGGTGATCGGTGAGATCGCCGCGCAGGTGCAGCGTGACCACGGCGTGGACCTGCGCTGCGGGCTGGGGGTGTCGTCACTGGAGGGCGACTCCGGCGGACATGTGCGTCGTGCCCTTCTCTCGGACGAAACCACCGTCGACGCCGACGTGGTGGTGGCCTCGCTCGGGTCGATCCGCAATGTGGAATGGCTGGAGGGCGCCGGGCTGGCGTCCGGTTTCTGGGGCGTCGGCTGCGACGCCGGCGGTCGCGCCTTCGACATCAACGGCGTGATCACCGACAGCATCTTCGTGGCCGGGGACGTGGCGCGCGCGAGAGAGGAATACGACGCCCGCACCAGCTGACACCACGTCACGTTGCTGGACGTCAACAAACCACCGCTAGGCGGCGGCATCGGTCGGGCTGCGGATTCCGCGGTCCCGGCCCGTGCGTTCAGCAGCTGGTCCGCATGTGTGCCGACCCAGTGGATGAGGGCGGTCAGCGGACCGTCAGATCCGTGCCCGGCTCGGTCAGTTCGTAGGTGACCTGGGGCGGGACGGTGGGCGCCACGTCCGCTCCACAAGGCCGAAGCCCACCAGCGCCTTGAGGTTCTGCGACAGCATCTTGGACGCCCTGTCTGCGTTCCCGGACACACCGTCAGCATTCGGATTGGCTCGTCTGGACTCCGCGCGCAGTGCTCGTCGGATCGGCGCGGTCCCAGACGCTCTGGAAAGCCAGTTGCAAGCAGTTGGCGAGCGCCGGGTGTTCGATGTAGAGCGCGGTGGTGGCGCCGGTGCCGGCAACCGGGTCCGGCATGTCACAGAGTACGAGCGAAGCGTCGGCAATGATCAGCTTAAGCGGCAGCTCGGCGATGAACCGTGCCTCCTCCCCGGCTTCGCTGAAACAGCGTACGTGCTCCAGTACTTCGGCGTCGTTGAGCGCGTCATGGGTGTAGATGGCCCGGGCCCGGCCACCTGCTCTGTGCAGTCGGCGCACCGCCGCGATCCCCTCGGTGTTGGCGACCGGGGCAAGGAAGGGCCGTTGGGAGAAGCTCAGCAGTTCGCGTGCGGCCTGTTCCTGGATGTCGGCGAATCGTTCGGCGACGGCCTTGGGATCGCGCAGCACCTCGATGTAGTCGAGTGGGTCGGTCTTGGTGCGCCCGTCGGACCAGACGGGCAGCAGGGCAGTGACCAGTGCCGAGGACACTTGCTCGAGCCGTTCGAGGGATTCGCGTTGCAGCGCCATGAGCCGGGCGGTGGCGAGCTCGGGTGCGACCGCGGAGAACGTGGCCACCCGGCCCGGGCGGACGGTGGCGAGCCGACGCCGCACCAGGGCGTCCAATACGTCGTAGACGCGCTGACGGGGCACATCCGCCTCACGCGCCACCTCGGCGGCGGTGTACGACTCGCGCCTGACCAGCGCGAGGTAGACCCGCGCCTCGTAGCGTGCGAGGCCCAGTGCTGTGAGGTCACTGACCGATCCGTCGTCCACGTCCATGGCATCACACGCTATAGCCGATCCGCTCCGTCCTCCTGGTCGGGGGACGGACGACATCAACTCTGGCTGGATTTATCGCGGTTGGGACTCTGCCGTATTGCTTACCGAGGCAAAGGCTTTGCCATTGACTGATAGTCAGTCGAGGTGGGCACTCAGTAGCATCGCGGGAGCCACCACTTACCGGGGTGGCAGCTCACACCGAAGAATGTGCGCTACTTGAAGCCCCCCGGCAGCAGTTGACCCGTGTCCTGTCGAAGCATGGCTGGTTTGTCATGGTCTTGACATATAGGGACTTCCTGTCGTAGGGCACCAACTCCCCAGGGAAGGCAGTCCTTTGCGATCGCAGAACACGGACCACACGAGACCCAACCCGCTCCGGCGGTTCACCCGCCGCGGCGCCGCCGCGCTGACGTCGGCCGCAGCCCTGATAGCCGGCGGCATGCTGGCCGTCGCACCCCAGGCGGTGGCCGCGCCGGCCGCGCCACAGGCGTCGAGCGGCTCCGTCGCCAACCCCTACAGCCCCGTGTACCAGCACCCGTACCGGCACGGCGCACTGCCGACCCTCCAGCAGCATGCCAAGATGAAGGCATGGGCGGCCTCCCAGAAGTCCGCGAGCGTCGCGACCGGGCCGGAGACGCTGTCCTACGGCGGCGGCGTCGACGGTATCGGTGTCCAGAGCGGCCACTCGAAGGTCTACCTGGTCTTCTACGGCACCCAGTGGGGTACGCAGAGCACCAACGGCAGCGGGGACCTGACCTTCTCCGGCGACTCGGCGGGCGCCGCGCCCGTCGCCCAGGAGATGTTCAAGGACATAGGCACCGGTAACGAGCGCTGGTCGGCCGACCTGACCCAGTGGTGCGACGGTCCGAACGTGACGACCGGCGCGACCAGTTGCCCGGCGAACGCCAACTTCGTCCCCTACCAGAGCGGCGGCGTGCTGGCCGGTACCTGGTACGACAACTCGGGGGCGTCACCCAGTGCCGCCACCGGGCACCAGCTCGGCGCCGAGGCCGTGAAGGCGGCCAGTCACTTCGGCAACACCACGGCCGCGTCGAACCGCGACGCGTACTACGTGATTCTGTCGCCCCACGGCACCAACCCGGACAACTACCAGGGGCAGTACTGCGCGTGGCACGACTGGAACGGTGACACCACGCTGACCGGCGGTGCGGTCTCCTCCACCGTCGGCGACGTCGCCTTCAGCAACCAGCCGTACAACATGGACTCGGGCTCAGGCTGCGGTGTCGGGTTCGTCAACTCCCCTGGCACCCTCGACGGCTGGACCATGACGCTCGGCCACGAGTGGCACGAGATGATGTCGGACCAGAACCCGGCCGGCGGCTGGACCAACCACACCGGCAGCTCGTTCGACGGCCAGGAGAACTCCGACGAGTGCGCCTGGATCGCTCCGGGCCAGACGGGCGGAGCGGCCAACATCACGATGGGCACCGGCACCTTCGCGGAGCAGGCCAGCTGGTCCAACGACACCAACGCGTGCGCCATTTCGCACGCGATCGTCGGCGGCACCACGGGCAACACGGTCACCGTGAACAACCCCGGCAACCAGAGCGGCACCGTGGGCACCGCCGTGTCCCTGCAGATGACGGGCTCCGACTCCGACACGAGCCAGACCCTCACCTACACGGCGACCGGACTGCCGGCGGGGCTCAGCATCTCCGCCAGCGGCAAGATCACCGGCACGCCGACCACGGCCGGCACCTCCTCCGTCACGGTCACCGCCAAGGACAGCACGAACGCCTCCGGCAGCACCTCGTTCACCTGGACCATCAGCACCACCGGCGGCGGCTGCTCCAGCCCGGGCCAGAAGCTCGGCAACCCCGGCTTCGAGACCGGCACCGCCGCGCCCTGGACGGCCAGCACCGGCGTGATCGACAACGCCGCCGGTGAGCCCGCCCACTCAGGCAGCTGGAAGGCCTGGATGGACGGTTACGGCAGCGCCCACACCGACACCCTCTCCCAGTCGGTGACCATCCCGTCCGGATGCAGCGCCACCTTCTCCTTCTACCTGCACATCGACACCGCCGAGACCACCACGACCACCGCCTACGACACGCTGACCGTCCAGGTCGGCTCCACCACCCTGGCCACCTACTCCAACCTGAACGCGGCGAGTGGCTATGCGCTCAAGTCCTTCAACCTGTCCAGCTACGCCGGTCAGACGGTGACCCTGAAGTTCACCGGCACCGAGGACTCCAGCCTCCAGACCAGCTTCGTGGTCGACGACACCGCCCTCAACGCCTTCTGACCCCACCAGGACTCCCTGGGCACAGCACGACAGGTTCCGCCCCGGCAGGGAACCACTGCCGGGGCGGAACCGTCTCATCGGCACAAACTGCCTGGAAAGGCCCCCGTTCATGGCGCTCCCGCGCACCCACTCTGCACTCCGATTCGCCGCATGCCTGGCTCTCGCCGCCACCTCGGCCTGCGGCGCCGACGCCGCGCAGCCTGTCGCGTCGACCACGCCTACGCCCACACGGCTCCGGCTGGACGAGCGCGCGAACCACACCACCGTCTCCGCCACGGTGGGCACCTCGGTGGTGATCACACTGCACAGCACATACTGGTCCGACCTCACGAGCAGAACACCGGATGTCCTGGCCGCCGCCGGCACCTCGCGGCTCACGCCAGCCCACACCTGTGCCCCAGGCGCCGGCTGCGGCACTGTGGAACTCGCCCTGCACGCCGTCGGGCCCGGTTCAGCAGACATCACAGCCCGCCGCACCAGTTGCGGCGAGGCCCGGCGCTGCGTCGGCGATGAGGGCCGATACAGCGTGACCGTGAAGATCCGTGGTTGACTTCTCCCCCTCCTGAAGGAGGGGGATTCTCCGCTCGGGGTCCTCCCGCTCCGGGTCGACCACCATGCCCGCCGCATGGTGATGTGCGCGGGCGACGGTCGAGTCCACACTCACCAGGCTGAGGTCGACGTCATCGCGGGCCGCCGCCTCGGCGATCATCGCCTCCATGAGGGCCTGGAAGACCCCGTCACGCGCCCATACCCGAAACCGGTCGTAGACCGTCGACCATGAGCCGTAGCTCTCCGGCACATCCCGCCTGGGGCTACCGGTACGGGACCTCCACATCACCGCATTGAAGTAGCGGCGCAGGTCAGGGATCGGTCCGAAACGCCCCCAACGGCGGGTGCGGCTCGACCAACTCCCACTCGTCATCGCTCAGATCACCACGAGTCACAGGACCGGTTTACCGCAGCCGGCACCCTCTAGATACGGGAATGACCGATCCGTGATCGCAACTCAGAACAGGCCCTAATGGGCAATAGTTTGGGGGCGCTGAAGCCTATTGATCACCCGAGCGGCCAGCTCCATGTGTAGACCGGCTCAGGAACCCCAACGGCTGGGCGGAGATCCGCCGGTTGCATCGTGCCGAGGAGATGCCGATCCGGGCCATCGCGCGGAAGTTGGGGATCTCAAGGACGACGGTACGGCGGGCAGTGGCCCGCGAACGGCCGCCGAAATATGAGCGGGCGCCGAAGGGTTCGATCGTGGATGCGGTCGAACCGAAGATCCGGGAACTGCTCGAGGTCTTGGAGGCCGCTGCGAGCGAGTGCGGCGAGGCGGCGGGTGATCATCCGCGACATCGCTGGTGCGGCCGGAGACAGCGATCAGGGCGCGCTGGGACAGGCCGTAGTCGAGCGCGGCCGCGGCGGCAGGGGCGGTGTCTCGCGTGCGAGACGTTGGAGTGTCTGCGGCGACGGCGTCGTGGATGGCACCGAGGGCGCGGGCGACGGCGGGCAGCCGGTACGCCTGCGCGCGGGAGATGCCGAACTCCGCAGCGCAGTACGCCTCCCACGAACTCATGCCCTGCGGGAGCCAGACGCGGGCTGCGTGCGCGTCACGGCCCCGGGCAGGGCGAGGACAGCGACTGTACGCCGAACGTCGTCCATCCTCTGAATCTTCGCAGGGAATCCCGGCGTTCAGGCGGGGCGGGTATGCGATCCTCGGTCCGGAGGCGCGAAGCGCCGGAGTTCTCTGCGTCTGCGGGGTGACGGTCAGGCCGGTCGCTTCTGGTTGTTGATGTAGTCCTTGACGATGCTCAGTGGTGCGCCGCCGCAGGAGCCCCCGCGAAGTAGGACGGGTACCAGAACACGGACCCGGTGCCGGTCCGGTTGATCCGGCCGGTGTACTCCGCGCGCAGGTAGCGGGAGCTGACGCCCTTGAGGCTGTTGACGAGTTTGGACAGGGCGATTTTCGGCGGGTAGTGGACGAGCAGGTGGACGTGGTCGCCTTCGCCGTTGAACTCCCGCAGCTGTGCGCCGAAGCTCTCGCACACGTCCCGCATGATTGCCTCGCAGCGTGTCAGCATCTCGTCGTTGAAGACTTCACGCCGGTACTTGGTGACGAACACCAAGTGTGCATGGAGGGTGTGGATGACGTGGTTTCCCCGACGTATATCGGGGTCTGGTTCCCAGCGTGGTGACATGCGCCAAGGGTATTAGGATGGGGTGAACTCGACCGGAGGGGGCGGGTGTTGGGGTGATCCGTGCGTACAAGTTCCTCATGCGGCCCACCGTCCGGCAGGCTCAGGCACTCGGCGAGATGCTGCGGGATCACTGCTCCCTCTACAACGGGGCGTTGCAGGAACGCCGTGACGCCTACCGGCATGTCTCGAAGACGAGTGTCAGGTACGGGATGCAGTCCGCGCAGCTCAAGGGGATCCGGGCGTTCGACCCGGAGCGTCAGGGCCGCTGGTCGTTCTCCTCGCAGCAGGCCACCTTGCGCCGTCTCGACAAGGCGTTCGCCGCGTTCTTCCGCCGGGTCAAGTCCGGTGAGACGCCTGGCTATCCGCGTTTCCGTGGGGTGAGCTGGTTCGACACGGTGGAGTTCCCGAAGGACGGGGACGGCTGCCGGTGGGACTCCACCCCGCACGATCCTGTTACCCGAGTCCGCTTCCAGGGTGTCGGTCATGTCAGGGTCAACCGGCACTGTGCCGTGGCCGGGCGGGTCAAGACCGTGTCGGTCAAGCGGGAGGGCCGTAAGTGGTTCGTGGTGCTGAGTGCCGAGCAGGACCAGCCCGAGCCGCTGCCCGCGACCGGCTCCGTGGTCGGGATCGACCTGGGCATCGCGAACTTCCTCGCCGACTCGAACGGCGGGTTCGTGCCCAACCCGCGCCACGGCCGCCGGGCAGCCGGGAAGCTCCAGGCAGCGCAGCGGGCACTGTCCCGGTTTCCGCGCCGCAAGGCGAAGGACCGCACCGCCAATCACCGTCGCGCGGTGGAGAAGGTCGCCCGGCTCCACGGCAAGGTGCGCCGCCGGCGGCTCGACCACGCACACAAGACCGCGCTGGGCCTGGTCCGCGCACATGATGTCATCGCGCACGAGGACCTCAGGATCCGCAACATGAGCAAGGCCCCCGTGCCGAAGCCCGACCCCGGCCGGCCGGGCGCGTTCCTGCCCAACGGGGCCGCCGTCAAGGCAGGGCTCAACACGTCGATCAGCGATGCCGGATGGGGGGTGTTCCTGACGATCCTGCACGCCAAGGCTGAAAGCGCCGGACGGGAAGTGATAGCCGTGGACCCCCGCAACACCTCCCGCACCTGCCCCGCATGCGGGCACACGGCGAAGGAGAACCGGCCCACACAGGAAAAGTTCCACTGCGTCGCCTGCGGCCACCACGCGCACGCCGACACAGTGGGAGCCACCAACGTTCTACGGGCCGGGCGGCCCGTCGCGACGCCAACCCGGCATAGCGAGAAGCCCCCGGCTCCAGACGGGGGAGGAGTCACCGCCTTTTCCTCAGCCCGGCCGTCGTCCGTATCCAACCCGAGGCGGCCGCAGGCCAGTTCGAGAAGCAATCCGACTAGGCGCCGGTGGCGCGTAGCGAGCGGGGCAGGCCGAAGCGGGGGAGCAGGCCGTTGTCGACGAAGCGGGTCAGCGCCGAGACGCGGTGGCCGGACAGGGTGAGGACGAGCAGACCGTGGGCGTGCGCGATCGGTGTCCTCGGATCGACGAGGTAGAGGCCGTACGCGGGCTGGCCGTTGGCGTGCGTGGGCACCAGCCGGAAGCGGCGGCCGTCGCGCAGTGCGACCGTCCTCAGGAAGTGGCCGATGGCCTCCACTCCCTGGTACTCGTACGGCAGCGGGGGCATCGTCAGCCACGCGTCGTCGGTGAGCAGGGCGAGGATCGCGTCGACGTCGGCGCGTTCGAAGGCGAGGGAGAAGTCGTCAACGAGCTTGCGCTCGCGGGGTGAGTACGGCAGCTCCGCCTCGCCGTGCGCGGGTAGCCGGGCCGCGAGCGTGGCGCGGGCCCGTTTCAGCGCGCTGGTGACCGAGTCGACGCTGGTGTCGAGCATTCCGGCGACCTCGGCCGCGCGGAAACCGAGCACGTCCCGCAGGACCAGCACCGCCCGCTGCCGGGGCGGCAGGTGCTGCAGCGCGACGAGGAACGCCAGGGAGACCGCCTCCTTGGTCTCGTAGTGGGCCTCCGGTCCGGGTGCGGCGTCCGGCAGCCCGGCGAGCAGCACGTCCGGATAGGGCTCCAGCCAGCTGGGGTCGCCGCGGCGGGTGGGTTCGGGCAACGGAACCTCCAAGCGGTACGCCCAGCCTTCGCCGGGCCGGCGGCTGCCGTCCCGCAGCGCGTTCAGGCAGCGGTTGGTCGCGATCCGGTACAGCCAGGAGCGCAGCGACGACCGCTCCTCGAACCCGTCGAGCCCGCGCCAGGCCGCGAGCAGGGTCTCCTGCAGCAGGTCCTCGGCGTCCTGCACCGAGCCGAGGATGCGGTAGCAGTGCACCTGCAGCTCGCGCCGGTAGGGCTCGGTGAGCTCACGGAACGCCTGACCGTCGCCCGCCCGCGCCCGCTCCAGCGTGAGCGTCGACATGGGCATCGGCATCGGCGTCTCCTCGCTCGGCATTATGTCGCCTCCCAGGCTCTGGTTCGTCGACGGTTTGGGCAATTCGAGTCCGTCGACAGTTATGACACCCACGGCGGCCGAAACTGGTCGCCGCATCCCGACCGTCCGCGGAATCCACAGCCGATCGCAGAATCGGCGACCGTTCGCCGCCCAGTTTCCGGACCACCCCGTGTCTCCACCACCGACAGCACGACTGCAGACACACGGCGACGGGAGCACCAGTGAACAGCAACGAGAAGTCCGTCACGGCGGCGCAGCGGTGGACGCTCGCGCTGGCGTCGGTGGGTTCGTTCATGGTCGTCCTCGACCTGCTGGTGGTGGCCACGGCGCTGACCGCGATCCAGCGCGACCTGCATGCGTCGATCGAGGACCTGGAGTGGACGATCAACGCCTACACCCTCAGTTTCGCGGCCCTGTTGATGACCGCGTCGTCGCTCGGCGACCGCGTCGGTCGCAGGCGGCTGTTCGTCGCCGGGCTCACCCTGTTCGCCGTGGCGTCGGCCGCATGCGCGCTGGCCCCCAGTACCGGCACCCTGATCGCGGCACGCGCCGTCCAGGGCATCGGCGCGGCGACCGTCATGCCGCTCGCCCTGGCCCTGCTGAACGCCGCGTTCCCGCCCGAGCGGCGCGGCTGGGCGCTCGGCATCTACGGCAGCGTCACCGGCCTCGCTGTGCTGCTCGGCCCGGTCCTGGGCGGCGTGATCACCGAGGGACTGGCCTGGCAGTGGATCTTCTGGCTGAACGTACCGGTCGGCCTGGCCGCGATCCCCTTCGTGCTCGCCCGGATCAAGGAGGGCTTCGGCCAGGGCACGGCGGTGGACTTCCCGGGCCTGCTGCTCTTCACCCTGGCCGCGTTCGGGCTCGTCTGGGGCCTGGTCCGGGCGGATGCGACGGGCTGGGGGAGCGCGGAAGTGACTGGGGCGCTGGCCGGGGGAGCGGTCCTGGTCGTTGTCTTCCTGGTGTGGCAGTCCCGGGCCCGTACGCCGATGCTGCCGCTGCGGCTGTTCCGCTCCCGGGCGTTCTCGGCGGGCAACGCAGTGATGTTCCTGCTCAGCGGCTCGATGTCCGCCTCGGTGTTCTTCATCGCCCAGTATCAGCAAGTCACACTGGGCCAGGGCCCGTTGGGCGCCGGTCTGCGGCTGCTCCCGTGGGGCACCTTCGTGGTCCTGCTCGCCTCACGCACCGGAGCACTCGCCGACCGCTGGGGCGAACGCTCTCTCGTCGTCGCCGGCCTCGCCCTGCAGACCATCGGCACGGCCTGGATCGCCCTGATCGCCGCCCCGCACCTCTCGTACACGACCCAGGTCATCCCGCTGAGCCTCGCGGGCATCGGCTTCGCCCTGGCGATACCCGCCGTCACCAAAGCGGTGGTCAGCACCAGCACACCCACCGACATCGGCAAGGCCTCCGGCGTCTACAGCACGATGCGCCAGCTCGGCGGAGCCTTCGGCGTCGCGATCACCGCCGCGGTCTTCGCCGCCACCGGTGGCTACACCTCCGCTGCGGCCTTCAGCGACGGCTTCGGAGCAGCAATGGCGGTGGCCGCCGGCCTCGGCGTCGCCGCAACGCTGGCGAGCGCCTTGCTGCCGCCCCCGCGGCGAACGGCTCTGCGCGCCCCGACGGGAGCACCGGCCGAGGCAGACCGGGTGGACATCTCGTAACGGGCGGCCAGCAGGGGCGCAGTTCAACAGATACCGAAGGGCTCGGCCGAGGATCCGGCCGAGCCCCTTCAAACTGCCCGAGGACCTGCGCGGGTGAATCGCCCGCCGGGCCTGGCGAACTGGGAGCAGGCCCTGGGGCAGGCATCCTTGGTCTCCTGGTAATGGGGTGCCTTGCGGACTGTTATGCAGCCGCCGGTACGGAGACCGTGCTGCTGGCCGGGGAGCAACGCCTGCTGCATGCAGCACGGCCCTGGGCGGTCGTGCGCGTGGGTGGTGTTGGCGGGTGAGGATTCGGTTGACGTCGAGGTTGCTCAGTGAAGAACTGCGAGGTGGTCGGCGGCGCCGCCATGCCACTCGATCATGAGAAGGGTGGCGTCGTCGCTGGTGTTCCCGCCCTGTTCCCTCCGGTCGGTTCGGGCGCCTGTTGAGGGCGGTCTGGGATCGTGATGGTGAGGGCTGGGGCCGTCCATGGCGGCTTCCGCCAACTGACGACATCGCGCGCGGCCTGGATATGTGCGACACCCACCACGACAGCCTGATCACCCTCAACGAGTACACCCTCCTCAGCCAGTCCGTCACCGGCGGAAGGCCCCAGGACGTGGCCGACGCCTTCGCCAAGCTGGACCTCGACGGCAACGGCCCCCTCGACCCGGAGGGAATCCGCCCCGACGTCATCGAGCTCTTCACCAGCGACGGCCCCGACGCCCGCGGCACTGTACGGGCCGCTGTAAGCCACCCGCCTTGGCATGCCGCCTCGGGGCGGCACTGCCATGGCAACGCATGCACAGGAGCGTCCAGGCCTGAGGGTAAAGCCCAAGCTCACTTGTTCCGTCATGCGGGTGGTTTGCGGCTGTGAGGCCGCGGGCTCAGCCGGTCCGCTCGGAAACTGAGCCGGGGCGGTGTGGGCCGCCGGGAGGGGTCTCATGGCGGACAGCAGGGTCTTGGTCGCGGTACGGGAACGTCCACAGGATGAGGGGGCCGGTGCCGAGCAGTTGGCGCGCATCGGTGAGGCGATCGAGAAGCGGGGATTCGACGTCCGATGGGCGGTAGGCGTCGCGGACGCCGAGGCGGTGCTGCGGACGGAGGCGGGGCTGAGCGCGGCACTGGTCGCCTGGGAACTACCGGGCCACGGGAGCGCGGATGGCGGGCCCGGGGGCGCTGCGGTGCTGCGCTCCATCGGCCGGCGGTTCCAGGACCTTCCGGTCTTCTTGGTCATGACCGACGAGGTACGGGACCTGCCGCTATGGGTGTCGGAGTCGGTCGTGGGCTATGTGTGGCCGCTGGAGGACACTCCCGGGTTCATCGCGGGCCGGATCACCACCGCAGCGCGCACCTACCAAGATGCCGTCCTGCCGCCCTTCTTTCGGGCGCTGCGCCGCTTCGACGACGCGCACGAGTACTCCTGGCACACCCCGGCCCACTCCGGCGGCGTCGCCTTGCTGAAGTCGCCCGCGGGCCGGGCCTTCCACGACTACTTCGGGGAACGACTGTTGCGCAGCGACCTGTCGATCTCCGTCGGGGAGCTCGGCTCGCTGTTCGAACACACCGGCCCGATCGGCGAGGCGGAGCGCAACGCCGCCCGGGTCTTCGGCGCCGGCCTCACCTACTTCGTGCTGCACGGGGATTCCACCTGCAACCGCGTGGTCGGCCACTTCAGCGTCACCCGCGACGAGATCGCGCTGGTGGACCGCAACTGCCACAAGTCGGTGCTGCACGGACTGGTCGTCTCCGGCGCCCGCCCGGTCTACCTGATCCCCACCCGCAACGGCTACGGCCTGGCGGGGCCGCTGCCCCCGGCTGAGCTCGCGGCGGACTCCGTCGCGGCCCGGATCGCCTCGAACCCGCTGATCGGGGGTGCCGTGTCGCCGCACCCTCAGTACGCCGTCTTCACCAACTCCACGTACGACGGCCTGTGTTACGACGCCTTGGTGGCGGCACAGGCGTTCGCCATGAGTACGCCCCGGCTGCACTTCGACGAGGCATGGTTCGCGTACGCCCGCTTCCACCCGCTCTACGCGGGCCGGTACGGCATGTCGGTGGACGAGGACACCTTCCCCGGCTCGGACCGGCCGACGGTTTTCGCAACTCAGTCCACCCACAAACTGCTGGCCGCGCTCTCGCAGAGCGCCATGGTCCACATCAAGGCCGCCCCAAGGGCGCCCGTCGAACACGACCGGTTCAACGAGGCGCTGATGATGCACGGCACCACCTCCCCGCTCTATCCGATGATCGCCTCGCTGGACGTGGCGACAGCGATGATGGACGGGCCGCAGGGCCGCTGGCTGATCGACGAGGCCGTAACCGAGGCGGTCCGGTTCCGCCAGGAGATGGTCCGCATCCGGCGCCGTATCGAGGAGGCCGGCGACCGACCGCCGTGGTTCTTCGGCGTGTGGCAACCCGAGACGGTTACCGACCCAAGCACCGGAACCCGACTGTCGTTCGACGAGGCCCCGGCCGACCTGCTGCGTACCGAGCCGACCTGCTGGCACCTGGAACCCGGTGCTGCCTGGCACGGTTTCCCGGGGCTGACCGACGGCTACTGCATGCTCGACCCGATCAAAGTCACCCTGACCTGCCCGGGGATCGACGCGGTCGGCGAGACCGGCGAGTGGGGCATCCCGGCACGAGTGCTCACCGCGTACCTGGCCACCCGCCACATCGTCGTGGAAAAGACCGACAGCTATACGACGCTCGTCCTGTTCTCCATGGGCATCACCAAGGGCAAATGGGGCACCCTCCTCGATGCCCTGATGGACTTCAAGGCCCTCTACGACGAGGACGCCCCCCTTGACCGGGTCCTGCCCGCACTGGTCGCCGAGCACCCTAGGCGATACGCGGGCCAAACCCTGCGCGAGCTGTGCCAGGACATGCACGACCATCTCCGCTCTGTCCGCCTCGTCGACCTGCTGGACACTGCTTTCCAGCAGCTGCCGGAACCGGTCATTCCACCGCAGCTGTGCTATCAGCGCCTGATCCGCGGTGGTACCCATCGCGTACGGTTGGCCGAGGCGCCGGGCCAGGTCGCCGCCGCCATGATCACCGTCACCCCGCCCGGCATCCCCGTCCTCATGCCCGGCGAGAGCGTCGGCGCCCCGGACGGCCCGCTGCTGCGCTACCTCACCGCCCTCGAATCCTTCGACCGCCGCTTTCCCGGATTCCGCAGCGAAACCCACGGCGTAACCCTCGACCTCGAGAACGGCGACTACCTCATCGAATGCCTGCGACCGACAGTCAGCGAGGAAACAAGCGCCGACGCACAGGAACGCCGCACCGTGACACCGGCCCAACGCAGCCATTCGAAGGAAACCCATGAGCGGTCCTGACGGGGCGGGTGTCAATTTAACGGCTGATCTCGGTGGTTGAGTGGTCAGTTGTTGCTCGGGGTCAGGCGCCCCTCGAAGGTGATCTGGAAGGCGTTGAGTGGTGCCTTCCAGCGCACGGTCCACCTATTGCGGCCCTTCCCCGTCGGGTCCAGGCTCATCAGCGCCATTAGATGCACTTGAGGGCGGCGGCCTCGTTGGGCGGACCCAGCCGCGCAGTGCCTCCTTGTGGATGCCGAGGTCCTTCGCGACGTGCGCGATCGGGCGGCCAGTGGCGCGGACCTCGCGGACCGCCCGCTCACGCAGTTCATCGGGGTATTTACGGGGTGCTGGCATGGTGCTGGTGGATCTCCTTCTCCAGGACGTAACCCTGGCATCAGGGACTCCACAAATCTCAGTTCAGCTCACCGCAGCCTGCCCGGTATGGGCCCCAGGCTCGGCGCCGAGTTCATCGCCGCGACCGGCGGCGAGATGGACGCCTTCGGCACCGCTGACCGGCTGGCCAGCTTCGCCGGCCTGGCCCCAGACCCCGTGACTCCGGCCGCGTCAGCGGCAATCTGCACCGGCCTCGGCGCTACCACCGAGGGCTACTGCGAGCCATGCACCTGTCGGCCATGGTCAGCCTGAAGTGTTGCCCCGCGTCCAAGGCCTACTACGACCGCAAGCGCAACGAGGGCAAGAGTCACAAACAGGCCCTGCTGGCCCTCGCCAGCCGCCGCGTCAACGTCCTGTGGCAATGATCCGTGACGAAGAGTGCTACCTGCCTGCACAACCCGCTGCCGCAGCGGCTTGACAACAGGATTGGCAAGCTCCATGACCAGTTCCTTGTTGTCCCGCTTGAGCTGAGCGTTCTCCCGCCGCAGCCGCTCCAGCTCGTCGCTCTCACCGGCCGGCGTGGTCCCGGCCCGGCGGGCACGGGACACCCAGCTGGCCAGGGTGGTCTCGTTGATGCCCAGGTCCTTCGCGACCTCGGCGATCGGCTTGCCGGTCCCCGTCACGATCCGTACAGCCCCCTCACGGAACTCCGGATCGAACTTCCGTCGCTTCTCCGCCGTGACTCCCAACTTCCCCTGCAGTCACGGTCTTCACGCTACGAGGGGAGGGACAAGGCCGCCGCCCCGAACAACGGCCGGTGATGGAGTTCGAGCTGCTCGGCCTCCCCAGAGCCGAGCCTGCTGTGACCGACGGAGCCATGCCCCTGTATGGCATCCAAGATCCCAGGTACGCGGGTGCATCGTTGGCGTCCGACGTCGTCACTCGTTCGAGTTGCATGTTCACAGAGCGATAGATAGCGTTACGGACAGTAATAGGCCTGTCGCGTGGCATGGGCACCTAGATGCCATGCGACTCCACGCTCGATTCGGTTCACCGGTGGTGCAGCCTCGGTGTGCGCACGATTCATGTCCGCGCCGGCGAGTGGAAGTCTCATCGAGGCGGCGCTCCTTCTGGACTCTCCACGACTCCGGACCCAGGAATTCAAGGAGATCCGCCATGCCCGATTTTCTCCGTTCGTATTCCCGTCGGAAGTTCATCTCTACTTCGGCGACGGTCGCGACCGTGGCGGCGACAGGGGCTTTCGGTCTGCGATCCTGGGAGGAATACGGAAAGCCAGTGTCGGCAAGTGAGAGGCAAAGCATCCGCCCGTTCCGCGTGCACATTCCGGAGCATGATCTGACTGATCTGCGTCGACGCATCAAGGCGACACGATGGCCCGACCGGGAAACCGTCCGCGATCAGTCCCAGGGTGTCCAGCAGGCCACGATGAAGGAACTCACCCACTACTGGGGAACGACATACAACTGGCGGAACATCGAGAAGACACTCAACTCTCTGCCGATGTACATAACAGAGATCGACGGACTCGACATACAGTTCATCCATGTCCGCTCCCGCCACGCGGATGCCTTGCCGATCATCTTGACCCATGGCTGGCCCGGCTCCATTCTGGAATTCTTGAAGGTCATCGGACCGCTCAGCAACCCCACGGCCCACGGGGGCCGCGCCGAGGACGCCTTTCACCTCGTCATACCGTCGATGCCGGGCTATGGCTTCTCGGAACGGCCGACGACCACCGGGTGGAACCCCGACCGTATCGCGCGCGCCTGGGCCGTTCTGATGGAGCGTCTGGGATACGAGCACTACGTTTCCCAAGGCGGGGACTGGGGTGCTGTGATTTCGGACAAGATGGCCGTACAGAAACCCCGCGGGCTGCTCGGAATCCACGTCAACTTCCCGGCCACCGTGCCGCCGGACATCGCGAAGAAGCTCGCCTGCGGTGACCCCGTACCCGCCGGTCTCGGCCCCGACGAGAAGGCCGCCTACAACCAGCTGGCCGCCTTCTACAAGACTGGATCCGGTTACTCGGCCATGATGGCCACCCGTCCGCAGACCGAGGGATACGGAGTGACGGACTCACCCGCCGGATTGGCCGCCTGGATGTACGACAAGTTCGCGGCCTGGACCTACAGCGGCGGCCACCCCGAGCGCGTACTCACCAAGGATGAGATGCTCAACGACATCACACTTTACTGGGTGACGAACACCGCGGTCTCCTCGTCACGTCTTTACTGGGAGAACAACGCCAACAACTTCAACGCCGTGTCCGTGTCCATCCCGGCCGCCATCACGGTGTTCCCCGGCGAGATCTACCAGGCCCCGCGCAGCTGGGCGTCACGCGCGTACCACGACCTCGTCTACTACCACAAGACCCGTAGCGGCGGCCACTTTGCGGCCTGGGAGGTGCCGGGCATCTTCACGGACGAACTCCGGGCCGCATTCTCGTCACTGCGCAACTCCCAGAAGAAAGCAGGAAAGTAGGCTGCCGACAGAAGTCGCCTTTCGATACAGGGAGCTGTCGATTAATTACTGAGGTCTTCCAGCGTCGCCGCTCCAGAGTGAGGACCGCTGCTGCCATCGGGACTTCCCCCATGCCGGACCGTACGACGCGCACATGGGTGGCACGCACGCGGAGAATGAAGCAGGGATCCGTTGCCAGGAGCACCACGCCCTCTGCCCTGCGGAGCGGCGGTGGCCCCTTCGCGAAGGTGGTGGCGATGCCGACGTGGCGATTGCGGGACTTCCACGACGACGACCTGGACCGCGCCATCCAGATCTGGGACCAGAACCAGCAGGCGGACGAGGCACCTGCCGTCTTCCCCGTATCGGAGGTCGTGACCGCAGCCAGGGCCGGAGGACCGGCCGTGGTGGCGGTGGTCTGCGACGAAGTGGTGGGCGTCGCCGTGGCGCAGGCCTACGGCGAGCGGGGCTGGATCACCGTGGTGGCTCTGGCCGGGATGTGGCGCCACCGCGGCATCGGGAGCTCCTTGATCGCCGAGCTTGAGCGGCGCCTGCGGTCACAGGGAGTCCGCCGGATCGGCGCGCTCCTCACACCGGGGGCGACGGGAACCACAGCCTTGGAGAACTCCGGCTACCGCTCCCGGGGCGGGCTCGTCTTCTACGAGAAGGTCGAGCACCTCGGCGCGAGCGACGCCGGCCTCCTCGCGGAACTCGGGGGAAGGATGCTTCCGGGGGGTCTGTGGAACAGCCTCGCCGGAATGGAACGGGAGAAAGAGGCCATCGAGCGGCGGATCGTGCTGCCGCTGGCCCAGCCCGTGCTGGCCGAGCAGTACGGAGTGAGGCCGCCGAAGGCGGTCATCCTCTTCGGGCCGCCGGGGACCGGCAAGACCAGCTTCGCCCAAGCAGTCGCCTCGCGGCTGCAGTGGCCCTTCGTGGAGCTCTTCCCCTCCCGGCTTGCATCGTCCCATGAGGGAGGACTGGCGACCTCTCTGCGGGAGGCGTTCACCGAGCTGGCCGAGCTGGAGACGGTGGTGCTCTTCATCGACGAGGTCGAGGAGATCGCCTCGGTCCGGTCCGGTACGGCTGTCGACCCCAGTCACGGAGTCACCAACGAACTGCTCAAGCTGATCCCCGGCTTCCGCGGCCACGACGACCGCCTCCTGATCTGCGCCACGAACTCCGTCCGCTCCCTCGATCCGGCGTTCCTTCGGCCCGGCCGCTTCGACTACGTCATCCCCGTCGGCCCGCCGGATCCTCAGGCCCGTTCGGCGATCTGGCGACGCTATCTCGGGCCCGCCGCCACCCATGTCGACCTGCACCGTTTGGTGGAGGCGAGCGCAATGTTCACGCCGGCCGATATCGAGTTCGCCGCTCGCAAGGGTGCCGCGACCGCCTTCGAACGCGAAGTCGCCCAGGGGAAAGGCATCCCGATCGGCACGGAGGACTACCTGCAGGCCATCGCCCAGACCCGTCCCACACTCACTGACCAGGCACTGAAGGACTTCGCCGAGGACACCGAGGAGTACGTGCGTATGTGACATCGAGGGGCCCTCCACTCGCGGGTGGAGGGCTGATTCGGCCCCTGGGCCGATTCGCGCGATACCGCACCCGTGCTGGAGTAACTCCTGTGACTGCCACCTTGCCGCGTGTCCTGCCCAGCCCGGACGGCAAACCGGTTCCACCGCCCGGCACCGCCGAGGCTTTCTGTAGGGAAGGCCGCCCGGGTGCGGCGGGTTCGGAGGTCGGCGGCGTCCCGGCCTGCGGCCTCCTCGGCCAGGAGCGCTCGGGCGACCTCGGCCGGCTCCCAACGCTGGGCCTGCGCGGTCGGGATGACCTCGGCCATCGCCCGGCGGATGTGAGGCAGCTTCAGGCGCCGCGTCAAGGCGATCGCCTCGTCGAACACGGCGCCGGTCGTGGCCGCGACGGCGGATGCCGGGACAGCCAGCCGGGCCCGGGCGGTTGCGGTTGCGGTGTCAGTTATCAAGGGTTCCTTCTGTTCGGTTGGCTAGATTGAGCGGATGTTCGAACGAGTGGGTGCTGAAGAGTCCGCGGCCTTGGAGTCGCTGGCCTGGAAGGTCCGCAACGAGCTGGCAGCCGCGGGCCTGCCCGTGCTCGCCTCGGGGATGAACCCGGTCCTGACCGGTGGCGCCGAGGTGGACATCGACGACGGTGCCGACGCGGCCGGCGGAGTGTTCGTGGCCTGGCAGGCAAACCCTCGCCTGCGGGCCTGCGCGAGTCGCGCATTCAGGCTCAAGCAACTCGATGAGCCGGTCCTGCGGCATTCCAGTGCGGTCGGAGCCGCGATGACGGAGGCGATGGCCCAGGTCTTGGCTTCGGCGGGCTTCAGCGTGGAGGACGCCCGCGACGAATACCGTCCGCAGCAGTTGCGGGTCCTTGCCGGACCGCCGTCCGGGCAACAGCCGGTGTGGCAGCTTCGCGACGACGAGCTGGCCCTGCCCGGGCGGCAGGACCCTCCCGCCGACGGTACCGAATGAGACCATCGTGGCTCACGGCGTCGTGAACCCGGACCAGGCAGAGGTGCCAGGTTGCAGGCTGTGGGCTTCACCGCGGCGGATCGGATCGGTCCGGTCGTGCTCACCCTGGTGGTCCAGGATCGATAGCAAGTCGCCCTCGGCGAACCGGCCGACCGTCGCCGCGGTGCCCAGCGCCCGGTCGACGTCGGCGGTCCCGTGCAGCTTCGCCAGGGCGACGGCGTCGCCCATCTTCGCCCGGATCCGGCGGACGCCGGTCGCCGCGGCCTCGACCAGCCAGGCTGTCGCCCCCGGGCCGATCGCCAGGAACTGTGCCTCGGCCGGGTTCGTCGCCCTGGGTGTGCGCTCGCCGCGCGGAGCGTCGCGGTAGTGCTCGTCGACGATCCGCGGACTGCCCGGGGCCGAGCGCGAATGGCGGGCGACCTCGGCCGCGCTGCCGGCGACCATCGCGGTCACGATCAGCTCGTCGCCGTGGAAACGGACCCAGACGCGCTCGTCGACGAGCTCGTACGGGACCGAGTAACGGACCGACTCGACCGAGATCGTGGAGTCCTTGCCGAATCTTCTGGTCTCGCCGAACACGGCGGTGAACGGCTGCTCGGGCACCGGGTGCAGCCGTAGCCGTTCCTCGGGCAGCAGCTCGGCCGGGATCCGGCGGGTCTCGCGGTGAACCCGGCTGTTGACCTCGGTCATGAAGTCCTTGCAGGCCTACTGGAGTTCGGCGAAGTCGGCGTACTCGGTGCGCAGATTCACCGCGGTGGGGACCAGGTCCCGCTTCGCGATCCGGACCGTCGCCTCCGTCCAGCCCTTCGAGGCCGGGTCGGCCGGCACGCACGACCGCACCACCGTGCCGTAGTAACGTGCGATCGCCACCAGTTCGGGGTTGCGGACCGCGATCCGGGCCACGTGCTCGACCGTGACGGTCTTCTCGTTGTCGGTCAGGCAGTGGGTCGGAACCCCGCCCAGTGTCCGGAACGTCGCGTCCAAGCAGGCGGCGACGGTCGGCAGGGTCTTGTCGAGCACTGGGATGACCACCCGGAAGCGGGACCAGGCCAGCCACGCGCACCACACGCTGGTGCGTCTGCCGTCGATGCGAGGGCCCTCTCCCCAGTCCCACTGCAGCCACATCGCCGGCTCGGGTATCCACGGCCGGAAGACCCTGCGGTTCCCGGCCCGATAGGACTCCTTCACCGCCGCGACGGCCCGGCGGGTCGTGCGGTCGGTGCCGGTGAAGCCCATCGCGGCGATCTTCTTGTGAACAGCGTCGGCACCGACCCTGCCGCGGGACCGCTCGACCAGTTCCTCGACCTTCGGCAGGAAGTCATCAATGAGCTTCGACCGTACGGCCCGCTCGGTCGGGTCGACTCCCTGTCCGCGCAGCTGGACGTATCGGCCCACGGTGTGGTGGTCGCAGCCAGCCAGCTCGGCCGCCTTCCGGTAACTCCCGGTGAGGTCATAAGCCTCAAGAATCTCCATGATCTCCTCATCGCTCTTCACCGTGCCCACTCTGTGTCATGAGCTTGGTGGGTCTGCGGGAGATCAGCTGTCCGTCACCGGGGAGATTTCATGTCCGCCGACGGGGAGGCCAACTGACCGCCAGCGGGGAGTCTGCCGTGCCCACTGACATTTCTGCAGGTCGGCAGTGTCGGCAACTCGTGCCGAGAATCACCGTCGGCAAAACGGTGCGCTCGAGAAGGGCTACCCGACGGTCAATTGACCCCTGGTGTCCGAGGTAGGCGTCTGGGGCCTCTACGGCAGATGTCGGCGGGCACCGTCGACGATGGCCGAGGCGGCGGCGATAGCCGCGGTGCTGCCCACCGGCGCCATGCCAGACCGAGAGCTCCGCCAGGTAGGCGGTGCCGTCGTCGACAGCGTCGTCGGCCGGGTGCGGCAACGTCGGCTTCGTGGGGACCGTACGCGCGCGTGATGGGCGCGCATGCGCTACTCGGTGTCCTGGTCAGGGGAGGCGAAGCCCAGACCCAACCGCTCACCGGTCGACCGGTAACCGCCCGCTCTCCCGCCGCTGTTGCCGCAGTGCCGACGGGGGCCTGCTGGAGGACCTGCTCACCGCGGCGGCCACCGAACCCGACGCCGAACCCGTCGCGGTGCGCCTGTGCGGCTGGCGCGAGCACACACGGCTGCTGCGCACCGGCGAGGCCGACTCCGCGCTCATGTTCGCACCCTACGACCCGGACGGCATCGACGCGGACATCGTCGCCCTTGAGCCCCGCGTCGCCGCGCTGCCCGCGGACCACGCCCTCACGCCTGCCTCCCGGGTACTGCTCGCCGACCTCGGCATCGCCGCCGAAGAAGTCGACGGACGGGCAGAGCACGACATGAACAAGCACGGCGTACACGATCTCGCGCAACTGGTCGCTCTCATCAGCCTCGGCACGACGACGACCGTGCTCCCGATATCCGTCGCTGCCAGATGCCCTCGGCCGGGGGTGACCTACGTCCCCGTCGAGGACTGTCCTCCCGCAACGCTGGTCATCGCCTGGCCGGAGCGCTCCCGCAGCCGCGGCGTGGCCGCGCTGGTACGCGCGGCGGCAGCCGTGGCCCAGTCACGGGGCATGAGCACAGCCGTCGAAGCAACGCGGTGACCACCCAGACCCACGGATCAGCGGAGCACAACAGCCGAATGCGACCACCAGACCGGGGAGCGGCATGGCCAACCTGGTCTGCAAGCGTGTGTCGGCCGACCAGCAGTCGGACTCACCGCCGCACATCAACCGATGGATCCGTGCCGGTCCGGCCCGCCGGTTCACGGTGTGCCGGACGCCAGTCCGACCCGGTAGGCGAGGACGACCGCCTGGACGCGGTCGCGCAGGGCGAGCTTGGCCAGGATCCGCGAGACATAGGTCTTGACCGTCTCGGGGGTGATGTACAGCTGCGCCGCTATCTCCGCGTTGGACAACCCCTGGGCCATCTGCCGGAGCACCTCGAGTTCGCGGGGTGTCAACGCGCGTACGACGTCCTGCCGGGCCGGCCGGGAGGACTCGGCGGGGCGCAGGTGCTCGGCGTAGTGGCCGATGAGGTGGCGGGTGACGGCGGGCGCGAGCAGGGCCTCGCCCCGGGCGACGGTCCGGATGCCGTTCACCAGCTCCGCGGGCGGCGCGTCCTTGAGCAGGAAGCCGCTGGCTCCGGCGCGCAGCGCGTCGTAGACATGGGCGTCGACGTTGAACGTGGTGACGACCAGTACCTTCGGTGGTTCCCCGGCGCCGGGGCCGGCCAGTTGGCGGGTCGCCTGGATGCCGTCGAGCAGCGGCATCCGGATGTCCATCACGACCACGTCGGGGCGCAGCCGCCGCCCCGTGGCGGCCCGTTCCGGCGCGGACGTGATCAGGAACTGCGCCGCGTCCGCCTGCACCCACCATGGCCGTCACATGGTGGGTGACCACGTCGTGCAGCTCCCGGGCGATCCGCGCCCGCTCGGCCGCCGTGGCCACCTCGGCAGCCAGCCGCCGCCGTTCCGCCTCTTCCCCGCGCCGCCTGCGCACACCGCTAACAACGGCCGGATCGTCGGCCCCTGACGAAACATCACGTCCCTCTTCTTCCAATCAGCCGGTGCCCCGTGAGCCGGCCCGCCTCAGTGCCGGACGAGACGCCGGGGCCGCAGACCGCCGCTCCGGCCGGCGAGAACGAACATCCGGACGGTGAGCAGCACACCGATGAGGACGGGCACGATCGACGCCTCCAGACCGAACGTGCCCCCGCTGAGCAGGGCAGAGCCGTGGGTGTCGACCGTGAACAGGCCCTGGGGAGTGTGTCCGGAGACCGGGATGCCGAGCAGCTGCTCGGCGGTGTTCCAGGTGAAGTGCAGACCCGCGACGAACCAGATGTTACGCCGCCACAGGAACGCGACGCCCAGCATCACACCGGCCTCCAGGGCGATGGCGAGCGCGCTCCACACGCCGGCTCCCGGAGCACCCAGGTGGGCGACGCCGAAGAACAGCCCGGTAATCACGATGGCAGCTCGGCTGCCCCACCGCTGTTCCAGGGCCTGGAGGGCGAAACCGCGGAACATCAGCTCCTCGGTGACCGCGGCGCCGGCCTGCACCATCGCCGCGGACCAGACGACGGAGAAGAAGCCGTTGCCCGCCCAGGAGAACGAGTAGCCCCCGAACGCCGTGATCAGGAGGGCGGAGACCAGGACGAAGCCCAGGCCGACCGCACCGCCGCGCAGCGCCTCCCGGCCGGCCCCCTGCCGGGCGATCTCCGGCGTGGAGCGTCCCGCGACCCGGCGCATCACCACCCAGTACACGGCGACCGCGGCGACCGCGCCCAGAACCGGCACCGGCCCGGGACCCGTCGCGGTCAGCCCCGAGACCAGGCCGACACCCACCATGCCCGTCAGCATCCAGCCGAGCGGAGCGCGGACGATCCGGCCGAGACGACCACCCCGGCCGCCACCGTCCTCGTCCGGGCGGGACCCTTCTTCGTGCTGCGCGGCGGACGGCGTGCTCATCGTGACCTCCCTGCGGCGACGGCCACCCCGGCGGCGACCGATCTGACGACCACGCTAGAAATCCGCCGGCATCCGCGAATCACCCGCGCAGGGACGGTCCGGGTAGCTCTCACGGGGGATGCGCCGCGCCTGCCGGCCGGTTCGGTCGGCTTCGCCCTTCACGGAACGCGAAGTCGTGCGTTGTCACACCTCACTGACGGTGTGACGGTCACCGTCCACTGTCGCGCGGGTCGCCCTATGAGGGCGGCTGTTGGTGACCGGGAGGTCGTGGGTACGGTGTCGGGCTCGTCGCTTCCGCGGAGGCGGACGGTCAAGTCCGCGGTGGCGAGTTCGAGGCGGTTAATGCAGGGTGCCTATCCGAGACATGCCGTTGTCGCGGTGAGGAACTGTGCCTGGATCTGGACCGGCTGGTCGGTCATGGGCAGTCCGAAGTGGTTGACGGCAGTCACCTCGTTGGCGTTGTTGACCTGCCAGCCGTGCTGCTTGAACTGGTTCAGCCAGGCGTCGCGGGCCTTGATGGTGTGCAGGGGCCCGGCGCCGCCGAACATCGCGTCGTCCACCGTCGAGATGATGAGCGCCGAGTCGAGGCCGGCGGGGTGCACCTCGGCGGTGAGGGTCAGAGTGCTGCCCTTCGCGGCGTGGCTGGAGACACCCGCCAGCAGTCGTTCCACGTCGCCCGGCTGAAGGAACAGGACGAGGTGCTCGCCGATGGAGAGGGTGGGCTGCTGGGCGTCGTGCCCAGCGCGGGCCAGGACGTCGGCGACGTCGTCGGTCGCGAAGTTCACTGCGGCCAGGGTGACGCGGGTGATGTCAGTGTCCAGGGCTTCGAGGCGCCGCGCCTTGTCGGCGATGATCTCTGGCAGGTCCAGGTCGAAGAACTGCACGCCGGAGTGCCTGAACCGCAGTGCGCGGTCGTCGTAGCCGGCGCCGAGGTTGACGACCTGGCGGGTTCCGGCCGCGATGGCGTCCAGCACAAGCTGGTCGAAGTACGGGGTGCGGGGAGCCAGCAGACCCAGGGAGAGGGAGATGTCGCTGGGTTCGCCGTCCGGGTCGATGGCCTGCCGTCCCTGGATGAGTGCCCGCCCGCTGGCGGGTGACCCACAGATGACCGTCGGTGCCGCGGAAGAACACCTGAAGGCGGCCGCGGGCGTCTGTCGCCACTGCCGGGTCTCCGGCCGGGGAGCCGCCCAGGCTGCCCGGGTCGGTCCAGTCGCCGTAGCTGATCGACTCGATGACGACGGACGACATCTCCGGCTACCAGGACGAGTACCGGAAGGCCCTGGAAGCAGTGATCGAGGCGAAGGCCGAGGGCCGACAGCCACCCGAACCGCGAACCGAGGCCGAGGAGCCGGGCGGCAAGGTCGTCGACCTGATGGCCGCCCTGCAGGAGAGCGTCCGCAAAGCGCAGGCCGCGCGCGGCGAGGACGCCGGCGAGGCCGAGGTCCACGAGATGCCGACGGCCAAGAAGAAGACGGCCGCGAAGGCAGCCGGGAAGGCGTCGAGGAAGGCGTCTGCCAAGAAGACCGCGAAGAAGATCACGGCGGCGAAGAAGTCGGCCCGGCGGCAGCGGGGCGTCTAGGCCCCGTCCGGTGGCGAAGGGCCAGCGGCTCTACGTGTTGGCGTCCGTGCCTGTTCCTGAACCAGCCATGACATTGCGGCGGTGGTGACGCTCCGGTGAAACGGTCAGGCAGAGTGGTCATGCCCCAGTTCGCTCGTAATGATCGATGGCCGTGCGCGGCCCTATCAGCTTTCAGGCTGCGCCTGCGGCGGTGGGACGGTCGCGGAGAGGGCGCGGAGATCGTCGAAGGCTCGGATGAGATGCGCGTCCAAGCTCTGTGAGGGGTCGTCGATCCAGGCTTGGGCCGCTTGGTGGAAGGTGGCCCAGCCGGTGTGGGCTGCCAGGCTAGCCAGGCGGTCGGGGACTCCCCGCTGCCGCAGGGCCTCTGTTACGGCTTCGGTGAGCGACGCGGCCTTGGCCAAGTCGCGTTCGCGGAGCGCTGGTGTCACCGCGATGATCTTCAGTCGTGGTTCGGAGAACGGCCGGTTGTCCTCGAGGATCCGTCCGGCTTTCCGGAAGGCGCAGAGCAGTACGTCGAGCGGTCGCAGGCCATTGGGGGCGTCGGCGACCTCCTGCATCAGCGCGGCGCGGAGGTCGGCTTCGCCATCGAAGAGCACCTCGCGCTTGTCCGGGAAGTGCCGGAAGAACGTGCGCTCGTTGACGCCGGCCCGGGCGGCGATCTCAGCCGTGGTGGTCTGATCGAACCCGCGTTCCCGGTACAGCTCCAGGGCCGCCTGCTGAAGGCGGCGGCGCGCTTCTGCTCCGCTTCGTGGCATCCCTCAACGATACCGGATGAGTCAGTTACTGGCGCTACTTGACGCCAGTGACTGACGCTACCTAGTGCCAGTCACTGGCATTAAATGGGAGAGTGTCATGCATGTCTTTGTTACCGGTGGTTCCGGCCAGACCGGTCCGGCAGTCGTCGCTGAGCTCGTCGCGGCCGGCCACTCGGTCACCGGTCTGGCGCGCTCGGATATCGCCGCTGCCCGGCTGGAGTCACTGGGGGCCACACCACACCGCGGCTCCCTGGACGACCTCGACAGTCTGTACAGCGGCGCCGCAGCCGCCGACGGCGTCCTGCACATGGCCTACGACGGCGACTTCTCCGACCTCGACGACATGATGAGGCGCGACCGGACCGCGATTGAGACGCTCGGCCGGCCGTTGGAACACTCGGGCAAGCCGCTCGTCATCACCGCGGGCACCCTGGTCATCCCCGCGGGCCGGGAGACCACCGAGAAGGACGAGCCCGACACGGCCGGGATCGCCGCCTTCCGCATCGCAGGTGAGCGAGCTTGCCTGGGCTTCGCCGCCCGGGACGTGCGCGCGAGCGTGGTCCGCCTCGCTCCCACCGTCCACGGCCCCGAAGACCACGGTTTCATCCCCATGCTCACCGCCACCGCGCGAAAGATTGGCGTGTCGGCGTACGTCGGCGACGGCACCAACCGATGGCCTGCCGTACATCGGCTCGACGCGGCGGTCCTGTTCCGCCTCGCATTGGAGAAGGCACCTGCAGGCAGCGTGCTGCACGGAGTGGCCGAAAGTGGCGTCACCCTGAAGAGCATCGCGGAGACGATCGCCCGGGGCCTGGGTCTGCCCACGGTCTCGCTGACTCCCGCCGAAGCTGCCACGCACTTCGTGAGCCCGTTCATGGCCATCGCCTACGGCTTCGACGGGCCCGTCTCCAGCGCTCACACTCAGGAGCTGCTCGGCTGGTCTCCCACCCACCCGACACTGCTTGACGACCTGGAGCACGGCGATTACCTGGCCACGTCGGCGTCCTGACATCCTCACACCGATCCGGAACTCCTCGGCTCGGCTGACGAGTGGTGCCGGCCGGGGGGGGGGCAAGATGCGCTGCGGCCGCGATCTCCACCATGGCCAGGCCCGGTACGGCCACGTGCGCGTCATTGATCTGCCTCATGCCTGGCACGGCGTGCCGGCGCCCCCGGAGGTTCTCCCGTGCGAACGGCTTCACCCGACCGGGTATGCAGTTACGGAACATCTCCTGCGTCAACCCTTGCTGTCAGTCGAGGATGCGGAGCTGGGCGTCGGGCTTGCAGTGGGTGCAGGCGCGCACGCCCGAGCCGAGGAGCCGCCGTGCTTCGTCGCGCGGGACGGGGCGCTGTCGTTTGCCCGCGGCGTAGCAGCCGCCCATATGGACCTCGATGGGCGGGCGTCCGTTGCCGATGCCGAGTTCGACGATCCAGTCCGGCTCCTGCGGCCGGTTCTTCTGGCCGTGTTCCTGTTCGGCTTCCCGCTCTTGAAGGGCGGCGATCTTGGTGTCGATGCGCTGCAGCCACATGGCGTGCCACACCCGCATTCTGTGGAATCAGATTTGTCAAGCTTGCGTTGCTTTGCCCTGTCGGACGTTGACGATCGGTAGTAGTCGAGCGGTGCCGGGTGCCTCGATCTCGCGGGGTGTTGGCCCGGCCGGGGTCGGGGTATCGACGAGTTTGGCGAGGAGTTGGTCGATCGCGGTCTGACCGTCGGCGACCGCGGCTTGTTCGTCCTCGGTGAGTGGGATCGAGACGGCCATCTTCTGCAAGTTGCCTTTGGCTTCGAGGAGTTGGGCTTTCGTGGAGTTCTTTGGGGTGTAGAAGTCGCAGCGGGCGCAGGCCATGCGGTGCTGGCACTGTTCGAAGAAGGTGTAGGTGCAGTAGCCGTGTCCGAGGTCGTAGTGCTGCCACGGCTCGCCGGCCGCGGCGGTGCCGGAGGCGACCGCGTCGCGGTCGACCAGGACCTCGATGGTGCGGACGTTCCGTTCGAAGTAGCCCGCCTCGGAGTATGCCCTGGAGAGGGCGTTCGGCGTGATCTTCGCGTAGTGCTGAGTGGACTGCGGAGAGCGGTGTCCAAGCCAGGCTTGCAGCTCGAACAGCGTCATGGGTTCTTTCGCGTTGTACAGCTGGCTGGCGATGGTGGAGCGGGCCCGGTGGCTCGTGATGCTGCCGCGGATGTCGGTGGGGGGAATGCCGGCTTTGCGGCAGAGCATGGGGATGATGCTGCTGTTGATGTAGCCGCTGGAGATGGCGCGGGCGCGGTAGGAGAACAGGTAGTCGACCTGCTCCCCGGTCCGACGGTCGGTGCGCTTCGGCTGGCTGGGGCGCAGGGCTTCCCAGGCGTTGATCGCTTGCCCGAGCAGCGGGTCGACCGGCTTCGTGAACGCGGTGCCGGTCTTGTGAGCGGGTACGTCCAGCAAGCAGACGGCGTCCCGGGCGAGGACCTGTGTGGCATTGCCGGCGACGGGAGCACCATCGTGCTGCCACCGGATGCATCCCAGACGCAGCCGCGCGATCTCGTTGCTGCGCTGACCGGAAAACAGCCAGGTCAGTGTGACGGCGCGGACCAGCTCCACCGGGTAGATGGGACCGGCTTTGCCGCACGGGACGTCGTCGGTCTGAAGGTTGAGTCCGGCCCACAGCAGTTTGGCCCAGACGTCGTCGGCGATCACGCGGGGACTCGGGCCGATCAGGTCGTTGATCGTGCGTGGCACGGCAAGAGCCCGAAGCGGGTCAAACCTGCGGGGCAGCCACTCCCATTCCTGGATGTCCCGGAAAAAGACCCTTATGGCACGGACGAGGCCAGCCTTCGATCTGGCTTGGAGGGGCTGACCGACGCGGTCTTGGTAGCCGCTGGCGCGCACCACATAATCGCCGATCTTCATGCGGTCGACGGCCGCGATCCAGGCCGCGCACGTCTGCCGGGTCCAGGCGGCGGGATCTTCAGCTCCCGGCTGTTCCGAGGCGATCCACCGGCCGGCCTTCAGCAGCGCGGCTCGGGTATTCAGGCGGTGTCGGCGCGTCAAGGTCGTCGTGGACGTCCACCGCTCCACCCACTCGGCCCACCCTGGTGGAACCCCGACATCGCCGACCATCTCAGACGTGGAGCGCAAGATCGGTGACTCGCAGAAGCCAAGTTCGGCAATGGCCCGCTGCACTGCGAACAAGACCCTCGTACCGTCGTCGGTCAGAAGATCCTCTCGCCGGACGCGGTCGAAGAACGAGGTGGTGAGGTCGCTGCTGTGGGGGCTGCGGTTGAGCAGGAAGAGCTGGCTCATGACCGAGGGCACGCCCTTGTCGTGCTCCTTGCCGTATTGGTAACCCCAGCCGGTCAGCACAGCACGAACCCGTCCGATCTCCTCCTCGACCAGCTGACGTCCGAAGATGCGGCAGGCCAGCGTCAGCCGGTCGAAGCGCCCGAGCTGATGGAAGCCGGCGAAGCCGCCCAGGTGGTAGGCGTGCCCGCACAGGAACGGCCGCACGGCCCCCTCGGCCCAGTCGGGCACCTGCTCCCGAAAAGCTTTGTGGCTGTGGCCGAGGAGGTCCAGCCATTCCTGATCGGTCCAGTCCCAGTACGCGCGGCCAACGTCCGCGCACCGCAGAATCACAACGGCGATGGCGTCGTTCATGGCTCGCGTCATGTGCATGGTGGGCGGCGTGTCGAAGCTGGCGTTGACGTCCTGCATAGGCTGTATGAGACGGCTGATGACAGCCCACTGAGGTGCATCGGGATCGTGATAGCGCAGTCGACGCAGGTTCCGCAGGCCCAGCTCGCGGATGGCCCGCCGCTCTGCCTCCGACAGCATCGGTGAGCGGTGACCGCGGCGCAGGCCGATCGGGGAGTGCCAGGGCCCGTTCGCTTGTTCAGGCAGGGAAGCGGTCGTCATCGCGAAGCTCCTCCCGCCGCGGCCTTCGATATGTCCGCCTCGGCGAGCATCTGGACCCGCCAGGAGTGAATGTGATCCATCCCCGTCTTCAGCTTCTCGGCGAGGTCACGGCCGGACAGGTGGATGTACTGGAGGGTGGAGTCGGTGTGACGGTGGCCGGCGAAGGAGGCAATCGCGTGCAACTCCCAGCCCATCCGGGCCAGATCGGTCAGGCACAGGTGCCGGGTGGTGTGCGTGGAGAAGCGCGGGACACCGGAAGTCACGGCAATCTGGCGTACCACCTTCGACCACGTCCACAGGCTCAGCGGCTGTGCGTAGTTGCGCCGCGACTCCGACAGGAACAGCGGCCCTCGCGCCCGGCTGACGGTGGCCCGGTGGGCGAGGTAGGTCGACAGCAGCACGCCGGTCGACGCCGAGTAGGGAACCACCCGCTCCAGCCGGTTCTTCGTCGTCTCCGCCCGTATCCGCAGCGTGCGGTGGGCTGGATCCACATCATCGGTCCGGAGCGAGCACAATTCTTCGCGCCGTAGCGCGGCGTCGTAGGCCAGGGCGAGCATCACACGGTTGCGGATCGACTCCCGCCGGGCCACCTCCAGGATGCGCAGCCACTCGTGTTCGCCAGGGATCCACGGCAGCTTCGTCAGCCGTGGCACCAGGCCGCGCTGCTGACCGCCGGCCCGTCGGCCGGGGGTGTAACGGCCCCGGCCGACGGGGTTGGACTCTCGTAGGCCCTCCTCCAGTAGGAAGTCGTAGAACAGGCGGACCGGCACCAAGCGCTGCTGGATCGTGGCGTTGGCCAGCCCAGCTCCCGAGTCGATCGAGACCACGTTCGCACCGCGGTAGTGAGGCCGTGAGGCCAACTCCCGGACATAGACGGCGATATGGGCGCGGTTCGCGGTGACCGGATCGACGCCCTCCCGCTCGCTCATCAGCAGGTACTCGGCCAGTCCCCGGCCGTAGGCGTCGATCGTGCGCGGTGCGCGTCCCAGATCCGTCCAGACCGACAGCCAGGCTGCCGCCTGCTCGTGCCGGCCGAGCACCGGCCACTTCTCCGTCAGTACCGTCGTGGCGCTCAAGCCATCTCCCAAGTCCGTGGTTGCACCAGGGAGACATGATCACCCCGGCAGATTCCACGTAACTTTTAGGGTGAGCAGTCGTGCCAGGTCAGGCGGCAGGTCATCGAACATGTTTCCGATTCTAGATCCGCGGGCGATAGGGTTGGCCGTCTCGCGCGTTCGAATTCTAGTTCGATAATGTGGGGTGGAGGAGGTGGGTGCTGTGGAGGCAGGGACGGAGGCGCGGCGGGTGGCGAGTGTGATGCATGTGCGCTGCCCGGACCGTCTGCCCGAGGACGTCTACCGGCAGGTCCTCGAGCAGCTCGCGGAGCTGTCCCCGGTCGTCCAGGCGCTGCCCCCGACGGCGGCTCTGGTGGAACTGAAGGGCGCGTTGCGCTACCACGGCGTGGATGGGCGGCGGCTGGGGGAGGTGCTGCGGGTGCGGACCATTTCCCGGCTGGGTGTCGACGTGCGGGTCGGGATCGGTCCGTCCGTCACGGTCGCGGCCACTGCCTCCGGCCAGATCACGGGGCCGGGCGGCGTCCTCGCTGTCGATCCCGGCCAGGTCACCGACTGGCTCGGACCGCTGCCTGTCGAAGCCCTCCACGGCATCGGCCCCCGCCAGGCCCAAGTTCTGCGTGACTACGGCGTGCACTGCGTCGGCCTGCTCGCCGCCGTTCCGCCGGCGACGGTGCAGCGCCTCCTGGGCGGCCGGGCCGGACGCCAGGTGGCCGACCGGGCCCGCGGTATCGACCCCCGCCCCGTCACTCCGCGCGCGCTGCCGGCCTCCGTGAGCGTGAGCCGCGCCTTCCCCCGGCACACCCTGGACGGCGCCGCCGTCAGAGCGGCCCTGCTCGACCTGGTCGTCACCCTCGCCCTCCAGCTCCATGGTCGGGGCCAGGCGGCCCGCGGCCTGACCCTGATCCTGCGCTTCGCCGGAGGTACCACGTGGGAGAAGACCCGCCGGCCCCCGGAGGCCTCCGCGCACGACGACGACCTGCGCACGCTGGCCTACCGGCTGATCGACGCGGCAGGACTCCAGCGAGGCCGCCTCACCGGGATCACGCTGAAGGGCGAGGATCTGATCGCCGCCGGCCGGGTTGCCGAGCAGATCAGCTTCGACGGCGTGCGCGAGGCCCGGCTGGTCGCCGAAGAGGTCAGCGACCGCATCCGCGCCAAGTTCGGGCCCGGTGCGATCCGCCCCGCCACCACACTCCTGCGCGTCTCCTGACCCGTCCGACCCCGCCGTGGCGGCGAGAGCCGTGCTGCTCCAACCGCCAGGACTTCCAGGCCTGTTGCCCCACACCTTGCCGCACTGGCCGTACGCCACCGCGCTGGATCCCGCGGCGGCCGACTCCCTCGTGCACACCGGGCGGCCGCCTGCCGAAGTACACGAAGAGGAGTGGCCGCAGGCGGACGCGGTACGCGCCGCGATCGACGCGTGCCGTCCGCGCTGAGCAGACGAAGCAGCAACGTGGTCGGCTGCCCCTGTCAAGTCCCGAAAGGCAGTGTCGTGACGCGGATCGCTGGCTGGGGCCTACTGGAGACAGGTGCTCACGCAGACGTGGCGCCCACCCGCACCGCCCGGAACGATCTGGCGGCGCAGCTTACGGAAGCTGCATTCCATTGCCGAAAGGCCCGCGAACTGACAAGGCCGTTCGGCACCCCCTTCCCTTCATTAGGAGATTCCTATGCCCCGCACCTCTCGGACACAGCGCCTTGTGATGCTTACCGCCTCGACCGCCCTGGCTGCGGGAGGTGTACTGCTGCCCACCAGCGCCTTCGCCGCTCCAGCGCTACCGCACACCGGTGCCGTAGCTACAGCGGCAACCCATCACGACGACCACGACGGCAACAGCGACCGCGACAGTTGGAACGGCAAGGGCAAGGGGGGCGACTGGAACGGCAAGAACAAGGGAGGCGGCTGCAAGGGTGGTAAGGGGCCTGACCCCAAGCCTGTTCCTGTCCCCGTGCCTCATCCCCACCCTCACCCCCACCCCGTGC
>LRTP01000232.1 GCA_001550305.1 Streptomyces diastatochromogenes
CGGCGCCGGCGACCAGCGCCGCGGCGAGCACCAGTAGCGTGCCGGCCGTCCTGCCGAGGCCGAGTCGGCCGGTCGCCGGCAGCGCCACCACGAGAGCGAGCGCGGTGAGGAAGGCGGTGTGCCCGCTCGGGTAGGACAGGCTCCCGTCGTGGATGGTGCGTCCCACCAGGGACTTGAGCAGCGTCGCCGTCCCCACGCTCATGCCGACGCCGGCGACGAGGAGCACCGCCGCGCGAGGACGCCGCAACAGCAGACAGCCCGTCACGAGGGCGACGACCAGCGTCGCCGCTCCCACGGGCTCCCCCAAGAAGTCCAGGGCCAGGGCGACGTGCCGCCATGGCGGCCCCACACCGTCCAGCGCCGCCGAGATCCGCGCGTCCACCATGCCGGGCTTGCTGTCGTCGGCATACAGGACCCCGAGCACGACGACCACCAGCGCGGCGAGGGCCGCGATCGGGCCGAGCCACCCGCGCAGCGACGGGGGCAGCACCGCGGGCGCCAACCGGCCGGTCACACTCCCACCGCGTCCGGTCGACCTGCGGTGCTCCGCCGTGATCGGTGGATGGTGTTCCGGACCCCGGTGACCGTAAGTCCGGGCACGCCGCGGCCCAGGTGTCCCGTCAGTACCTCGGCTCCCGCGGGCCGGCTCTTGACCTGCCCCGAGGGCCCGCCGATCCGGCGTTTCGCACCACGGGTCACCTGTCCGCCCACCTGGTGGTCCGGGCCCGCGCCGCGACCTCCTGCTTGGTGGCGGTCGAGCCGAACACCCCGCTCATGACCGAGACGGGGAAAAGCCCGCACATCGTCGCAGACCAACCTGCCCCCTGTCGTCCACTTGCCACCCTAACCAACGATGGGGGCGCGGCAGACCGCCGTCGGAAAGTCCGTGTGTCAGCGCTCCGCGAATTTTGCTTCTGGATCGCCTTTCCTACGGGGCCTCGAGCACGTCGGGTGGACGGGCCGCGACCGCCGTCAGCGGACCCGCGCGGTGAACGCCTCGTACGCCGGCTCGTCGAAGAGGACGAACGTGACCTCCTCGACGGCCGTCCGCGTGGCCCGTACCGTCTCCACCGCGATCCGGGCGGCGTCGTCCATCGGCCACCCGTAGATACCGGCGGAGACGGCCGGGAAGGCGACCGTGCGGGCGCCGAGTTCGTCGGCCACCTTCAGCGACTCCCGGTAGCAGGAGGCGAGGAGTTCCGAGCGATCCTCCTCACGGCTGAAGACCGGGCCGACCGTGTGGATCACCCACCGCGCGTCTAGCTCGCCCGCGGTGGTGGCGACCGCCTGGCCCGTGGGCAGGCCCTTGCCGTACTGCGAGGCGCGGAGCCTGCGGCAGTCGGCGAGGATGGCGGGGCCGCCACGTCGGTGGATGGCCCCGTCCACGCCTCCCCCGCCGAGCAGCGACGAGTTCGCCGCGTTGACGATCGCGTCGGCGCTCTGACGGGTGATGTCTCCCTGGACCAGGGTGATGGCGGTCATGACGGCCTCGGCCTCCTCGTATGCGGACTTCGATCCTCGCCGCATTGCGCTCCGGCCGCCACGCGATAACCGACTGTCAGACGACCACTCCGTCGATCTCGAAGGTCTGCACGGACGCGGCGGAGAAGGCCGCCGTCAGCGTCTTGCCGCTCAGATAGGTGTCCGAGTGGGCGGTGTAGAGGTCGCCGCTGCCGGAGGTGACGGTGTTCCAGCGTCGTACGAGTCCGCCGCTGCCCCCGGTGACCTGGCTGAACTTGGACAGGTCGAAGGTGAGGTTCTGCGCGGCGCCGGAGTTGACGGCCACGATGACCAGGCGCTTCGCGCTCGCGTCGTACGCCGCTGCCGCGTATCCGACACCGGTGTCGATGATGGTCATGCCGGGGCGGATGTGCCGGCTGAACTGGGCCATCACGTAGTACTTGGTCTGGACGGTCGTCGGCTGGAGGGTGCTCTGGTCGTAGGCGATCATCGCCCAGCCGGTGCTGGGGTCCATCACCTGCCAGTACACCCACGCGGTCGGGTGCAGCCAGCGGAAGTCCAGGCAGAGGTTGCTCGCCAGGGTGAGGCCGGTGGCGTCGGAGTCGCCGGTCTCGGAGTTCCACAGCCGCTTGCCCGCCGTGGTGACGACGTCGGTGTAGAGGAGGTCACGGCGACCGCCGGAGCCCTGGTACCCGTGCACGTTAACCCGGTTGACCTGGGCTTTCGTGGTCGAGCTGAAGGAGTTCCAGGTCGTGCGGGCCAGGTCGTAGTTCGTCTCGTCGGACGCGGAGACCAGGGTGCCGGTCAGACCGCGCTTGTCGAGTTCGCTGCGCAGATACGGGAGGACGGCCGCCTGGACGGTGGCGTCCATGTGGCAGCCCTCCTGGGTGCCCGTCGCCGTCCACCAGCTGGAGGAGGGCTCGTTGAACGCGTCGACGGAGCTGAAGTTCACACCCCAGTTGTTCTTCGCGTAGAGCGCCACCGCGGCCAGATGGGAGGCGTGCTGACGGTAGTTCCAGGACTGGAGGTTGTTGCCGCCGTCGGACGCGCCGGACGGGTTGTGGTTGAGGCACATCCACCACATCGGCGAGTTGGCGAACAGCTCGCTGACGGCGCCGCGTTGGGTCGCCTTGACCAGGGCCGCCCGCTGGTTGGCGTCGGCCGTCCAGTCCCAGGCGGAGGAGGTGGGATCCTCGTTGTTCCAGTCCTGCCAGTACCCCTCGATCTGCTTGAACGCGGGGATGTTGGCGGAGGCGACCATGCTCGCGCCGCTCACGGTGTTCCCGCTGCACGCGCCCAGGTTGTAGCGGGCGATGTTGAGGCCGAGGCCCGGCAGCGTCTTGCCGCCGTACGCCACGGACTTGGTGGTGAAGAAGATGTCGGCGAAGTCGTCCCGGGCGCCGAACACATTGGCCCACCAGGCGAGGGAGGTGCCCCAGCCCTCCCAACTGCCGTACTTCGTACCCGGGTTGACCCCGATGGTCGCGTCGGCCCGAGCGGTGCCCGTGGCCAGCGCACTGCCGAGCAGCGCACCACCCGCCGCGGCCAGCACCGATCTGCGCTTGATCATGTGGAAGTCTCCTGTCACGGTCATGCCACGGCCCCATCGCATGATCGGGCCGGGGCGGGACGTTGTCGAGACGCGTGACAGCGCTTTCTTCCTGTGAAACGAGGCACGGATGTGACGGGCTGCGCCGCATCTGGTCAGGACTGGTGGTCGCCCCTGGTCAGGACCGGCGGCATCCTGCGGTCAGGACCGGCGGCATCCTCCGGTCAGGAGTGGCGCAGGCGCCGCCACACGGCCTTCGCCGCGTTGTGCCCCGACATGCCGTGCACACCGGGGCCCGGCGGGGTGGCCGAGGAACAGATGAAGACGGCCGGGTGCGGTGTGCTGTACGGGAACAGGGAGAGCTTGGGACGCAGCAGGAGCTGGAGTCCGGCGGCGGCGCCGCAGCCGATGTCGCCGCCCACGTAGTTGGCGTTGCGCGCGGCGAGTTCGGGCGGGCCCGCGGTGGCGCGGGCCAGTACGCGGTCGCGGAAGCCGGGTGCGAACCGCTCCAACTGCCGCTCGATCGCGTCCGTGAGGTCACCCGTCCAGCCGTTCGGAACGTGTCCGTACGCCCAGAAGACCTGCTTGCCCTCCGGGGCCCGGGAGGGATCGACGACGCTGGGCTGCACCGTGATCAGGAAGGGGGCGTCCGGCGCCCGGCCCTCGCGTGAGGCGGCGCGCAGGGCGGTGGCGATCTCGGCGCGGCTCGCGCCCACCTGCACCGTCCCGGCGGTGCGTGCCTCCTCGGCCGTCCAGGGGACGGGGCCGTCCAGGGCGTAGTCGATCTTGAAGACGGACGCCCCGTAGCGATAGTCCTCGTAGTACCGCCCGAAGCCCGCGATGCGGGACAGCGCGGCGGGTGAGGTGTCGAAGACGTAGGCGCGGGCGGGCGGCAGGTCGTCGAGACGCTTGACCTCGTAGTCGGTGTGGACGGTGCCGCCGAGGTCCTTGAGATACGCGGTGAGCGCGTCGGAGATGGACTGGGAGCCGCCGCGCGCGACGGGCCAGCCGCGGGCGTGCGCGGCCAGCGCGAACACCAGGCCGACGGCGCCGGTGGCGATGCCGTCGAGCGGGGCCATCACGTGTGCGACGAGACCGGCGAACAGAGCCTGGGCCCGCTCGTCGCGGAAACGCCGCATGAGCCAGGTCGAGGGCGGCAGCCCGGCCAGGCCGAAACGGGCGAGCGTCACCGGGTCGCGGGGCAGGGCGGTCAGTGGCAGGGACATGAAGTCGTGGGCCAGCGTGTCCCACGTGGGGAGGAAGGGGGCGACCAGTCTGCGGTACGCACCGGCGTCGCGCGGGCCGAACGAGGCCGCCGTCTCGGCCACGGAGCGGGCGAGCACCGCCGCGGTGCCGTCGGGGAACGGGTGCGCCATCGGGAGCTTCGCGTGCAGCCACTCCAGGCCGTACCGCTCCAGGGGCATCGCTCGGAAGGCGGGTGAGCTGATGCCGAGGGGGTGGGCCGCGGAACAGGGGTCGTGCCGGAAGCCGGGGAGTGTCAGCTCTTCGGTGCGGGCGCCGCCGCCCACGGTGTCCCGTGCCTCGAACACGGCCACGGAGAAGCCCCGGCGGGCCAGCTCCACGGCAGCCGTCAGTCCGTTCGGCCCCGCACCCACCACGACCGCATCGAGCATCGACGGCACCTTCGGACTCCTTTGTCAGCCGACGGCCACTGGACATCAGGATATGCCGGGGGACTGACAGCCTTGATGGCGCGGGGGGTTGGGAGACGGGGGAGTCGTCCGGCGGACGGGGGTCTGGGGCCGCCGGGTCAGGGGCCGCCTGGATCGAGGGGCCGCCGGACCTCGGGTCGCCGGGGTCCACGACCCGCCGGGGGCCGAAAAGCCATCCGCAAGAGCTACGACATCGCCGACGGCCCGCACCGCGTCATCGGCCCGACCGACGCCCACGGTGTCAACCGGTCGGCGAGTCCTAAGGACCAGAAACGCAGATCAAGGACACGGCCGCGATCGTCACCGGAGGCGCCTCGGCGTCGGAGCCGTTCCCACTCGCCGTCCGGGGCGCGTGTGCGGTGCCGGACGGGCGCAGCGCAACCCCTCGGCCTTCGCCACCGCTCTCAGCCCCAGGGGCCGCGGCCGGCTGTCGACGCCGCCATGCCCTCGGCGCGTCGGCGGGTCAGAGGCCGGCGGTCAGCAAGCCCCGTACCCGTCGGGCCGTGGTCTCGTCGCGGGCCGCCGTGAAGGGGAGGGTGTTGCCTCCCGTGATACGGAAGGGTTCGCCCGTGAGGGTCAGGTGGACGCCGCCCGCCTCCTCGACGAGGAGCAGGCCCGCCGCGTGGTCCCAGGCCGCCTCCCAAGAGAAAGCTGTTCCATCCAGCTCACCGCGGGCGACGGCCAGATACTCCAGCCCCGCCGAACCGCAGGGACGCGGCCGCACGCCCTCGGTGTGCAGGCCGAGCAGAGCGCGCTTCTGCTCGTCGGTGGTGTAGTCGGGGTGGGAGGTGGCTATCTCGAGGTCACGGCCGGGCGTGGGCGCACCCGGGCGCAGCAGCTCGCCGTCGAGGCGGGCACCCCGGCCGCGCACGGCGACGGCGAGCTGGTCGCGGGCCGGGGCATAGGTCCAGGACGCCTGGACGACCCCACCCACGGCGAGCGCGACGAGCGTGCAGAACCCGGTGTCGCCGTGGACGAACTGGCGGGTGCCGTCGACCGGGTCGACGATCCAGACCGGGGCCTGCCCCTGGATCGCCTGGTACGTCGCCGGATTGGCGTGGACCGCCTCCTCGCCGACCACGACCGAGCCGGGCAGCAGCTTGGCGAGCGCCTCGGTGAGGTACTCCTCGGCCTTGCGGTCGGCGTCCGTGACCAGGTCGTGCGGGCCGCTCTTCTCGTCGATCTCGTCCGCGGTCAGCTGCCTGAAGCGCGGCATGATCTCGGCGGCAGCCGCCTGCCGGATCGCTTCTTCGACGTCGGACGTGCGGTGCGCGAGAAACTCGTCGATGGTTTCGATGTCTTCGATCATGGCTCCATGACAACACGCGCCACTGACAATCCCCACCCCTCCGGTGCACTCCGGGTGGAATCGCCGTGAATTCCCGGAGTTGCTGATCAGCGGCCCACCGCGTACCCCTGCATCCCCCGCGGGTTCGCCGCCGCCGACAGCACACCCGTCTCCGGATCCCGGGCGACCGCGCACAGCCGGCCCTCGGACCAGGCCTCCGCGACCTGGACGTCATGGCCGCGACGGCGCAGCTCCTCGACGACCGCCCCGTCCGTGCGGGACTCGACGGTGAGGCTGCCGGGGCGCATGCCGCGCGGGTGGAACGAGCTCGGGAAACTGTCGTTGTGCCAGTTCGGGGCGTCGATCGCGCCCTGGAGGTCGAGTCCGCCGCGCACCTCGGCGCGCAGCGCCACGGCCAGGAAGAAGTGGGTCTGCCACTGGTCCTGCTGGTCGCCGCCCGGGGTTCCGAACGCCATGACCGGGACTCCGTCGCGCAGCGCCAGCGAGGGTGTCAGCGTCGTACGGGGGCGGCGGCCGGGCGTGAGGGAGTTGGGCAGCCCCTCGTCCAGCCAGGCCATCTGGAGCCGGGTGCCGAGCGGGAAGCCCAGCTCGGGGACGACGGGGTTGGACTGAAGCCAGCCGCCGCTGGGGGTGGCGGCGACCATGTTGCCCCAGCGGTCGACGACGTCGAGGTGGCAGGTGTCGCCCCGGGTGCCGCCGTCCCGGGCCACCTCGGGTTCCCCCGCGGCCCTGGCCACGGTGGGTTCACCCGCGCCCGGTACCGCCAGCGCGTCGAAGCCCGGCTCCCCGTCGGCGGCCTCGCGCGCGTGGCCACTGATCATCGGGGTGCGCCCGCCGGGACTGCCGGGGCGCAGCTCGCTGGAGGCCTTGTGGCCGATGAGGGCGCGCCGCTCGGCGTTGTACTCCGGCGACAACAGCTCGTCGAGGGGCACCTCGGCCGCGTCCCCGTACCAGGCCTCCCGGTCGGCCATGGCGAGCTTGCAGCCCTCGACGAGCAGGTGGACGTACTCCGCGGAGCCGTACCGCGGCAGCTGGGGCGGGAGCAGGGCGAGCTGCTGCAGGAGGACCGGGCCCTGGCTCCAGGGGCCCGCCTTGCACAGGGTCCAGCCGCGCCAGTCGTACGTCGCGGGCGCCTCGTAGCTCGCGGACCAGGAGGCGAGGTCGGTGGCTGTCAGGGTGCCGGTGTGGCGGTGTCCGCTGGTGTCCATGGTGGGCCGCCGAGCCTGCCGTACCAGGGCCTCGGCGATGAAGCCCGAGCGCCAGACGCGGCGCGCGGCCTCGATCTGCGCCACGCGGCCGGTCTCCCCGGAGACCTCGGCGAGCAGTCGGCGCCAGGTCGCGGCGAGGGCGGGATTGCGGAACAGTTCGCCGGGACGCGGCGCCTTCCCGCCGGGCAGGTAGACCTCTGCCGACGAGGGCCACTCCGTCTCGAAGAGTGCGCGCACCGACTCCACGGTCTCGCCGACGCGCTCCACGGGCGGGTGCCCGTCCTCCGCGTATCCGATGGCGTACTTCATGACGTCGGCGAGGGACCTCGTGCCGTGGTCGCGCAGGAGCAGCATCCACGCGTCGAAGGCGCCGGGCACGGCGGCCGCGAGCGGCCCGGTGCCGGGTACGAGATCCAAACCGAGTCCCCTGTAGTGGGCGATCGTCGCCCCGGCGGGCGCGACGCCCTGTCCGCACAGCACACGCACCTCGCCGCCCGCCGGGGCGAGGATGATCGGGACCTCGCCGGCGGGTCCGTTGAGGTGCGGCTCGACCACGTGCAGCACGAAGCCCGCGGCGACGGCGGCGTCGTACGCGTTGCCGCCGTCCTCCAGGACGGCCATCGCCGACTGCGAGGCGAGCCAGTGCGTGGAGGACACCATGCCGAAGGTTCCCTGAAGCGTGGGTCGAGTAGTGAAGGACATCTCTCACCTCGGTGTCTGCGCGCGTCGGCCGGTACCGATCAGTCCTCCGGACGCGTCGTGGGAGGAATCCGGGGAGTTCCGGCTCGGCTCCGGTCGCCCTGATCGGGGAGCAGACTACCGATCGGACGCGCTCTCACTTCGGCGCCCATCGATCGGCGACCGTCGCCCACCGGTGCGGCGGTGAAACGGCTGGGAGCCGCTGGAGGCTTCGATGTGGCTCTCACGCCCTGTCCGTCCGCGCGTCGAGGCGCCGTCCGGGACGGCACCTCGACGCGGTTCTCGCCAGGCGGAGACGCTCGGTCAGACGACCGGCAGCTTGCCCTTGTCGGTCGTCACCGTGCCGAGGTAGGTCGCCGTCCTGCCCTTGACCCAGTACACCTTGACGCGGACCTTGTGGCCCTTGGCGATCCGGGGCGAGATCTCGCAGTCCTTGACGGAACTGGTCTCGCAGGTGTTCCGCCGCTTGCCCGTGGTCGCGTCATAGGTGACCGCTCGGATCGAGTGCCCGTCCTTGGCCGAGTCGATCACGTCGGTGAACTGAGGTCCCCCGGAGGAGTTCCGCGGCTCGAACACCACGGTCGCGACGGACTTGCCGTTCTTCTTGAACGAGCCGACGTAGTTGCCTCCGGCGAAGGAGGTTCCGGTTCCCAGTGCCAGTGCCAGCCCGGTGGCGGTGACGGCCGTGCCGACGCGGGCCATGATGTGCCGATTCATTACTCTCCCGTTGACGTGCTGTGCCGCTGAGTTCGCGGCTCGCGGACTGTAGCTCATACCTCTTGGTGAGTCAGAAGTTCAACTTGAGCTTGCGCGCCGCGGGACCGTGGTGTCCGGCAAGAAGAAGCGACGCCCCGCTCGGCGAGCGCCCCGCACCCCTCAGTGCGCACTCCCCCGCGCCGTCACCAAACCCGACTCGTAGGCGAACACCACCAGTTGGGCCCGGTCGCGGGCGCCCAGCTTGGTCATCGCCCGGCTGATGTGGGTCTTGGCGGTGAACGGGCTGATGACCATGTGCGCGGCGATCTCCTCGTTGGTCAGACCGCGCGCGGCCAGTGCCGTGACCTCGCGTTCGCGACGGGTGAGGCACTCCAGGCCGGGCGCGGTGGCCCGGTCCGGGGGCCGGGCGACGAACTCGCCGATCAGGGTGCGGGTCACGGACGGGGACAGCAGTGCCTCTCCCCGCGCGACGACCTCGATGGCCTGGAGCAGGTCGGCGGGCTCGGTGTCCTTGAGCAGGAAGCCGCTGGCCCCGGCCCGCAACGCCTCGAAGACGTACTCGTCCAGGCCGTAGTTGGTGAGCATGACGACGCGTACGGCGGACAGCTCCGGGTCGGCGGCGATACGGCGGGTGGCCTCGATGCCCGACATCACCGGCATCTGCACGTCGACGAGGGCGATGTCCGGCAGGGAAGCGCGCACCAGCGCGAGGCCCTGCTCGCCATCGGCGGCCTCGCCCACGACCTCGATGCCGTCCTCGGCGTCTAGCAGGGCGCGAAAGCCGGCGCGCATCAGCGCCTGGTCGTCGACGAGCGCGACCCTGATCACGGCACCTCCTCCGGTAGGCCCAACGGCAGTTCGGCGCGCACCGAGAAGCCGCCCTCCGTGCGCGGTGCGGCGTGCAGGGTGCCGCCGAGGGCCGTGACGCGTTCGCGCATGCCGGTGAGGCCGATGCCGGGGGTGGGCGGACGGGACGGGTCGGCGCCGCCGTCGTCGTCGACGGATATCGTCAGGTCGTCGGTGCTGTAGTCGAGTTGGACGGCCACCTTGGCGGGGCCCGCGTGGCGCGCGGCGTTCGTCAGGGCCTCCTGGACGATGCGGTAGGCGGCGCGGTCCACCGTCGCCGTGAGCGGACGCTCCTCGCCGCACACCGTCAGCTCCACGGCGAGACCGGCCGCGCGGGCCCGCTCCACGAGCAGCGCGGGGGTGCCGGTCGACTCGTCGGTGCGCAACACCTCGAGCGTGGCCCGCAGTTCGCGCATGGCCTCACCGCCCGCCTCCTGGATGGCGAGCAGCGCGGGCGGGACCTCCTCACCGCGTTTGCGGGCGAGGTGGACGACGACGCCCGCCTGGAGCTTGACGATCGAGATGCTGTGCGTGAGCGAGTCGTGCAACTCGCGGGCGATCCGCAGCCGTTCCTCGCCCGCCCGACGCAGGGCCGCCTCCTCGCGGGTGCGTTCGGCTTCCATCGCGCGCTGTTCCGTCTGGCGCAGATACGCCTGCCAGTTGCGGTCGGCGAGCCCTGTCACCAGCGCGCACAGGAACCAGCCGGCGAGCAGGAGAGAGCGCTCGGCGCCTGCGCGTGCCGTGAGGTCCGTGGTCACGAATGCCGCCAGGAACAGGGCACTCGCGAGCGCCGCCACTCCGCGGTGACCCGCTCGGGCCGCCGTGTGGACGGCGCCCAGTACCGGGAGGGCGGCGAGGGTGCCGGGGTGGGCGTGCAGGACGTACGCCGTCGTGGTGACCGTACTGACCGCGAGTACCCGGCGCGGGGCGCGGCGGTAGGCCGCGAGGGCGAGGGAGCCCAGGGTGATCAGCGCGTAGTCGGCGGGGGTCGCGCCGTCGTCGACCGCGGCGGCGGTCATGACGAGGGCACCGACCACGACCGCGAGGGCCGCGTCGGTCAGGTGCCTGCGCGTGCCCTGGTCCAACGCCATGTTCCGCACGATAGACGGCCGTTCGGACAGTGGCGTCAGACCTGTGGAGGGGGCCCGGCGTACTCCGGCTGGAGTAGATCACGGCGCGCGCTGGGCGGGTGGGGGTGGCTCGGGATGCCTTCGGGTGGACGACGACCGGGGACGGCTCCCTGAAGGAGGGTGGCGACAGCGAGCGCATCCACCGGCCCCGCCCTCATTCCCTACCAGGAGGCGTCCCATGTCCAGTCCCTTCCGTTACACCACCCCCTCTCCGCCCAGGTCCGCCACCGGCCGTGTCGCGGGCGTCTACGCCCAGCTCGCCGACGACTTCGGCATCGAGCGCGCGGTGACCTTCGTCGTGCTCTCGCCCGCTCCCGGTCTCATGGCCTCCGCCTGGGCGTTGATGCGCGAGTCGCTGATCGCGGGCGAGGGCAGCCGGACGGGGAAGGAACTCGCGGCGCTCGGGGTGTCCGTCGCCAACCGGTGCCCGTTCTGCGTGGACGCGCACACGATGTTGCTGCACGCGACCGGGGACCACCGGCTCGCGGAGACGGTGGCGCGCGGGGACACCCCCGCCGACGAGGAGCACGCGCGTGTGCTGGCATGGGGCGGGGCGACCCGGACCCCGGGGGCGCCCGAGTTGGCGCCGTACCCCTTCCCCGTCGCGCACGCCCCCGCCTACATCGGCACCGCCCTGTCCTTCCACTTCATCAACCGCGTGGTGTCGGCGCTGCTCACCGAGAGTCTGCTGCCCGGCAACGCGCAACGGTTCCGGGCGGTGCGGAGTCTGGCCGGACGGTCCGTCGCCCGGACGGTGCGCCGGCGAGCCGTGCCGGGTGCGGGCCTGGAACTCCTCGACGACTCCGGGCCCGGTCCGGACTGGGCGCGCGGGACCACGGTCGGGCCGGCCTACGCCGCACTGCGGGCCGCCGCCACCGAGGGGGAGGGTCTTCTCGACGAGGCCGACCGGATCCTCGTACGGGAGACGCTCCGGGACTGGGACGGCTCGCACCCGCCGCTCGCGTGGGACGCGCTGCCCGACCGTTCGCGGCCCGGGGCGCGGCTCGCGCTGCTGGCCGCGCTGGCCCCGTACCGGATCACGGACGAGGACGTGACGGCCTGGCGTAAACCCATCCATACCGACCACTGTCTGGTGCATCTGGTGGCGTACGGCGCGTTCGCCGCCGTCGACCGGATCGAGAGCGCGCTTCCCGTCCGCACGGCCGAGGAGTCCTCATGACACAGATCGCCAACTCCGCTCAGGCGCGGGCCTGGAACGGCAGCCTCGGCCATCACTGGGCGAGCCACCACGAGCGCTATGACACGCTCGTGTCGGGCCTGAACACCGCGCTCTTCGACGCGGCGGCGATCGCTTCGGGCGACCGCGTCCTGGACGTCGGGTGCGGGGCCGGTGCGACGACCCGGATCGCGGGCCGGCTGGCGGCGCACGGGCACGCCGTCGGGGTCGACATCTCGGCGCCCCTGCTCGACCGGGCCCGGGCGACGACCGCCGCGGAGGGGGTCACCAACGTCGCGTACGAGCTCGCCGACGCCCAGATCCATCCCTTCCCGCCCGCCGGATACGACGTCCTGATCAGCCGGGGCGGGGTGATGTTCTTCGCGGACCACGCGGCGGCGTTCCGGAACCTGGCGCGCTCGCTGCGGCCGGGCGGGCGACTCGCGTTCGTCTGTCCGCGGCCCGCCGGTCCCGAGGTGGAGGAGTCACGCGCCCTGAGCCTTTTCGGAGAACTCCTGGACGAACCGGACGCCGCGACGGTCGCCGTCCAGGCCGCCATGGCCTCCCTGTCCGACCCGGCGCACATCCGCGAGGCTCTGCGCGGGTGGGACGACGTGACGGTGACTCCGGTCGCGACGGAGACGACCTGGGGGCGCGACGCCGCGGACGCGGTCGGCTTCATCCTCTCCCGCACGCCCGGCCGGCCGGTCGACGCCGACACGCGCGAGGCCCTGCGGGACACCTTGCGCCCTTATGAGACGGATCGCGGTGTTCGACTCCGGGCGGCGGTGTGGCTGGTGACGGCGAAGTGGCGGACGGACGATTCCCAGTGAGTCACTGTCACCGCACAGGCACGGAGTGAGTTGGCACTTCCGCCCCACAGGGAGTCATGTGACACTGGCGTTCCGTCCGCAGTGTGGACCCCCTCCGCACCGTCCCCCACGAGAAGTGCGCCGTGCATTCTCTTCCTCTGCCACTCGCCCTCACCGCGCGTCTGCTGCCGGTCGCGGTCCTCGCCTGCACGGGCTGGGTCATGTCGTCCGGCACGTCGACGACGACTCCGGCCGCCACCGACCACAAGTCGCCCCAGACGGCGCAGTCCCCCTCGGGCCCCGCGGCGACGGCGGTCGCGAAGACGTACACCGCGGCCCCCGCGCCCTGCACCGGCGTGACGGAGAAGACGATCAAGGCCCTTGTCCCGGGCGCCAAGACGGCCGGCCAGGAGATTCCGTCGACCGACAAGTCGGTGCGCCGCACCTGTTCCTGGAACGCGCTCAAGGGCTTCGACTACCACTGGCTGGACGTCTCGTACGAGATCAAGGATTCGGATGAAGCGGCACAGAAGTCCTATACGGGGCGCGTATCGGACAAGAGCGGCGGCGGGGCCGTTCCCGGCCTCGGCGACTCGGCCTACTCGGTCGTGAACCTCACCACCACGGACAAGCAGCAGACCCGTGAGGGAGTGGTGATCGTCCGCGCGTCCAACGCGCTCGTGGTCGTCACGTACAACGGCAGCAACTTCGAGACGAAGAAGGCGCCCAGCACGGACGAGATCAACAAGGGGGCCATCAAGGCCGCCAAGGACGTGGTGGCGACGCTGGAGAACGGCCAGAAGGGCTGACCGTTCTCCAACCGCCGCACTGATCCGACAGCTGTTGTCCCTCAGCCGTTCTCCGACGGCTGTTCTCTCTCAGCCGTTCTCCGACGGCTGATCTCCCTCACGCGTCAGACGGCGGTCTTCTCCTTGCCCCGCAGCAGCATCAGCGCCAGGTACAGCACCATCGACGTACCGAGTCCGACCGCCCAGCCGTAGTCGGCCAGGGACTTCAGCGCCGGGATGGGCCGTCCGTCGATCAACGGATGGAAGTCGGCGCCGCCGACGGCCAGGACGCCTCCGGTGAGGAAGGCGACGACGGCCCGCCAGTTCCAGCCGCCGTCGTACCAGTAGCGACCGCCCGTGCGGTACAGGTCGGCGAGGTCGAGCTTGGTGCGGCGCAGGATCCAGTAGTCGGCGATGAGGATGCCGGCGACGGTGCCGAGCAGACCGCCGACGAGGCCGAGCCAGGTGAAGATGTAGCCCTGCGGGTCGGAGTACAGCTTCCAGGGGAAGATCAGCACGCCGAGGACACAGGTGGCGAGAGCGCCGGTACGGAAGTTGATCTTCCGCGGTGCGAGGTTGGAGAAGTCGAAGGCCGGCGAGACCAGGTTGGCCGCGATGTTCACGGACAGGGTCGCGACCAGCACGGTGACCAGCGCGTAGAGGAGGCCGAAGACGTTGTCGGTCTTGGCGGCCAGCTGGACCGGGTCCCAGATGGCCTCGCCGTACACGGCCTGCGAGCCCGAGGTGACCATGACGGACAGAAAGGCGAAGAGCGTCATCGTGGTCGGCAGACCGAGCGCCTGACCCCAGGTCTGCGCCTTCTGGCTCTTGCCGTACCGGGTGAAGTCGGGAATGTTCAGCGACAGCGTGGACCAGAAGCCGATCATGCCCATGAGCGAGGGCCAGAAGAGCTTCCAGAAGTCACCGCCCCAGCCGAGCTTGGAGGGCTGGTCGAGCAACGGGCCGAAGCCGCCCGCCTTGCTGCTCATCCACCACAGCATCACACCGGCGCCCAGCAGCACGAAGGGCGCCGCCCAGTTCTCGAAGCGGCGGATCGTCTCCATGCCCCGGTAGATGATGGCGACCTGGAGCACCCAGAAGATCGCGAACGACAGCCACATGGTCCACGCGTAGCCGCCGACCTTCGAGGCGTTGGCCCAGCTGTCGCCGAAGAGCTTCCCGGCGAGGAAGTAGATCGCCTCGCCGCCGATCCAGGTCTGGATGCCGAACCAGCCGCAGGCCACCAACGCCCGTACGACAGCGGGCAGGTTGGCGCCGCGGACACCGAAGGAGGCGCGGGCGAAGACGGGGAAGGGTATGCCGTACTTGGGTCCCGCGTGCCCGGTGAGCAGCATCGGGACCAGCACGATCAGATTGGCCAGCGCGATGGTGAACACGGCCTGCTTCCAGTCCATGCCGACGGCTATCAGGCCGGAAGCAAGGGTCCAGGAAGCGGTGTTGTGAGCCATGCCGACCCACAGCGCCGAGAAGTTGTACGTGGTCCAGGTGCGCTTCTCGACCGGGACCGGCAGCAGGTCCTCGTTGGCGTAGGGGCCGCTGGGCGCGGGCGCGTCGGGCGCGATCTCCACCCGGCCGTCGGGGAGCGTGACTTGAGCGACGGGTGGGCCCTCGCTGGGGACGGTCTCGGTCATGGGCAGGCCAATCAAATGAGGAGTGACGGGAGAGGCCGTGCGGGTGACGCCGTGGGGGGTTGTGCGGGTGTGGTGGTGCGGTGATCCCCTTCCCGGACGGAGGGAAGGGGACGTATGGGGAGGAGGAGCGGTGACCGGAGTACGGCCGGTGGTGCGGTGGGCGGCCGGAGGCCGGCCGCCCGGAGCGGAGTTGTCAGCCGTTGACGGCCGGGATGACCTTCGACCCGTACGCGTCGATCACGGCCTCCTGCGCGTCGTGCATGTCGTACACCGCGAACTGGTCCACGCCCAGCGCGCGCAGCGCCTTCAGCTTCTCGATGTGCTGCTCGGCCGTGCCGATCAGACAGAACCGGTCGACGATCTCGTCCGGCACGAACTTGGTGTCGGGGTTGTCGCTGCGCCCGTGGTGGGAGTAGTCGTAGCCCTCGCGGGCCTTGATGTAGTCGGTGAGTTCCTCGGGTACGGCGGCGGAGTGCTCGCCGTACTTGGAGACCAGGTCGGCCACGTGGTTGCCGACCATGCCGCCGAACCAGCGGCACTGCTCACGCGCGTGGGCGAGGGCCTCCGGCGAGTCGTCCTCGGTGATGTACGCGGGCGCGGCCACGCAGATCTTCACCTCGGAGGGGTCACGCCCGGCCTCGACGGCCGCGTCCTTCACGGCCTTGACCATGTACTCGGTGAGATAGAGGTCGGCGAGCTGGAGGATGAACCCGTCGGCCTCCTCGCCGGTCATCTTCAGGGCCTTGGGACCGTACGCGGCCATCCAGACCGGGAGTTCGGCACCCGGCTTGACCCAGGGGAACTTGACGACGGTGCCGCCGAGGTCGGCCTCCTCGCCGCGGCCGAGGGCACGGATGACCTTCATCGCGCCGCTGATGCGGGCGAGTGTGTTGGGCTTGCGCCCGGCGACGCGCATCGCCGAGTCACCGCGCCCGATGCCGCACACCGTGCGGTTGCCGTACATGTCGTTGAGCGTCGCGAAGGTGGAGGCGGTGACCTCCCAGGTGCGGGTGCCCGGGTTGGTGACCATCGGGCCGACCGTCAACTTCTCGGTGTTCGCGAGGATCTGACTGTAGATCACGAAGGGTTCCTGCCACAGCACGGCCGAGTCGAAGGTCCAGCCGTACGTGAAGCCGTTGCCCTCGGCGCGCTTCATCAGGTCGATGACGCGGGAGGCCGGGGGGTCGGTCTGCAGGACGAGTCCGAAGTCCATGGCGCCACTCCTAGTCGCTCAGAGAAGGTACTGACAGGTGGAGCGGGGGGTGTAGACGCCGTGACCCGCGCGTCCGGTGAACTCCCGCTCGGTGATGACCGGTTCGCCGCGCGAGAGCACGGTCTCGACCTGCCCGGTGACGCGCTTGCCCTCGTACGCCGAGTAGTCGACGTTCATGTGGTGGGTCTCGACCGACATGACCTGCTCGGCGTGCGGATCGTAGATGACGATGTCGGCGTCGGCGCCCGGCGCGATGGTGCCCTTCTTCGGGTACAGGCCGAACATCCGGGCCGGCGTGGCGCAGGCGATCTCGATCCAGCGGCGGCGCGAGATGTGCCCGTCGACGACGGCCTGGTGGAGCAGGTCCATGCGGTTCTCGACGCCCGGGAGGCCGTTGGGGATCTTCGAGAAGTCGCCCCGGCCCAGCTCCTTCTGGCCCACGAAGCAGAAGGGGCAGTGGTCGGTCGACACGACCTGGAGGTCGTTGGTGCGCAGGCCCCGCCACAGGGCGGCCTGGTGCTCCTTGGGCCGAAGGGGCGTGCTGCACACGTACTTCGAGCCCTCGAAGCCCGGTTCCGCGAGGTTGTCGGTCGACAGGAACAGGTACTGCGGGCAGGTCTCGCCGAAGACGTTCAGTCCCTCGTCGCGCGCCCGCGCGATCTCGGCGACCGCCTCCTGCGCCGAGACGTGCACGACGTACAGCGGAGCGCCCGCGACCTGGGCGAGCTTGATGGCCCGGTGGGTGGCCTCGGCCTCCAGGAGCGCCTTGCGCACCTCGCCGTGGAAGCGCGGGTCGGTCTCGCCGCGCGCCAGCGCCTGTTCCACGAGGACATCGATCGCGATGCCGTTCTCCGCGTGCATCATGATCAGGCCGCCGTTCTCGGCGGAGCGCTGCATGGCGCGCAGGATCTGGCCGTCGTCGCTGTAGAAGACGCCGGGGTAGGCCATGAACTGTTTGAAGGAGGTGACGCCCTCCTGGACCAGCAGGTCCATCTCCTTGAGCGTCTCCTGGTTGACGTCGGAGACGATCATGTGGAAGGCGTAGTCGATGGCGCAGTTGCCGTCGGCCTTGGCGTTCCAGGCGTCGAGGCCCTCGCGCAGAGAGCGGCCGACGCTCTGCACCGCGAAGTCGACGATGGTGGTGGTGCCGCCCCAGGCCGCGGCCCGGGTGCCCGTCTCGAAGGTGTCCGAGGCGAAGGTGCCGCCGAAGGGCAGCTCCATGTGGGTGTGGGCGTCGACGCCGCCCGGGATGACGTACTTGCCGGTGGCGTCGATGGTCTTCTCGGCCGTCCACGACTCGGCCGCCGGGGTGCCGGTCGCGGCGAGGGCGACGACCCGGCCGTCCTCGATCAGGACGTCGGCGTGGATCTCGTCGGACGCGGTGATGACGAGGCCATTACGGATGACGGTACGGCTGCTCATGCTCCCTCTCTCCTGCCGTTCGCTGAATGCGGTGCGCTGAAAACTGCGGGTCACTCGTGGCTGGTCGCGCCCACGCGGCCAAGCCGCGCAATGCCACAGCCCCGCGCCCCGTCGGGGGCGCGGGAAGCCCGGCGGACTCCAGGGCCCCGCCGGGCTACGGCGCGGTCAGCGGCTCGTACGCGTCGGGGCGGCGGTCCCGGTAGAACTGCCAGCGGTCGCGCACCTCGCGCAGCTTGGCCATGTCGAGGTCGCGGACGACGAGTTCGGTCTCCTTGTCGCTGGCCACCTCCCCGACGAACTGGGCCTCCGGGTCGACGAAGTACGACGTTCCGTAGAAGTCGTTGTCGCCCAACTCCTCCACGCCCACGCGGTTGATGGCGCCCACGAAGTACTCGTTGGCGACGGCCGCCGCCGGCTGCTCCAGCTGCCAGATGTAGGAGGACAGTCCGCGCGAGGTGGCCGACGGGTTGAACACGATCTCGGCGCCCGCGAGGCCCAGTGCACGCCAGCCCTCCGGGAAGTGCCGGTCGTAGCAGATGTAGACGCCGATCCTGCCCACCGCGGTGTCGAAGACCGGCCAGCCGGCGTTGCCGGGACGGAAGTAGAACTTCTCCCAGAAGCCCTCGACCTGCGGGATGTGGTGCTTGCGGTACTTGCCGAGGTACGAGCCGTCCGCGTCGATCACGGCGGCCGTGTTGTACAGGACGCCGGGCTGCTCCTCCTCGTACATCGGCAGCACGAGCACGATGCCCAGTTCCTTGGCCAGCGCCTGGAAGCGCCGGACGATCGGGCCTTCGGGGATCTGCTCGGCGTACTCGTAGAACGCCTTGTCCTGGACCTGGCAGAAGTAGGGCCCGTAGAAGAGCTCCTGGAAGCACAGCACCTGTGCGCCCTGTGCGGCGGCGTCGCGGGCCGCCTGCTCGTGGACCTGGATCATCGACTCCTTGTCGCCGGTCCAGGCAGTCTGGAAGACGGCGGCGCGGATCACTCTGCTCATCGGGACCTCCGGTCGCTCGGTGTGCGAGGAGCCTAGGAAGCCCTGAGGGATGGTTTGAGTTGCACCGTGTCACGTCTGAGGCGCTGTGCCGTTCCACGGTGTCACCCCCGCGTTGTCCCATGTTTCACCTGAGCCGTCCGGTGTTTCACCGTTGTTGCGCGTCGTGTGCGAGCAGTGCGATGTGTACGGAGGCGGCCTGCTCGAAGTCGTCGAGGTCGACGCCGAGCCGGGCCTCGATGGCCTCCAGCCGGCGGTAGAGCGCGGGCCTGCTGACGTGGTGGAGCTGCGCGGTCCGGGACTTGTTGCGGCCGGTCGCGAGGTAGGTCCGCAGCACGGGCAGCAGCTCCGACTCGGCATCGGCCCCGCACAGCAGCCCGTCCAACTCCCGTTCGGCGAAGGACTGGACGTTCGGATCGTCGCGCAACAGCCGTATCAGACCCCGCAGATGGACGTCACGCAGCCGGACGAGCACCGGCTGGTCCTGGTCGGCGGGTGCGTCGGCGGCGGCCTCGGCGACGTGCAGGGCCTCGCGCAGGCCACCGGGGACGTCGTCCCAGGCGGTACGGGGCGAGGCCGCCGCCACGGTCGTACGGGCGCCGGTCTCATGGCACAGCCGCACCGCGAAGTGGGCGGCCAGCGCCTCCGCGTCCTGGTCCCGGGCGAGGCTGAGCAGCACGGCGGTGGCCCCGTCGGCGAGCTCGGCGACCAGTCCGGGGAGCCCCAACAGACGCAGCACGCGGTCGAGTTGGCCCGGGTCGCCGTCCCGTACCACCAGCGGCACGAAGGCCCGCCGGTTGACGGGCAGCCCGGCCGCCCTGGCCCGCGGGAGCAGCTGCCGCGCCGGTACGACCCCGCTCACCAGGTCGGTCAGCAGACCCTGCGCGGACTCCTCCTCCCAGGTGTGCACGGAGCCACCCAGCATCCGGTGCAGGACCAGGGCCTCGGCGGCACGGTCGGCGAGCAGCCGCCCGGTGGCGGCGTCGCCCCGGTAGCCGCACAGCACGATGCGGCCCCATCTCTCGCCGCGCCCGCCCAGCTCGGCGCGGATCCAGCCGTCGCCCTCGCTGCCGCCCGCCTGCCGGGCGATGCGCTCCCAGTCGCGCAGCACGTCGTCCACCGCGGACCGCTCCCCCGCCGTGGCGAGGACGCGGTGGGCGAGGTTGGTGACGACGACCGGGCACGCGGCGTGCACGGCGATCTCGTCGAGCATCCGTTGCAGGGGCGCGCCCGTGGTGATGAGCCCGGTGAGCGCGGTCCGTACGGCCTCCGAGAGGCTCACCGCCGCGAACTTGCTGCGCACGAGCCGGGACTGGACCTCCTCCGTCAGCTCGGCGAACGGGAAGGGCCGGTGGAGGACCACCATGGGCAGCCCGCAGCGCTCGGCGGCCCGGCGCATCACGTCCGGCGGGGTCGGGAAGGCCCGGCCGAGCCCGAGGACCACGGCCGCGGCCTCCGCACGGTGCAGCGAACGGATGTACTCGGCCTGCGCGTCCGGGTCGCCGGCGAGCAGGACCCCGGTGGTGAGCACCATCTCCCCGCCGCTGAGCATCACACCCACGTCGGCGGCCTCGGCGACGTGCACCCAGCGCACGGACCGGTCGAGGTGGCCCGCGCCGGCCACCACCTCGGGCTCTCCGGCGAGCACCCGGTCCAGGGCGAGGACCTGGCGTACCGACAGGGCGGGTTCCAAGGCGGTGGCGGTGGTCATGGCACGTTCCCTTGCTCAGAACTTCTTACTGGATACACCTCAGCGCGTGCTCGAGAATCGCCGCGCCCTCCTCCGCCTCAGCGACGGTGAGGGAGAGCGGCGGTGCGATGCGCAGCACGCTGGTGTTGTGACCGCCGCCCTTGCCGATCAACAGGCCGTCCTGGCGGGCCGCTTCGAGCACGGCCGCGGCACCTTCGGGGTACGCCTCGTCGGTGCCGGGCTTGACCAGCTCGACGCCGATCATCAACCCGCGCCCGCGCACCTCCCGTACGTAGTCGAGCGGCACGGAGATCGCCCGCAGCCGCTCGCCGAGGAGACCGCCGACGCGCCGGGCGTTGCCCTGGAGGTCGTGTTCGAGGAGGTACGTGAGGTTCGCCAGGCCCGCCGCCATCGTGATCGGCGAGCCGCCGAAGGTCGAGATGGAGTTGGAGTCGAGGCAGTTCATGATCTCGGCGCGCGCGACGACGCCGCCGATGGACATGCCGTTGCCGATGCCCTTGGCGAAGGTGAGCATGTCCGGCGGGCCTGCGGCGGCGTGCGCCTGCCAGCCCCAGAAGTGCTCGCCGGTGCGGCCCCAGCCGGTCTGCACCTCGTCGGCGATCCAGAGGATGCCGTGCTGGTCCAGGACCTCGCGGAAGGCCGCGTACAGGCCGTCGGGCGGCGCGGTGAAGCCGCCGACGCCCTGGATGGGTTCGGCGATGAGGGCGGCGGGCGGGCGGACGTGACCGAGCAGGTCCTTCAGGTCGTCGACGCAGGCCGCGATGAACTCCGCGTCGCCGAGATCGGCGTACGGGCCGCGGGTGCGGACGCCGCCGTGGACGTACAGCGTCTGGAGGGGCGAGAGGGAGGTCGGTGACCAGCCCTTGTTGCCGGTGATGCCGACCGCGCTGAAGGAGCGGCCGTGGTAGCTGTTGCGCATCGCCAGGATCTGGTTGCTCTGCCGGTGGGCGGTGGCGAGCAGCAGCGCCGTGTCGTTGGCCTCGGTGCCGGAGGTGGTGAAGAAGACGCGGGCGTCGGGGATGCCGGACAGCTGGGCGATCCGCTCGGCGAGGTCGACCATTGGCCGGTTGAGGTAGAGCGTGGAGGTGTGGATGATCCGTCCGGCCTGCTCGCTGACGGCCTTCGTCACCTCGGGCAGGGCGTGCGCGGTCATCGTCGTCAGGATGCCGCCGAAGAAGTCGAGGTACTTGTTGCCCTGGGCGTCCCAGACGTGGCGGCCCTCGCCGTGGGTGATCTCGATCGGGTCCTCGTAGTAGAGGGCCAGCCAGTCGGGCAGGACGGCCTTGTGGCGCGCGTACAGGTCGCTCACGGCTGCACCAACCCCTCGTAGGCGTCGGGCCGCCGGTCGCGGTAGAACGCCCACTGCTGCCGGACCTCCTCGATCAGGTCGAAGTCGAGGTCGCGGACGATCAGCTCCTCGGTCTTGTCGCCGGCCGTCTCCCCCACGAACTGTCCGCGCGGGTCGACGAAGTACGAGGTCCCGTAGAAGTCGTTGTCGCCGTACTCCTCCTGCCCGACCCGGTTGATCGCGGCGATGAAGTACTCGTTGGCGACGGCCGCGGCGGGCTGCTCCAGCTGCCAGAGGTAGGCGGAGAGGCCGCGGGAGGTGGCGGAGGGGTTGTAGACGAGCTGGGCGCCGTTCAGGCCGAGCTGCCGCCAGCCCTCGGGGAAGTGCCGGTCGTAGCAGATGTAGACACCGATTCTGCCCACCGCGGTGTCGAAGACCGGCCAGCCCAGGTTGCCCGGTTTGAAGTAGTACTTCTCCCAGAAGCCCTTCACCTGCGGGATGTGGTGCTTGCGGTACTTGCCGAGGTAGGTGCCGTCGGCGTCGATCACGGCCGCGGTGTTGAAGTAGAAGCCGGACTGCTCGACCTCGAACACGGGCACGACGATGACCATGCCGGTCTCGCGTGCGAGCTCCCGCATACGAGTGACGGTGGGCCCGTCGGGCACCGGCTCCGCCCAGCGGTAGTGCTCGGGCTCCTGGACCTGGCAGAAGTAGGGGGCGTTGAAGACTTCCTGGAATCCGATCACCTTCGCGCCCTGCCGGGCCGCCTCGCGGGCGTGCTCCTCGTGCTTGGCGACCATGGATGCGGTGTCGCCGGTCCAGGTGGCCTGGACCAGAGCGGCGCGTACGACGTTGGCCATGAGCTGCTCCTTCGACGAGACGTCAGAGAGCCTCTACGCCCGTAGACAAAGGCGGTGGAGGCTCGAAAGTAAGCCCAGCGGACAGCCTTGCCAAGACCATCGCCGTTAACCCGCTGAGTCGATCACGTTTCGCACCCCTGTGGGTGAGCGGTCGATCCGGTGGGCGACGGCCCCACGGACCCTCGACGGGCTCAGGAATGCCTTCCCTGATGGCTCAGGCGGTGAAACCGGCCACCCGCAGCGCGTGCACCAGGTCCCAGTGGCGCTCCTCCGAGACACCCTTGGCGGCCGCCAGCAGCAGTGGCACGAGGCGTCCCGGGTCCGCCTCCGCGCTGCGGGCCGCCTCCTCCGGGGTGCGGACGCGGACGTACGCGTCGAGCAGCGCCCGGATCTCGCGCTGGCGCCCCTCGTCGGCCAGGCTCAGCACGGCGGTCCCGATCTCGGGAGCGGGGCGGGCGACGCCCTGGCGGAGCATCTGCCGGCCGTCGGCG
>LRTP01000233.1 GCA_001550305.1 Streptomyces diastatochromogenes
CGATCGCCGACCCGGCCGCCGCGGTCGCGGCCAGTCCACGCCGCGCGCGGCGCAGTGCGTGCATGTCCGGCATGAAGATTCCCTGCTCTGTGTCTGCGGTCACATCGGGAGCCCGTTCGCGGGCCATCTCGATTCCCGAATGACGGCGACGCTACAGGGACGAAAGAGACCCCGGCGTGCAGTAAATAGGCTTATGTCTGAATTGGGGGATTTTTAGCTGTGTGACATTCATCAACCCATTCCTCCCCGCGGAGGGTGGTCACACCTGGGGGGACGCCGGAGAAGGAGCCTTCGACTCGGGGCCCCGGCGGCGTGGCACGGGCCCCAGCAGGACGTAGCCCGCCGAACCGGCGGCGAAGGCCAGCCGGATCAGGCCGCAGACGCGGTCCGAGGGCACCAGCAAGGTACTGCCGTACAGGGAGAGCAGGGCGATCCAGCTCCACCACGGCACCAGACGACGCTGCCCGACCGCGTCCCACAGCAGGGTGCCGAGCAGGATCGAGGCGCTGTAGTACGTGTAGACGCTCGGGTCCAGTGCGATGCGGGCATCGGCGCCGAGCAGCACGACCGCGGGCCAGCGGCCTCTGACTACCGCCAGCGCGCCGAGACCGAATCCCAGGAGCACTTGGGCCGGGCGGTCCCACCAGGGCGTGGCCGGGGCCAGGACGCCCAGCCAACGCAGCGCCGAGGCGGGCTGGTTGGCGATGGTGAATCTGGCGGCGGCAGCCGAGTTGAGATGGGTGACGTAGAACGGCAGCCACGCGACGGCCACCAGGCCGACCGTCCAGAGCGCGGAGTTGCGTCGTCGCGCGGCCGGGAGGGCGAGCAGCAGAGCCGTGAACGCCACTGCCCAGGGTTTCGAGTCCACCGCCAGCGCGAGCATGATGCCCACCGTGCGCCCTTGGCCCCGCACCAGAGCGCGTACGGCCAGAGTGGTGAAGAACAGCGCGAGTACGTCGTCCAAGTGGGCGAAGCGGACCGCCACTTCGACCCACATGGGGATGAAGGCCACCCCTGCCACGAGCACCCGCTGCTGGAGTCGGCGGTGGTTGAGTCCCGTGCCGCGGTTGTGGTCGGCCGCAGTGCGGCCGACCAGAACCAGCATGTAGAGGCCGAGTGCGGACATCACCGCCTCGGCCAGCACCTCCGCCATGTGGGGTGGCAGCGGGGCGAACAGCGCGGCCGCCAGAAAGCTCACGGGGCCGATCTGCAACTCCGGATGGTTGGCGTAGATGGCAAGGCCGCCGCCCGGAACGGCGCCGAAGAGCAGCTGGCCCCCGGTGCGCAGGTAGTGCCAGGAGATCCCCCCGTGTCTCTGCACCAGCAGGAACCAGAGCAACGTCCACGCCGCCAGGACGACGATATGGGGTCGTATGCCCTTGCGTTCCTGTCGCATGACCCAGGGGACGGCCCGGCCCACGGCGCGGCCATCCGTTCCCCGGTGACTTTGCTCCGGGTCCTGCGCCTGAGTCGGTCCCCCCACGTCCTCGCGACCCTCGTCCCACCGCACAGGCGCCTACCGCGCCAACTGATCGGCGACGCCACGAACCGGTACGCACCGGTCCCCCGCTGGAAGATCCGCGCCTTCCATCAATACCCCTTGTCGTTCCCTCACCCGCGGCACAGACCGCGGGCGGCTTCCCCGCGGGCTCCGGCACTCAACCGCCTGCCGCCACGACAACCACTCTCAGGTGCGAGGCACTGAACTCGCGTTGTCCGTACCGCCGGAGACATGTTCCGAGGGCCTGGTCACGGCCCTCGCTGCTTGCCCGCGCTTACGGATCAACCCTAGACATACATTCGGGCGCGACTTGCAACACAGGGGAAACACACACCCCACTCTCACCAGCCGCGCTGTTCGGCCGACGCACGAGAGGCCGCGGCGAGGACGCCGTCCAGGATGACGTCTAGAGCCCAGTCGGCGCGGCTCGGGCCGTCTCCCGACACGAGGGTGTCGCCGAGCCGGGCGATGTGGGGGTAGCGCGCCGGGTCCGCGGTGGCGATCTTCGCGGCCAGGGCGGAGAACTCGTCGGACTCCTGCGTGGCGGACTTCGGGGAGCTGTGTTCGACGGCCACGGCGGTGGGATGGAGCAGCAGGAGGTCCATGGCCCAGGCCGCTTCCCGGCCCGACACCCCGCCCTCGTCGAGGAGGCCGAGGATCGCGTCGGCCAGCGCCAGGTAGTTCGGGCCGCTCGGCTGCGTGGACATCGCCATCCGGGCGATCTCCGGGTGCCGGAAGAGCACCTCTCCATAGCTGACCAGCAGCGCCTTCAACCGGTCCCGCCAGGTCCCCGCCTCCGGTGCGGGCGCCTTCACCGGTCCGAGCAGGGAGTCGAGGATCTGCGCGTGCAGGTCCCCCGTGTTGCGGACGTAGACATAGAGCGACGCGGGCCCGGTGTCGAGGGCCGCGGCGATGCGGCGCATCGTCACCTTGCCCAGCCCCTCGTCACGAAGGATCGCCAGCGCGGCGTCGATGATTCCCTGCCTGGTCAGGGCGGGCTTCGCCGGGCGTTCCCGTCGGCTGATCGGAGCGGGCTTCTCTGGAGTCATGCCGCACAAGGCTAACGAACGTGTTCGTGAAAAACAAGTTCGTACCGAACGGTGCGAGCATCCGGCGCGGGCAAACGGCTCACCGGACACCGCCACGGGGCCGCCACGCCCGTCGGGCGTGACGACCCCACATTCCTCACACCGCGATCCCGTTCAGCTCGGCCAGCTCCTTCTCGGGAAGGACCAGGGCGGCAGCGGCGATGTTGTCACGCAGGTGTGCCACCGAGGAGGTGCCGGGGATGAGCAGGATGTTCGGGGAACGCTGCAGCAGCCAGGCCAGGGCGACGGCGACCGGAGTGGTCTCCAGCCGGCCCGCGACCGCGTGCAGGGTGTCCGACTGCAGCGGGGAGAAACCGCCGATGGGGAAGTAGGGCACGTAGGCGATGCCCTGCTCGGCCAGGGAGTCGATCAGCGCGTCGTCGGCGCGGTTCGCGAGGTTGTAGAAGTTCTGCACACACACGACGGGCGCGATGGACTGGGCTTCCTTGATCTGCTCGGCGGAGACGGTACTGACACCGAGATGCCTGATCAGCCCCTCCTGCTGGAGCTCCGCGAGCACGGTGAACGGTTCGGCGAGCGAACCCGGCTCGGGGGCGTCGAGCCCTCCCACCCGCAGGTTGACGACGTCGAGTGCGTCCAGGCCGAGGTTCTCGAGGTTGCTGTGCACGGCCTGGCGAAGCTCGTCGCGCGACAGCGCCTTCGGCCAGCCTCCCTCGGCGTCCCGCAGTGCTCCGACCTTGGTCACGAGGTGCAGGCCGGCCGGGTAGGGGTGCAACGCTTCCTTGATGATCTGGTTGGTGACGTAGGGGCCGTAGAAGTCGGAGGTGTCGATGTGTGTGATCCCCCGTTCGACCGCCTCGCGCAGAACGGCCACGGCGGCGTCCCGGTCGGCCGGCGGCCCGAACACGTGCGGACCGGCGAGCTGCATGGCGCCGTACCCCATGCGGGTGACCGTCAGGTCCTTGGCCATGGTGAACGTTCCGCCGTGAAGTGACTGCACGGTCATGTCGATGCTCCTGTGTGTTCGGTGGGGCGGTGGGGCTGAGTGACAGTGGGGGCTGAGTGGCGGAGTGGCGGTCGCGGGGTCTGGCACGCGTACGGGGTGACGTACCGGCTCGGACTACCAGGGCAGGGTGCCTTCGGCGTCGAAGAAGCCCCCGGTGGGACCGTCGGGGCCGATCTGCGCCATCCGTACGATGATCTCGGCGCCCTGCTCGACGGTCTGGATGCCGGTGTTCCCGTTCAGGTCGGTCTTGGTGAAGCCGGGCTCCACCGCGTTGATCCGCATGGTCGGGAACGCCTTCGCGTACTGCACGGTGATCATGTTGACGGTGGTCTTCGAAGCCGGGTAGGCGACGCCGGGGTAGGCGTATGCCGGGGTGCCCGCGTCGCTCACCCGGGCCAGCGAGGCCAGCCCACTGCTGACGTTGACCACCACCGGGGCGGCCGAGGCCTGGAGCAGCGGGAGGAAGGCGTGGGTGACACGCACCATGCCGAAGACGTTCGTCTCGAAGGTCTCCCGCATCACGTCGGCGGTCACGTCCGCGGCGCCGAGCACGGAGTTGCCCTCGCCCCTCGACTCGATGCCCGCGTTGTTGATCAGTACGTCAAGCCCGCCCTCGGCCTCGACGGCCTTCACGGCGGCCCGCACCGAGGCGTCGTCGGTGACATCGAGCTGGACGGCCCGGGCGCCCAGCTGTTCGGCGGCCCGGCGTCCGCGTCCGGCGTCCCGGCTGCCGACGTAGACCGTGTGGCCCGCGGCGACGAGCCGGCGGGCGGTCTCGTAGCCGAGCCCCTTGTTCGCTCCGGTGATGAGTGTTGTCGTCATGACTCCACCCTGCGACCGGACGATGCGCACAACCAGTAGCCCGGCTTTCCTGGGACTGTCGGTACCAGGCTCGTACGCGTCCGGCGCCGCGCCAGGAATCCGTCTGCGCACGACGGCGACTCCCGCCACGGGAACGACAGCGGGGCCCTGCGGAACCGACCGCACCACGAGTGCCAGACTGCTCGACGGGACCGCCGCGATCGGGTTGCCGTCGGAGATCCGCGCGGCACCCCGAAACACCCGGAAGACACCCCAGAGACGCCCGAGCGAAGATGAGGGACGCCCATGACCGATGTACGTGACGTACGCGGAACCTCCGTGAACATCCCCACCCAGGACGGCTCGGCCGACGCCTATCTGGCCCACCCCGACGACAACACCGCCCACCCCGCGGTGCTGTTCTACATGGACGCCATCGGACTGCGCCCCCGACTGAAGGAGATGGCCGACCGGCTCGCCGGGGCCGGCTACACCGTGCTGGTTCCCAACCTCCTCTACCGCCACGGGCCGGCCCCGGTGGTGGAGCTGCCCGACTTCATCGACACGGCCGCCCGGCCGGCGCTGTTCGAGCAACTCATCCCGATCATCCAGGAGTTGACCCCCGAGCCGGCCATGCGCGACGCCGACGCCTATCTGTCCTGGCTGGCGGCCTGCCCGCAAGCCGCCGACGGACCGGTCGGCACCACCGGCTACTGCATGGGCGCGGGCCTGGCCCTGCGCACCGCCGGCACCTACCCCGAGCGGGTCGCGGCCGCGGCCGGCTTCCACGGCGCACGGCTGGCGACCGACGCGCCCGACAGCCCACACCTGCTCGCCGGCCGGGTCACCGCGGAGCTGTACTTCGGCCACGCCGACCAGGACGCCTCCCTGCCTCCCGAGCAGATCGAGCGCCTCGACAAGGCGTTCACCGAGGCGGGTCTCCACCACCGCAGCGAGGTCTACACCGGCGCGCACCACGGCTACACCATGGCCGACACCGCCGCGTACGACGCCAAGGCCACCGAACGCCACTGGGCAGCCCTGCTCGACCTCTTCGACCGCGCCCTCTGAACACGCCTCTCCTCCGATCGCGGGGACGGCCGTCCCCGGTCGGGGACCCTCAGCGCGGTTGAGTCCTTCCGCCCTGCGTACGCCCCTCACCACGTGGCGGGAACAGTCGCTCGAGGCCACTGCGTGACCATGCCCAGAAAAGCAGGGCGCCGAGGGAATCCCGCAGTCTTCGGCAGCGCCCGTGCAGCACCGCCAGGACGATCGCGGCGCCCACGGCGATCAGGTGCTCACGGCCTGCCAGATTGGGTTTGACGATCGACTCCCACACCATCGAGCCGCCGGTGAGCGCGAACACGATGGGGGCGCGCCGGACGACCGAGAGGTAGGTGAACAGTCCCACCACCGCGGCGGAGGGTCCGGTGTCGAGGACCTGCCCGATCTCGGGCGGCAGGCCGAGCCCCCACCAGCCCGGGCCGAGCGCGATCATCACGCGGACCGTGAGGGTGCCGGCCAGGGTGGTGGCGTACGCGACGACCAATGTCCGGGCCCGGCCGAGGGCGAGTTCGGCGAGTGCGAAGGCGAAGAACAGCTGGGTGATGCCCGCCCACACGGGAAGGTCGAGGGCGGGCACGTACAGCGACACCGGAGTACGCAACAGGGCCAGGGGCAGCGGCAGACAGGCCTTCACTCCGCCGATCAGCCGCACGATCACCGCACCGGTGGGATGTTGGGCGAGCGCGTGGAAGAAAATGACCCCGAAGACGGCCACGAACGCCAACACGAGTCCGGACAGCCCACGGCGCACGAGTTGCCGTATCGGATCCACGACGATGCCGTACCACTCGCCGTACAGCGTGCGCCCGACGAACAACGCGAACCGGCGCAGCGGGCCGCGCGGCCGCGCGCCCGCGTCGTCACTCGCGGCGGACGGCGACCGGTCGTCGTCGGACCCGTCGCCGTACGCATGGCCGTCCCCGGTATCACCGCGACGCTCGTCGACCGCCCAACCCAATGGTCTCTCCCCCCATCCCCCACCGGACGCCTCATCGTATAGAGCGACAAAGCCCGCACCACGGAGCCCCCGGCCAGTGCCTGTTCCCCGTCCTTTTGGTCCGTGCTCCGGTGTGACAGGGCGTGACGCGCGCGCCGTTGCGACGTGTTGTGTGCGGTCGTGATGACGGCACGCATATCTGAGCGGGGGAACTGGGCAGGGGAGCCGCGAATTCCGAGGTCACGGCTTTCGGCCTACGCGGAAATGGCGGTCCGACCGACCGTGCCGGGGCACTCGACATCTTCGCGGGGGCGTCCACGGGACGTACCGGACGGTCCTGACGTGGCCGCTCGCCGGCGAAGGCAACCAAGCGTCACGGGCAGCAGCGGAAAGGCGGAGATGACGAACGGCCAAGGGCAGCCCACGTGGCTGGACTTCCTGGAGCATTGTGGTCTCCGTGTGCTGGAGACCGCCGTGCGCCGCCTCGGCCGAGGAGGACGACTACTGGGTCGTACAGTTACCAGGTGTCAGGGGCTCCTGCGGATGCTCAGTCGGACACCGTCTCCTGCTGCGGCTCGGCCGGCGCGGGCTCCGAGTTGACCGCCGTGGTGTAGAAGACCGACGAACCCTGCTTGGTGCGGTGAGCGTGGCTCTTGGCGACCAGTCCTTCGAGGGTGGTGCGCACGACCGTGGTCTTCACGCTCCGGTCGGGGTGGGCCTGCGTGAGCGCGGTGGTGATCTCGGCGGCGGAACGCGGCTCGGTCTGCTTCTCCAGGTGCCCTCGGATCAGCTCGACGAGGGTCGGCTTGGCCGCCGCTGCCGTGGACGCCTTCACGGATGAGGTCTTGGCGGCGGGCTTCTTGGGCGCCGTCTTCTTCGCGCCCGTGGCGGCCGCCTTCTTCCCCTTGCTCTGCTTGGGTTCGGCAGAGACCTGGTGAGGCACGGACGGCGCAGCCGCGGCCTCCGCACCGGGGGTCGAGCCGGGACCGCCGAGCGCGTCCTGCATGTTCACCAGCACGGTGTGATCGTGCCGCAGGGCAAGCAACTGCTCCTGCAGGGCCTCGATCTCCGCACCGACACGCTCCTGCTCCTTGGCATTGCGCTCAAGGTCACCCGTCACCTGGGCGATGTACTGCGACGTGAGTTCTGTGGAGTGGGAGTTGGAACTGACTTCAGACATGACATGGGCCAATCACTCGCAGGACACAACTGCCACGGCCTGCAGCAGTGTAGAGATAGTACGCACGAGTGGAACTGGATGCTCCTGTCGCGCGGGTATGTGCGACACATGTGCTTCCCGGGCCGACTCATGTGCTAGTGCGGCCGAACCGCCATGTGGCCGTCGATCGTGGGAAGTTGGCCGCTCTCGTCGCCCGCGACCGCGTCCTCACCAATTCGCGGCACCGTGGCCGTCCGACGGTTGGTCAGTCCTTCGGCGATGAGGATCGCGAGCGGATGCCTCGGCCGTTTCTTTCCGCTGCCCATCCGGTATCGGAGCTGCGTTCGAGGCGTCCGGACCGGTCACCGCATCACTCGCGTGTCACTCTTCCGTGTGAACCTCGACGAGGGAGGCCCACTGTCCGTCGGCTTGGAAGTGGGCTCCCCCATGACACTTGAGGCGTTGCTCTGAGGCCATGGCCCGGCAGGTCGCCACGGACAGGGTCCGTTCCCACGGTCCGGACTACGCGCCTCGACGGACGGTTCGGACTACGCGCCTCGTCGAACCCGAGCGGCCTTGCGGGCCTCGGCCGTCTGGCGTGCCTCGGCGGCCCGGCGGGACTCGCCACCGGCGCGGCCCGGGCGGGTGCCCATGCCCCGGAAGGGGGTACCGCCGCGCTCGGGTCGCTCCGCGACCGGCCGGCTGCCGCCGATGGGAACACCGGAGGGCGCCTGCGCGCCGGTGATACGGCTCAACTCCGCCTCGCCGGAACGGACCTGGGTGATGTGGGGCCGGATGCCCGCGTCGGACATGAGACGGATCATGTCGCGGCGCTGGCCGGGCAGAACGAGCGTGACGACGCTGCCGGACTCACCGGCGCGGGCGGTACGGCCGCCTCGGTGCAGGTAGTCCTTGTGGTCGCTGGGCGGGTCGACGTTGACGACGAGGTCGAGATCGTCGACATGGATACCGCGGGCCGCGACGTTGGTCGCCACCAGGACCGTGATGTGACCGGTCTTGAACTGGGCCAGCGTGCGCGTGCGCTGGGGCTGCGACTTGCCGCTGTGCAGTGCCGCGGCCTTCACACCACTGCCCAGCAGGTGCCTGGTGAACTGGTCGACGGCGTGCTTGGTGTCCAGGAACATGAGCACGCGCCCGTCGCGGGCGGCGATCTCGGTGGCGGTCGCGTACTTGTCGGCGCCATGCACCTGAAGTACGTGATGCTCCATCGTGGTCACCGCGCCCGCCGAGGGATCGACCGAGTGGACCACCGGGTCATGGAGATATCGACGGACCAGGAGGTCGATGTTGCGGTCCAGCGTGGCGGAGAACAAAAGCCGCTGACCGTCGGGGCGCACCTGGTCCAGCAGCTCGGTGACCTGGGGCATGAAACCCATGTCGGCCATCTGGTCGGCCTCGTCCAGGACGGTGATGCTCACCCGGTCGAGGCGGCAGTCATTGCGCTCGACGAGATCGGTGAGGCGGCCCGGGGTCGCGACGACGACCTCGGCCCCGGCCCGCAGCGCGGCGGCCTGCCGCCCGATCGACATACCACCGACCACGGTGGCCAGCCGCACTTTCAGCAACTGGGCGTACGGGGTGAGCGCATCGGAGACCTGCTGGGCCAGCTCGCGGGTGGGAACGAGGATCAGGGCGCGCGGCTTGCGGGCCTCCGCCCGCTGTCCTGCCGTGCGCACGAGGAGCGCGAGGCCGAAGGCGAGCGTCTTGCCCGATCCGGTGCGCCCGCGGCCCAGGACGTCGCGTCCCGCGAGGGAGTTCGGCAGCGTGGCGGCCTGGATCGGGAACGGCTCGTTCACGCCGAGGCTGGTGAGCTTGTTCAGCAACTCGACGGGGAGGTCCAGCTCACCGAAGGCCGCGACCGGGGGGAGGGCCGGGGTGATGGTCTCCGGCAGCGCGAACTCGCCCTGCGGTGCGGCGGGACGGCGGCCGTCGCCGCCTGAACGGGGGCCGGGGCGCCCCTGGGCGCCCTGCCGACGGGTCTTGGCGAAACGGTCGCTCGTACGTGCTGAGCGGTTCATGGAGAACCTTCCTCGATATGGCACGTATCGAGGAATTCTCGGCAGCGGTGAACCGAATGAATTGCAAGAACGAACCGAATCCGATTTCCGGGCGGTACCCAGGGGTCCACGCTCTGCGAAATGCAAAAATGCCCGACGACATAAAGTCATCAAAGGCACTTGGAGTTTACGGGAACCACGACTGGCGTCAACTTTAGCACGGCGCGCAGGTCCGGACACAAAAGTACCATTATCGACCCGCAGGCCGGCCGGGCGAGCCCACGCAGGCTAGTGCGCGGGCTCGCCAGGCGTCGTCAGGCCACCTGAGCGGCGGGGCGCGGCGCCGGGACCTCGAGGTCGTGGGGATACGCGGCCGACCGGTGCTGGAAGGAGAGAATCTTCGGGTTCTGGATCACGCCGTCGCGGATTTCGATGGCGTTTCTGACCGTGGCGTCGGCGTCCCAGGCGACGGGGCCGCTCATGACCTTGCGGAGATAGGGAAGGAGCGCCTCGCTGATCTCCCATGTGGCCGAGTTCCACAGATGGGACGGGCTGTGATCCACCCCGTAGTAGTGGCAGCCCGGCCCCACCGAGGGCATGGGCTCGCCGAAGGTGGTCGGACGGGCCCATTCGAAGCCCATGCCCGCGTCACAGGCGACGTCGATGAAGAAGGTGCCCGGCCGGAACAGGGCGAGTTCCTCGTCGGTGACGAACATCAGCGGCGCGTCGGTGTCCTGCCGGATGCAGTTGACGATGATGTCGAACCCGGCCAGGTACTCCGCGAGCGGCACGGGACCGGCCGCCGTGAGGGCCCGAAGTCGCGACGGATCGTCCTCCTGCTCCTCGAAGTGGCCCATCACGACCGACGGCATCGGCGAGGCCACGGCCGCCGCGGCGCGTTGGGTGAGCACCGTGACGTCGGAGACTCCCATGGCGCCGAGGCCGGTGACCGCTCCGCGCGCCGTGGCGCCGAAGCTGATGACCACCGCACGCATGCGGCGGCCATAACTACCTGTGAGCCCACCGAGTTGCAGGGCGTGCAGCACCGAGCAGTAGCCCGCGAGTTCGTTGTTCTTGTGGAACACATGGACGCTGAAGGCGCCTGTGGACGTCCAGTGGTTCATGGCCTCCCAGGCGACGAGAGTCAGTTTCTTGTCGATGCCGATCTGGGTCATCTTCTCGTCCTGCACACAGTGCGGCCATCCCCACAGCACTTGGCCCTCGCGCAGCTCGGCGATGTCGTCGTGCATCGGTTTGGGCAGCAGCAGCACATCGCACTCGGCGAGGAGCCGCTCTCGGGAGCGCAGGCCTCCCACAAGTGGTCGCAGAGCGTCGTCCCCGACGCCGAACCGCCGGCCGTAGCCTTCTTCGAGGAACATCCTTTCGCGTACGTCCGGAGCGATCCGGTCGAGGTGGCCGGGGTGCAACGGCAACCGGAACTCGTTCTCCTTGCGGGAGGAGGCAAGCACTCCCAGGCTCATCAGGCTCATGCGCTTCCTTGTCATGTGACTCTTGTTCATCGCGGGTGTGTGAAGCGAGGCACCGGAGGGCCTCGGAAACAGCGTGAGAACCAAGGAGTCCGCTAACGCGGGGCGCGGGACGGAATACGGAAGACGGCGCAATCGCGCTGGCCAGGAGGCATGGGGCGGCTCATTTCCGGCCGGACCACATGGGCCCGGGCCTTGCCGTTCCCCGAGAACGACGCCGAAACGGATGACGGCATACGAGGTGCGCTCGGTAGGACCACCGTACCCCCGTCCCCCACGGGCGCGGCCGCCACCTGATCTTGAACCCCCAAGAAGGCTCAGCCCCCGAGAAAGCTCAAACGCACCTTTCGCACAGGATTGTCCTTGTTCGTGTCCACCAGGCACACCGACTGCCACGTCCCCAGTTCCAGCCTCCCGTCCAGCACCGGAAGCGTCGCGTGGGGCGGGACGACGGCGGGGAGTACGTGGTCACGGCCGTGCCCGGGGCTGCCGTGGCGGTGCTGCCAGCGGTCGTCCGCGGGCAGCAGGGAGTGCAGCGCGGCGAGGAGGTCGTCGTCGCTTCCGGCGCCGGTTTCGATGATCGCGACACCGGCGGTGGCGTGGGGCACGAAGACATTGAGGAGGCCGTCACGGCCCGCCGCCGCCTCTCGGAGGAAGGCCTCGCAGTCGCGGGTGAGGTCGACGACCGTCTCCGCCGAACCGGTGTTGACGTTCAGGACTCGGGTGGTGAAGGCATCGGGCATGACCCGATTCTCACCCGCCCGCGGGTTTCCGGACACGACCGACAGCCCACACCCTCGTAACCGACAGCCCGCACCCTGGTAACCGACAGCCCGCACCCTTGTACAGGCGTCCCATGCCGCTGTACACGCGTTCCAGTCCGCGAGACACCATTGACCGGGCATGGACCATCTGGCTACTTTCACCCGCATGTTGCGTTCAGCCATGCTCACCACGCGCGGTCACATCGACCTGCTGCGGGTGGCTTCCGCCGCGTGTCGCCGCGGCCTCTGACGCCCTTTCACTCCCCCGTTCCACCGCGCCCCCGCTCCGCTCCACCCGCACGTCGCGGCTCCGCCTGAGCCGCAGACGCGGCGGAGCCATGGCGTATTCCTCTCCGGCCGCTCTCCTCCCCGTGGAGCACTCATGAGCATCAGCCATGCCCCGCCCACCCCTTCCGGGCCCGACATGTCGGACATCTCCAAGAATGGTGCGGACCGGCCGACGCCACCCGAGCTCGTTCCGATCGTCCCCCTCTCCACCCGCCGCACCCGTGTACCCCGCTGGCTGCGCCGCACCTCCGGCCCGCTCCTGCTGCTCGCGCTGTGGCAACTCCTCAGCAGCACAGGGGTGTTGACCCCCGACATCCTGGCCTCGCCGGGCACCATCGCGCGGGTCGGCGGCAATCTGGTCGCCGACGGTTCGCTGCCCAACGCGATGGGTGTCTCCTTGCAGCGCGTCGCGGTGGGGCTGTTGCTCGGAACCCTCGTCGGCACCGGGCTCGCCCTCGTCTCCGGGCTCTTCCGGGTCGGCGAAGACCTCGTGGACGCGAGTGTCCAGATGCTGCGGACGGTGCCTTTCGTGGGGCTGATCCCGCTGTTCATCATCTGGTTCGGGATCGGCGAGGCCCCGAAGATCGCGATCATCACGCTGGGGGTGTCCTTCCCTCTCTATCTGAACGTGTACGCCGGTATCCGCGGCGTCGACTCCCAGCTCATCGAGGCCGGGGAGTCCCTCGGACTCTCGCGGTGGGGGCTCGTGCGGCATGTCGTGCTGCCGGGCGCGCTGCCCGGGGCGATGACCGGGCTTCGCTACTCCCTCGGTATCGCCTGGCTCGCGCTCGTCTTCGCCGAGCAGATCAACGCGGACGCCGGGATCGGTTTCCTCATGGTGCAGGCCCGTGACTTCCTGCGGACCGATGTGATCGTGGTCTGCCTGATCGTCTACGCCTTCCTCGGCCTGCTCGCCGACTTCATCGTCCGCTCCCTCGAAAGGCTGTTGCTGCAATGGCGACCGACGTTCACGGGCCGGTGACCCTCCAGAAGGGCGCCACCGCCCAGCAGGAGGCCGCGACCGGCCGGAAACACCCGACCCCCCAGGACTCCGCCGTACGCGTGCAGGGACTCACCCGCTCCTTCGACGGGCGCGCCGTCATCGACGACCTCCAACTCGACGTGCGTCCGGGCGAGTTCGTGGCCCTGCTCGGCCGCAGCGGATGCGGCAAGTCCACGCTGCTGCGCATCCTCGCCGGGCTCGACCGTGACATCGAGGGCACCGTGCTCGTCCCGCGGCGCAAGGCCGTCGCGTTCCAGGCACCCCGGCTGATGCCATGGAAGAAGGTGTGGCGCAACGTCCTGCTGGGGCTGCCCGGCAAGCCCGAACGGGCCGTCGCCGAGCAGGCGTTGACCGAGGTCGGACTCACCCACCGCGCGAACGCCTGGCCCAAGACACTCTCCGGCGGCGAGGCCCAACGCGCCTCGCTGGCCCGTGCGTTGGTCCGCGAACCCGATCTGCTGCTGCTCGACGAGCCGTTCGGCGCGCTGGACGCCCTCACCCGCATCAAGGCACAGCGGCTGGTCGGCGAACTGTGGCGGCGGCGCGGCTGTGCCGTGCTGCTGGTCACGCACGACGTCGAGGAGGCCGTGCTGCTCGCCGACCGGGTCCTCGTCATGGACGGCGGTGTCATCGCGTACGAGACCCAGGTGGACCTGGACCGCCCGCGCGACATCGCCGACCCCCGCTTCGCCGAACTGCGGGCCGGCCTCCTGGAGCGCCTGGGCGTGGACACGGTCGCCTGAGCTTCTCCTCCCCCGTCAGCCACCTTCGCCATCGCCTCACCCTCACTTCACCGTCACCTCACACCTCACTTCACTTCGCACCTCACCTGAACCAATCGAACGGAATCGTCATGCGCCGACACCTCGTCCCCGCCGCTCTGCTCCTCCCTCTGACCCTGCTCCTGGCCGCCTGCGGCGGGAACTCGGCCGCCGACACCGCCGGTGCCGGAACCGATGGCAAGGGTTCCCTCACGCTCAACGTCGGTGACCAGAAGGGCGGTTCCGAGGCGGTGCTGCGGGCCGCCGGAGAACTCAAGAACCTCGACTACAAGATCAAGTGGTCGACGTTCACATCCGGGCCGCCCCTCCTGGAGGCCGTCAATGCCAAGGCCGTCGACATCGGCGGCGTCGGCAACACCCCGCCCGTCTTCGCGGCCGGCGCGGGCTCGAAGGTCTCGGTGGTGGCCGCCTGGCACGGCACGTCCAAGGGTGAGGCCATCCTCGTACCGAAGAACTCGTCGCTGCGAAAGCCCGAGGAGCTCAAGGGCAGGTCCATCGCCGTGGCACAGGGTTCGTCCGCACACTTCCAGCTGATCGCCTCGCTCAAGGAGGCCGGTCTGAAGCTGAGCGATGTGAAGGTCAAGTATCTGCAGCCCGCCGACGCGCTCGCCGCGTTCACCGGCGGCAAGGTGGACGCGTGGGCGGTGTGGGACCCGTACACCTCGCAGGTCCTCAATGCCGAGCAGGGCCGGATCCTGACCGACGGGGACGGCGTCGTCAACGGGCTCAGCTTCCAGGTGGCGGCGCCGAGTGCGCTGAAGGACACCAAGAAGGCCGCGGCCGTCAAGGACTACCTGGAGCGGCTGCGGCGCGCCCAGGACTGGGTGTACCGGCATCCGGACGCCTGGGCCAAGGTGTGGGCGAAGGACACCGGCCTGCCGTACGAGGTGGCGCTCGCCTCGGTGAAGCGCACCAACGCCAGCCGGATCGCGGTCGCCGTCGACAAGCCGCTCATCGCGTCGGAGCAGCAGATCGCGGACACCTTCACCGAGCTGAAGCTGATCCCGGGCAAGGTCGACTTCGCCGCCTTCGTGGACACGCGTTTCAACGGCGGCCTGCCCCCCTCCACCACCACGCCCCGCGTCTACAAGGACTCCTGAGGGCCGTCCCTCCTGGTTCCCGGCCGGCAGGTCGCGCGTCGGGTGGCTCACAGGCGGCGCCGTTCGGGAAGATCCCGCGCCCCGGTCGAGTTGGTGGAAGCGTGAACAACACCGGGGCGCAGGCGCGCGAAGTCCGCGAGGTCGATGTCGTCGTCATAGGCGCTGGGCAGGCGGGACTGTCCAGCGCCTATCACCTGCGGCGGAGCGGTTTCGAGCCGGAACGGGACTTCGTGGTGCTGGATCACGCGCCGCGTCCGGGCGGCGCCTGGCAGTTCCGGTGGCCGTCGCTGACGTACGGCAAGGTGCACGGGATGCACTCCCTGCCCGGTATGGAGCTGGAGGGCGCCGACCCGGCGCGGCCGTCCTCCGAGGTGATCGCGGAGTACTTCGACACCTACGAGCGCACCTTCGACCTGCGGGTGAGGCGGCCGGTGGACGTGCGGGCCGTGCGGGAGGGTGCCGGCGGGCGGCTGCTGGTCGAGTCCTCCGACGGTACGTGGTCGACGCGGGCGCTGATCAATGCCACGGGCACCTGGGACCGGCCGTTCTGGCCGCGCTATCCGGGCCAGGAGACCTTCCGTGGGCGGCAGTTGCACACGGCGCAGTACCCGGGGCCCGAGGAGTTCGCCGGGCAGCGGGTGGTCGTCGTGGGCGGCGGCGCGTCCGGCACCCAGCATCTGATGGAGATCGCCCCGTACGCGGCCGCGACCACCTGGGTGACACGGCGGCCGCCCGTCTTCCGTGAGGGCCCCTTCACCGAGGACGTGGGGCGCGCGGCCGTCGCGCTGGTGGAGGAACGGGTCCGGCAGGGGCTGCCTCCCAAGAGTGTCGTGTCGGTGACGGGGCTGCCGCTGAACGACGCGATCCGGCAGGCGCTGGCCGACGGCGTGCTGGACCGGCAACCGATGTTCGACCGGATCGCCCCGGACGGTGTCGAATGGGCGGACGGGCGTCACGTCGACGCGGACGTCATCCTGTGGGCGACCGGTTTTCGTGCCGCCCTCGATCATCTGACGCCACTGCGGCTGCGTGAGCCGGGCGGCGGCATCCGCGTCGAGGGGACGCGCGCGCTCGCCGATCCCCGGATCCATCTGGTCGGGTACGGGCCTTCCGCCAGCACGATCGGCGCCAACCGGGCCGGGCGCGCGGCGGTACGGGACATCAGGCGGTTGCTGGCGGGAGTGACCGTCGGCGCCTGATGCCCCGTGGCCGGCCCGCAGACCTCGTGGGCGGTGCCACAACGGACAGCGGGCCTCAGCTCAGGGCCGAGGCGGACGGCGAGCCCGGAAGCGGGGTCGAAATCGAGTTCGAGGGTGAGTTCGAGGCCGAGGGTGAGGCACTCCTCCGGAGCCGTTTGAATTCGGCGACGTTCCTCTGCTGCTCCTCGTAGCTGGCCGTGAACCGGGTGTCGCCCGGCTTGACCGTGACGAAGTACAGCCAGTTGCCCGGGGTGGGGTTGATCGCGGCACGCATCGCGGCCTGGCCGGGGTTGGAGATCGGTGTGGGCGGCAGCCCCATGCGCTGGTACGAGTTGTAGGGGCTCTCGAGCTTCGTCTCGTTCGTGGTCGTGGTCGGCGTGAAGCGGTTCAGCGCGTAGTTGAGGGTCGCGTCCATCTGCAGCGGCATGCCCCGCTCCAGGCGGTTGAAGATGACCCGGGCCACCTTGCCCATGTCGGCCTTGGTGGAGGTCTCGGCCTGGATGATGCTCGCGATGGTGATCGCCTGATAGAGGTTCATCGCGTTGCGCTGGGCGCCCGCGGTGATGGGGCTGCCGCTGAACTTCTTGTTCGCGGTGTTCACCATGAGCGCCAACAGGGACTCGGGAGTCGCCGTCCTGTCGATGTGGTACGTCGTCGGGTAGAGGTAGCCCTCGGGGTTGCCCTCCGCGTAGGTGGGCAACTTGAGGTTGGCCTTGGCCAGGGACTTCTTGGTGGATCCCAGAGGCAGCGCGAGGGCCTCGTCGACGGCCTCGTAGACCTGGCCGGTGCGCCAGCCTTCCGGGATGACGAGGGACGTGGGCCGTGTCTCCTCGTCCTTCGTGGTCAGGGTGAGCAGCGGCACCGTCACGGCGGTGGCCGCCACGACGGCTCCGGTCGCGATGAGGGCGACCCGGCCCCGGCGCGTCAGTCGAATCGTGCTCCGTGGCGGAGTGTTCATCTGCATGCGGGCACGGTAACCCGCTAAAGCCTACAAACCCGGCATATCGTCATCTTGTCGGCTCCAGTTCAGCGTCCCGGTGGACCAGCGCCGCATAGCGCCCCTCCCGCTCCAACAACTCCTCGTGCGTGCCGCGTTCGACCGCACGGCCGGAGTCCAGGACGACGATCTGGTCGGCGCCACGGATGGTGGACAGCCGGTGCGCGATGGTGAGCGTGGTCCGGTTGGCCGACAGGGCGTCGATGGCCTCCTGCACGGCGTACTCCGTGCGGGTGTCCAGGGCGCTGGTCGCCTCGTCGAGGATGAGGACCGGCGGGTCCCGCAGGATCGTGCGAGCGATGGCGAGGCGCTGCTTCTCGCCGCCGGAGAACCGGTGGCCGCGTTCACCCACGACCGTGTCGTACCCGTCGGGCAGTGACGCGATGTGGTCGTGGATCTGGGCCGCCCTGGCCGCCGCCTGCAGCTCCTCGTCGGTGGCGTCGGGCCTGGCGAAGCGCAGATTGTCCGCGACCGAGGCGTGGAAGAGGTAGGTCTCCTGGGAGACGACGCCGATCCCGCGGGCGAGCGTGTCGAAGTCGAGGTCCCGTACGTCGACGCCGTCCAGCGTGACGCGGCCGCCCGTGACGTCGTACAGCCGTGGCACGAGATAGCTGAGCGTGGACTTGCCGGAGCCGGTCGGGCCGACCACGGCGAGACTGCCGCCCGCGGGGACGGTGATGTCGATGCCCTCGAGGATCGGGCCGCTCTTGTCGTCGTAGCGGAACTCGACGTCCTCGAAACGGATCTCGCCCTTGACCTGGTCGAGGTGGACCGGGCGCTCCGGCTCGGTGATGTCGATGGGCAGGTCGAGGTACTCGAAGATGCGCTGGAAGAGCGCGAGCGAGGTCTGGATCTGGACGCCGGTGGACAGCAGGCTGACCGTCGGCCGGAACAGACCCTGCTGGAGCGAGACGAAGGCGACGAGCGTGCCGATCGACACGGACGGGCCGCCGAACTGGAGGGCCATGCCCGCGGCCCAGTAGATGACGGCCGGCATGGCGGCCATGACGATGCCGATGACGGACATGCGCCAGCGGCCCGCCATGTTCGACTTCACCTCGAGGTCGACCAGGCTGTCGGACTCGGCCTCGAACGCCTTGGTGAGCGAATCGCCGCGGCCCATCGTGCGGCCGAGCAGGATGCCGCTGACGGAGAGCGACTCGGTGACGGTGGCGGCCATCGCGGCCATCTGCTTCTGGCGTTGGGTCGCTATCTTCTTGCGTTCGTTGCCGACGCGTCGGCTGATCCACACGAAGACCGGCAGCAGGAGCAGCGAGACCACGGTGAGCCGCCAGTCCAGGGCGACCATCGCGACGATCGTGGCGACCACACTGGTGAGGTTGGAGACCAGCGAGGTGGCGGTGGAGGTCACGGTCGCCTGCATGCCGCCGATGTCGTTGGCGATGCGGGACTGGACCTCGCCGGTGCGGGTCCGGGTGAAGAAGGCGAGCGACATGCGCTGCAGTCGGCCGTACACGGCGGTGCGCAGGTCGTGCATGACGCGCTGGCCGACGGTCGTGGAGATCAGGGTCTGCAGGACACCGAAGATGCCGGTGACGACCGCGCTGAGGATCATGCCGAGCGCGAGCAGGCTCAGCAGACCGGTGCGGCCCTGGGGGATCGCGACGTCCAGGGTCTCCTTCAGCAGGAAGGGGGTCGCGACGGTGACGAGGGACGAGGCGCCGACCAGCAGGCCGACGATCGCGAGCCGGCCGCGGTAGGGCCGGAACAGCTTCAGGATGCGGCGCACCTGCCGTGGCTGTTCGCCCTCGGCGGGTGACGGGGTCCAGGTGGATTGGTCGGGACGCATGGGCTCCTACGGGAGGTGAGACGACGGCTACGCAGGGCAGGCAAACGATGACTGGCGGAGCCTAGCTCATTGTTACCTATACTCACAATGAACCGCATCCTGATATTGTTCCCGTATGACCACCCCCGATGCCGACGGCCTGCTCGCCGAGCAGTTGCTGCGGCTGACCCGACGTGTGCACCGCATCCAGAAGCGGCACCTCGAGCAGCGCGAGCTGGGCATCACCCCGGCCCAGTCCCGGCTGCTGCGCACGCTCGCGCACTACAGCTCACCACCGCGCATGGCGGATCTCGCCGAGCGCCTGGAGGTGGTGCCCCGGGCCGTGACCACGCTGGTGGACGGCCTGGAGGCGAGCCGGAAGGTGCGCCGGGTCCCCGATCCCACCAATCGGAGGGTGATCCGGATCGAGGTCACGGACGAGGGGCGCGAGGCGCTGCGCGAGCTGCGCGGCGCGCGGCGGTCGGCCGCCGAGGAGATCCTGGCGCCGTTGACGGACGAGCAGCGCGAGGTGCTCGGGGGGCTGCTGGACACGCTGGTGGACGGCATGCCCAGGCTTGAGCACCGCTGCTGAGGGGTTACCGCGGGCGGCTTCGTCACGCGGCGGACGACGCGATGGACCGCGCCCCCACTCCGTACGGCTGGAGTGGGGGCGCGCGGCCCGTTCCGGAGGCGCAGGTGCGGTGACCCGTCCCGGGTCGGTCAACCGACCTCGGGGGCAGGTTCCTTGGCCGACAGGGCGGGGACTTCCGGCTCGACCGATGGGGCCGCGACTTCCGCCTCCGTCGAACGGACGGCGACTTCCGCCTCGGTCGCACGGACGGGGACTTCCGCCCTGGTCGACTCGGGCCCCGGTTCTTCCGTCGGCGACTCCGGCGTCCGCGGCTCGTCGTCCTCCTCCACGAACGCGATCTCGCCGTCCAGCATCTTCTTCGCCCGCTCCATGTCGAGCGCGCCCTCCCAGCGGGAGACCGCGAAGACGGCGACGCAGTTGCCGAGGAGGTTGGTCGCGACGCGCATCGAGTCCATGATGCGGTCCACGCCGAGGAGGAGGGCGACGGCTCCCGCGGGGACGACACCGAGCGAGGAGGCCGTCGCCGACAGAGCGAGAAAGGCGGAACCCGGCACACCCGCCATGCCCTTGCTGGTCAGCATGAGAACCAGGACGACAGTGATCTGCTGACCCAGGCTCAGATCCACACCCACCGCCTGCGCGATGAACAACGTACCGATCGACAGGTAGATCGAGGCGCCGTCGAGGTTGAAGGAGTAGCCGGTGGGCAGGACCAGGCCCACGGCGTCGTCGCGGCAGCCCGCCTGGCGCAGCTTCTGCATCATGCGCGGCATGACGGTCTCGCTGGAGGCGGTACCGAGCGCGAGCAGTATCTCCTCGCGGGTGTAGCGGACGAACTTCCAGAGGCTGAGCCCCGTGACCGCCTTCAGAGCGACGGCGAGCAGCGCGAGGAACAGCAGCGCGACCGCGTAGCACAGCGCGATCAGCTTGCCATACGTCTTGATGACGCCGAGCCCGTACTCCCCCACCAGGTGGACCATCGCGCCGAACACCGCGAGCGGGGCCAGCTTCATGATGAAGCCGACGATCGCGAAGACGACGCCCTGGACCTGCTCGATGGCGGGCAGCACCTTGGGCACCTTGGAGTTGCCGAGGTGGAGCAGTGCCGCGCCCACCAGGCAGGCGAGGACGAGGACTTGGAGCAGGGAGTTCTCGGCGAAGGCCCCGACCGCGCTCTGCGGCAGCGCGTTCAGGATGAACTCGCCGGTCGACGGGAGCGAGCCGCCGCCGGTCTTGCCGTCGACGGCCGAGGCGTCGAGCTTCGAGGGGTCGGCGTGCATGCCCGAGCCCGGGCCGACGACGTTCGCCGCGATCAGCCCGAGGAGCAGCGCGGCGGTGGACGCGACCTCGAACCAGATCAGGGCCTTGAGCCCGATCCGGCCGAAGGCCTTCAGGTCGCCGGCCTTGGTGATGCCGACGACCACGACACAGAACACGAGCGGTGAGATGACCGCCTTGATGAGGCGTACGAAACCGTCGCCGAGCGGCTGGAAGGTCGTGGCCGCGTCCGGCCACAACCTTCCGACGACGATTCCGAGTACGAGCGCGCAGGCGACCTGTGCGAACAGTGAGGTACGCAGTATGCGTGCGACGCGTCGCGGGGACGGTACGGACGGCGGCACGGGCACTCCTCCGAGGGGACTTCTGGTATGCGGAAACTTCCTTCCGCAGCGATCACTATTGAGGAGTTGCCGGTGCCGCCGGATACCTCTGTGTCACGTCCATGTAAATCCTGGAACAGACGTGCCGTTCCCCGCCCGGGGCCTCAGCAGGCTCAGCAGTCGCTGCGGTCCCGCGTCAGCACTCCCTGCGCGGTGACCAGAACGCGGTCGTAGCAGCCGTCCGAGCCGTACAGCCGGTAGCGCTCGCTCGTCGTACCGACCGCATGCCGTTGGTCGCGGGGCACGTTCGCGGTATACGTCGCGTCTCCCGCGTACGTGTCGTCGAGCCGGGACCACGTGGTGCGCCGGCCGCCGCGCGTCTCGTCGACCGCGGCCCGGTCGCCGAGCGTCAGGACGGTCCGCAACCGGTCGTCCGCGGCGAGCGTCGTGGTGCCGTCCATGGTGTACGTGCGGTGGGTGCGCCGCACGCCGACCGGTCCGCGCCCGTCGACGGTGACCGTCTCGTCGTCGGTCCAGGTGGCCTTGAGCGCGTCGGTGTTCTCGCCGTCGGTCCAGTGGTGCGCGGAGGTGTTGGCGAGCGTGCGGCGCACGGTGGTCCACACCCGGCCGTGCGAGGTGTCGACGTATCCGGCGGTCGTCAGCCGGTGTCCGCCCACGGTGTCGAGACGCTCGTCCGAACCGGGCATGTACGTCGAGGAGTTGGTGAGGTCGCCTGCCCTGACCTCGGTGAGCGCGCCGCTCACGTGCGCGCGCTTCGCGTCCTGCCAGACGAGGACGTTGACCGGGGTGCTCCAGCCGGTCTGGCCCGCGGGGACGCCCACGACGGAGACGTCGATCCGGTGCGGACGACCGTCGTCGAGCAGACCGGCGTAGGGCGTGAGGTCGTATTCGATCGGCTTGATGTCGAAGGCCCGCGGGCCCGGGATCACGTACCAGAGGAAGGGGTTGGACCAGCCGCCGGTCCACACGGTCGGGAACGGCTCGGCGATGCCCGCGAGTTGGCCGTCCACCTTGATCTGCACCTCGCGATAGGGGCCCTTGTCCGCCTTGCAGGAGTACGGGGCGGGGTCGGGCACCGTCAGGTACCAGTACTCCTCGCAGCCGCCGCCTGAGCCGGTCGCGTACACCTCGGCGACGACGCGCTCGCTGTTGCGCGGGGTGGTGAGAGTGCCGTCCTGGAGGGTGAGGACACGGTCGGGGGTCGCGGCGGACTTCACGGCGCCGCCCTGCGCGTAGAAGGTGAGCGTCACCTTCACGTCGAGGACTCCGGTGTACGTGTCGTCGACGACGTTCCCGATGAGCATCTCGACGTCGCCGCCGCGCCGGAACGTGTCGCTGTACCTGGTCACGTCCTTCTCGACGGACCACTCGATGCCGTCGGGCGAAGGCTCCGGGGTGGAGGTACGGAAGATCTCCACGCCGCCGATGTGCAGATAGCCGAGCCGGTCGAACTGGCGCCCCTTGACCTTGCCGTCGAGTCGCAGGACGACCTTGCTCCAGCGGTCGCCGCAGCCGCTGGGCGGTGTGTACGCGCCCCGGTACGGCGTGAAGTCACGGAACTGCGCCTCGGCGACCGTCACCGCACAGGACTTGGTGGCCGGTCTCGCCACCGGCGGGGCGGCGGTCAGGGGGTCGTGCCAGTCGGTGCCGAACTCGGCGGGCGTATCAGCGGCAGGCCCGCCGGGCGCATCGGCGGACGTATCAGCGGCAGTCGCGACGGGCGCATCAGCGGCAGTCGCGGCGGGTGTCTCGGAGGGCGCGTCGCGGGGCGTGGCGGCTGCCTGATCCGCCGACCG
>LRTP01000234.1 GCA_001550305.1 Streptomyces diastatochromogenes
GGCCGGCGGCCGGACCCGCCGGCTCGTCACCGGCGAGCTGCCGGCCCGGCATGTGCGGGGGGTCGAGTTGCGGCTGCCGGGGCCCACGCACGGGGAAGGGGTCTGGTGGTCCTGCCCGTCGGGGACCGCCGCGTGTAGTGCGGCGGATGCGGTACGCCGGGCGGACGCGGCGCTCATTCGGTGTACGGCGAAGAGTGGTGGCCGGAGCCACCACGGTGGACGCGCTCCCGCCCACGCTCCCCGTCAGCGACGTCAATCCGCCAACAGGGCGGCCTAGGAGGCGATTTGGCGGGCATTCGGTGAGCAGGAAGGAGGACCGTCGAATGACGACGTCCATCAAGCGCCTGCCCAAGCGCATGCCCGGGTGGGCCAAGGCGATCACTGCCGTCGTGCTGGTGCTCGTGGTGCTGTTCGCCGGGCTGCGCCTGGCCGTTCTGCCTGGGCTGCGCGACCTGTTCGGCACCCAGACGCACGACCGCTCCGGACCAGCCCTCCTCAAGTCGATCCAGGACATGAGCCGTTACGACGCCGCCTCGGGCAACTTCCAGGTGGTGGTGGACCTGGAGAAGGATGCCAAGTACCTGCCCGACGCGATCCGCGGCACCCGCACGCTGTACGTGGGGGCCGGCACGGTCGAGGCGTACGTCGACCTCGGTTCGCTCGCCAAGAAGGACGTGACGGTCGACGCCGACCGCACCACGGCCACCCTGCGGCTGCCGCACGCGTTTCTCGGCAAGCCCGCACTCGACCCCAACCGCTCCTACGCCGTCTCCAAACAGCGTGGGCTGCTCGACCGGCTCGGCGACTTCTTCTCCGACAACCCGGACAGTGAACAGGCCGTGCAGAAACTCGCGGTCAAGCACATCGGCGACGCGGCGAAGGACAGCGAGCTCACCAAACGGGCCGAGGAGAACACCACCGGCATGCTCGACGGCCTGCTGCGCTCCCTCGGCTTCAAGGAGGTGAGCGTGAGCTACGGCGCCTGAGCCGGGCCGCACTCCGGCAAGGGTCCGGTGGGGCGAGGCCGTCGCTCCACCGGGCCCCACCTCGCGCACGGCGACGAACAGCGCCGGGATCCCGCCGGGCGCCCCTGCCCCCGACTGTCCGCGGGACGCCCTTTCATGACCCCCCTCCTTCCGTCGCGCGGGGCTCGGCATCGAAGGACGCTTTGCGGGTAACCGCCCTTACCTGGAGAACCGTTGAAACCGGGAGAATCGAATGGTCCGTACGGCGTCACTCTTGAGCACGCTGCGCACCACCGGTACGGCGAAATCCGGTCGACGGCCATCGGTACCCGCGCAGGAGCGCAAGGCGCTCCCGCTGCCCGTGCGGCTGCTCATAATGCTGCTGGCCTTCGTGGCCATGGTGGCGTTCGCGGTCGCGCTGGCCCGTCTGACGCTGGAGCCGTCACCGGCGTCGAAGGCGCTGATCCACACCAATCTGCACCCCGGCAGTTCTCTGCGGGCCTATCTCGACCAGCCGGCGCTGCGCGACGCCGTGAAGCAGATCGGCGGGAACGTCGTGCTCGGTGTGCCGTTCGGCGTGCTGGTGCCCGTGCTGATTCCGAAGGCCCGGGGGATCCTGCGCGTTCTGCTGCTCACCGCGGTGGTGATGCTGCTGGTCGAGTTGGTCCAGGGCACGCTGATCACCGGACGCGCCTTCGACATCGACGATGTCATCCTCAACACGTCCGGAGCGCTGGTGGGTTATCTGCTGCTGGGACGGCGGATGGGCCGGGCGGTGCATCCCAAGCGCCGTCGGAAGGGCCTGCGCAACCGGGGCGGGGCCCCGAAGGCATGAGGGGCCGCACGGCATGACCGTCCGTCCGCGGCCCCCACCGCGGGCGGACGGCGTTGATCGGGCCCAGTCGATCGGCCGGGGCCGATCGACTGGGCCCGATCGACTGGGGTCGGCCTCTCAGCAGCCCATGGACCAGGTGTGCGAGTCACCGCGGTCGTTCGCCACGGCGTTGTAGCCGACCTCCTCCCCCGGTCCGAGACAGAGGGTCATGGCGCCGCCCTGCCAGGCGTCCTCGTAGACCTTCACGTGGTCCTTGACGCCGGGGCCCGAGATGCCGTGGTTGGCCCAGGAGGAGTCGGTGTCGGCGATCCAGCTCTCCCACCACCCGTCGTCCCCCGACCAGTTGGCGCGCTGGCCGTCGAAGTTGGCGTTCTCCCAGACGCAGAAGTTGCCGCTGGGGCAGTCGGCCGCGCCGGAGGGGGCGGCCAGGGCGAGGCCGCCGGTGAGGGCGAGCAGGGCCGCGGCTGCGGAGAGGGCGAGACGCTGGGTGATCACGAAGGGTCACTGCCTTTCTTCAGGGTTACCTGGACGGGCCGCTCGGCGTACAGATCCGCCGCGCGGCGCAGTGCGCGGGTGCGCAGCTGCCGGTAGGTGGTCAGTTGTCCGTGCCGCTCGGCGCGGACCCTGGCCAGCAGGGCCGGTTCCAGCCGCGCCCGCAGCCGGGTGAGGCCGCTCTCACGTGCGCAGCGCGTAGAGACGGCGGGGTCTGGGCGGTCGGGGCGGGCCCCGTGCGCCGGGGTGACACAGCGGGTCCAGCGGGCGGTCGCGGCGCGGTAGTCGGGGTCGCGCTTCATGCGCTGCTGGGCCTCGGCCCGCAGGTTGTTCACCACGACCCGAGTACGGAACCAGAGCCGCTGGTCGCCGTAGAGATCGCGCTCGGCGGCGGCGAGGCAGCCGTCCGTGTGGGCGGTGACGGTATAGCCGGTGGCAAGGGTGACGGAGAGCTCGGGGTCGCCGCGGCCGAAGAGGGCGCTCTGCAGTCGGCGGTCCTGCGGGGCCGAGGCGCTGTGGTGCTGCGGGGCCGAGGCGTTCGGCAGGGTCAGTCCCTGCCGGGCCAGACAGCGGTCGACGAGTACCTGCTGGGCGGCGTCGATGAGGTCGTCGCGGTCGCGCTCAGTCCTGGGCAGCGGGGGCACGGCCCGCTGCGCCGTCGCCGTGGAGCACCCCGTCAACGCCAGCACCGCGAGCGCGGCGGCGGCGAACGCGCGGAGGAGTCGCACGGGTCAGCCGACCTCGCAGCCCATCATGGTGTCGGCGACGCCGTCGAGCCGGGCGCCCCAGGGCCAGTTGTCGGCCAGGTCGTGCGCCCGGATCAGCCGGGCGTAGCAGGTGCCGCGGCCCCAGTCGATGGCGTACACGGCGGTGTCGGCGTTGGACCTGAAGGACGCGGCCTTGTCGTGCAGGAACTCCGGGACGTCCGTATAGCCCGGTGGGGTGTAGCACCAGGACGAGCCGTGCTGTCCGGCGGCGGTCCAGAAGCACACCTCTCCGGCCCGCGACCCGCCAGGCGTCGCCGCGCTCGCCGGTACGGCGGTGAGCAGGGCGGTCGAGGCCAGCAGGCCGGTCGAGGCGAGGAGGGCGGCGGGCACGGCGAAGCCACGGGGCATGACGACTCCCGGAGGGAAGAGGGGGCGCCGGGGCGGTCGCGATCACCCGGCAAGATCAACCGTGCCCTCGGGGGAATCGGCCCATGCCGGGTTCCCGCCCTTTGGTGATCTTTCCTGGGGTGCGGGATCATTCCTCCCGCGACAGCTCACACCGGCGCGGGCCCCGAGGTCCGCGCGCTCCCCGCCTCCTCGATCCAGCTGTCCGGCGCCACGCCCTGATCCTCCGGACAAGCCCTGACGCCGTGATCCGCCGGACAGGCCCTAGCGCCCCGATCCGCCGGACCGGCCCTGACGCGGCGCCCACGTGAACTTGTCGCCGCCCACCCAGCGCACCACGTCCGGGTCGTCGAGATCGTGGATGTGGATCCCTTGGGAGCCGGCGAACGTCAGGACATCGGTGATCGACTTCGCCTCGCCGACCATTTCCCCGTCGATCTCCACGATCCGAAACGGCGGGTCGCACGGCTGCACCCCGAGCACCATGACCCGCGGGTAGGAGATGTGGGGGCTCGAGATTTCGGTCATGCCTAGAGCGTAGATCGATTCCCGCGAGGGGGCCGAGGTGAGTGACACTCCGCCGTGCGGGCCGACGGCGGCTGGGCAAGGCTTGAAGGGCTTGAAAAGGGTGGGGAGCTCACGGAAGGTGATGCCGATGGACCCCGTCGAGGCCCTGGACCGGATCGCGTTCCTGCTGGAGCGCACCCAGGCCCCCACCTATCGCGTACGGGCCTTCCGCACCGCGGAGGCCGTGCTGGCCGCACTGCCCGCCGGGGAGGTCGACAGGCGTGTCGCCGCCGGGACCCTGGAGTCGCTGAAGGGCATCGGACCGAAGACGGCGCAGGTCGTGGGCGAGGCGGTGGCCGGTCAGCCGCCCGGCTATCTCGAGACGCTGGAACAGCAGGCCGCGGGCCCCCTCGCCGAGGGCGGCGAACGCCTGCGGGCGCTGCTGCGCGGCGACTGCCATCTGCACTCCGACTGGTCGGACGGCGGCAGCCCGATCGAGAAGATGGGCCGGACCGCCGCGCGTCTCGGGCACGAGTGGGCGGTGCTCACGGACCACTCGCCACGGCTGACCGTGGCGCGGGGCCTGTCCCCCGAGCGGCTGCGCGAGCAGTTGGCGGTGGTGGCGGAGCTCAACCGCCGGTGGGCCCCCTTCCGGCTGCTCACCGGCATCGAGTGCGACATCCTCGACGACGGGTCGCTCGACCAGGAGCCGGAGTTGCTGGAGTCGCTGGACGTCGTGGTGGTGTCGGTGCACTCCAAGCTGCGCATGGACGCCAGGTCGATGACCCGCCGTATGGTCACCGCCGTACGCAATCCGCTCGCGGACGTGCTCGGCCACTGCACGGGCCGGCTGCTCACCGAGCGGCGGCGGCCCGCGTCGGAGTTCGACGCGGACGCGGTCTTCGCCGCCTGCGCGCAGGCCGGTACCGCCGTCGAGATCAATTGCCGCCCGGAACGGCTCGACCCACCGCGCCCGCTTCTGCGCCGGGCGCTCGACGCGGGCGTGCTCTTCTCGATCGACACCGACGCGCACGCCCCCGGCCAGCTCGACTGGCAGATCCACGGCTGCGCGCGGGCCGAGGAGTGCGGGGTGCCCGCCGAGCGCGTGATCACCACCTGGAGCGAGGACGAGCTGCTGGCCTGGACCCGGTCGCGGACGGCGCCGACCCGTGTCACCAGCACCTGACGGGCGTACGCTGGGGAGCGAGAACAAACCCGCGTCCGAGCCCTCGGACGCATGAAGTCGCACGGGGAGACGTGAGGCGTACGGCGACCCGAGAACCGTCCGCCCTTCTTGCCCCCTCCGGGTGACGCGGATCACCGCGCATGCCCTGGTCACGTGGGAACACCCATCGGTAGTTCCCCGTTAAACCAACCGTGGGTGCGGATGGGACGGTGTCCTCGGGCCTCACCTTTTGCCCACAGGGACGATCGTTCGGCTGAAGCCCTGTGGAGCCTCTCGCCGAGAGGTGACCGCCATCGGTGCCCACCACAGACGACCCCGACCGAGATTCCCCCGTCCGGTCGGGGTCTTTTCATGTCTGGCGCCCTGCCCGACCCCCGCCGTGCACTGCCGCCCCGGCCTGCGATGCCGCCCCGCCCCGCGCTGCTGCCCCCGCCGTAGGCGGCGGCCTCCGCTTGACTTCGAGTGCTCTCCAATCCGTAGCGTCGGAACATGACCACTGCACAGCACAAGATCGGCTCGGGGTTCGGCGCCCACAGCACCGCCGACGACGTCCTCCAGGGCGTCGACCTGACCGGGAAGCTCGCGATCGTCACCGGCGGGTACTCGGGGCTCGGCCTGGAGACCACCCGCGCGCTCACCAAGGCGGGCGCCCACGTCGTCGTTCCGGCACGCCGCCCGGCCGCGGCCCGGGAGGCGGTGGAGGGCATCGAGGGGGTCGAGGTGGACGAGCTCGACCTCGGCGACCTCGACAGCGTCCGCGCCTTCGCCGAACGCTTCCTCGCCTCCGGCCGCACCGTCGACATCGTCATCGACAACGCCGGGATCATGGCCTGCCCGGAGACCCGCGTCGGTCCCGGCTGGGAGGCCCAGTTCGCGACCAACCACCTCGGCCACTTCGCGCTCGTGAACCGTCTGTGGCCCGCGATCGAGCCGGGCGGCGCGCGGATCGTCTCCGTCTCCTCGGGCGCTCACCACATCTCCGGGATCCGCTGGGACGACGTGCACTGGCGGACCGGCTACGACAAGTGGGAGGCGTACGGGCAGGCGAAGACCGCGAACGTCCTGTTCGCCGTCCACCTCGACCGGCTCGGCCGGGAGTCCGGCGTCCGGGCCTTCGCCCTCCACCCCGGCGGCATCCTCACCCCGCTGCAGCGCCACCTCGCCAAGGAGGAGATGGTGGAGCGCGGCTGGATCGACGAGAACGGCAACCCGCTGAACCCGTCCGGCTTCAAGTCGCCCCAGGAAGGTGCGGCGACCCAGGTGTGGGCCGCGACCTCACCCCAGTTGGCCGGACTGGGCGGGGTGTACTGCGAGGACTGCGACATCGCCGAGGTCGCTCCGGCGGACGGCGAGCGGACCGGCGTACGCGACTACGCGATCGACCCCGAGCAGGCCGCGCGGCTGTGGACGCTGTCGGCGGAGCTGACCGGGGTGAACGCGTTCGCGTGACGCGCCCGGGGCGTCAGTCGCGGGCCGTGAACTCCCGCAGATCCGCGAGGAGTTGTTCCGCGTGGGTGGCGAAGAGGCCGTGGCCCGCGTTCTCGTAGACCTTGAGTGTGCCGTTGGGGAGCAGTTCGGCCGCCCGGCGGCCGGTCAGGTCCAGCGGCGCCGAGGCGTCGTGGGTGCCGTGGACGACGAGTGCGGGCAGGTCGAGCTTGGCCAGTTCGGGGGCGACGTTCAGGGTGGCCGCGAGGTCTCCCAACGCCGCCCCGCCGCGCGCGGTGGCGCCGTGACAGCGGTTGATCACGGACTGCACATAGGCCGGGGAGAGTTCGTTCCCGGGGAGGTCGAGGGCGAAGAACGAGCGGGCCCCGTCCACGAAGAAGGCGGCCCGGTCGCGTCGGAAGACCTCATTGCCGGCCTCGACGACGCCCGGGTCGATGCCCTCCGGATGGTCCGCGGACCGGACGGCGCCGGGCGCCATGCCCGCGACGAGTGCCACCCTCGCCACCCGCTCGACGCCGTGCCGGGTCAGACAACGTACGACTTCCGCGGTCCCGATGGAGTGCCCGACCAGTGTCACCCCGGACAGATCGAGGTGGCGCAGCAGCCCGTCGACGTCGTCGGCCAGAGTGTCGAGGTCGAACCCGCCCCACACGTCGTCGGACCGGCCGTGGCCACGCCGGTCGAAGCCGACGCACCGGTAGCCCTCCGCGGCGAGCGGCAGCATCTGGTACTCCCACATCTCCGTGCCGAAGTAGGCGCTGTTGACGAACACGATGACCTGCCCGGTGGCGGGACCGTAGTCGACGAAGTGCAGGCGGGTGCCATCGACGGGGCTCTCGAAGTACGGCATGGGAAACCTCCCGGAATCCGGTGGCGGGACGAGTGGGTACGTCCTTCATGGTTCCGGAGCGCCGGGGCGGGGTCGATTACCCCCGAGGTCATGCCTGCGCGTGCGCGCCCTGTGGTCAGCTCGGTCGGCCCATGGGCCGCAACGGGCACCCGGTGTCGACGCGCGTGGCCAGTTCGGCCCGCAGGGTGGCGAGTTCGGCCATGCGGGCGTCGATGACCTGGATCTTCTGCTCGAACAGCACGGACAGCGCCTCCGCGGAGTCCGGCGCCTCCCGCAACTCCTCGCCGTTCCGCGCGATCTCAGCGAGCGAGAATCCCAGCGTCTGTGCAGTGCGGACGTACTGCAACCAGGGCACCGCCTCGGGCGGGAAATCGCGATAACCGTTGGCCAGCCGCCGACCCGTGACGAGGCCGACCTTCTCGTAGAACCGAATGGTGTCCCTGCTCATGCCCGCCTGTGCGGCGAGCTCTCCGATACGCATGTCCCTCCATCGGACGGCGGGCTTGACCTTGGACCGTACTCCACTGTTTAGCGTGAGGCGTCGCTGCCCCGAGACCAGTTGGAGCCTCATCGTGATCCGCGCCCTCGCCCCCGAACGCCCCGCCTATCTTCGCGCCGTACGGGCGAGCGCCTGGTACGACCTCGTCGTCACCGCGGGCTTCGCGACGCCGTGGACGTACGCGCTGGTGCACGATGCGCTGTCGTCGTCGGGCAACGCGCTCGGGCTGGGCGCCCTGCCCGAACTCGACCCGGTGCAGACCCTGTACGCGAATCTGATGGGCTCGGTCGTGGTGGTCTGGGCCGTCCTGCGCATCGTCCGGCCGCTTCCGGTGCACGGACTGCTCGACGGCATCGCGCGCACGCTGTTCGCGGCGTGGCAGGCGTACGCGCTGGCCCACGGTGCCATGCGGCTGCTTTGGCTGTTCTTCGGCGTCGAGGTGATGTTCGGCCTCGTCCAGTTGGTGCCGTGGTGGCGAACTCGGAAGACGAACCTGTTGAGCACCGAAGCCGGCCCGGCCGTTGGGCATCCACTCCCCGCGGAGGGCCGGCGACACCCGTCTTGAGGCACATGCACCGACGCCCCGAGTACGCGGCGGTGTGCCCGGCCACGTGCCCCGGAGACCCTCGTGGAGCCGAGACCCGTACGGCGATACTCCCTACTCGTCATCGCGTCGACGATCCCGGTACGGGCGGGAACGACCCTAGGTGATCCCGCCGAGGACGCCGTGGCTGTCGCCCGGTCCGGCACGGCCGAAGAACGCCGAGGAACAGGGCGTTGCCGTGTGCGCACCGACGACAGCCCGCCCAGTCACCGCGGTGCCACTCGACCTCGTTCAGAAAACGTTCTGGAGACACATCCGATGAAGCTCGCCAAGCGTCTCGTCCTCACCACGACAGCTGTCGCCGCCGTGACCGCCGGCACACTGTTCAGCGCGACGGTCGGCCAGGCCGCGACCTCGCAGCCCGCCCGCACCGGCGTCGACGCTCCCGCCGCGCTGAAGGTCCCCGACGGCAACCGGCTCACCGGCGTCTTCTCCGCCGCGGGCGTCCAGACCTACACCTGCGCCGACGGCGCCTGGAAGCTGCTGGAACCCGCCGCCACCCTGTGGGCAAAGAACGACCGCTCCCACCGCCCCGTCGCCCTCCACTCCCGCGGCCCCGTCTGGGTGTCCACGGTGGACGGCAGCGCGGTCAACGCCGCCGCCATCGCCAACTCCCCCAAGACCGGCACCATCCCCGAGCTTCTCCTGCAGTCCACCGCCACGCGCGGCACCGGGGTCTTCGCCGGCGTCTCCTACGTCCAGCGCCTCGACACCCACGGCGGCGTCGCGCCCACCACCGCCTGCTCCGGTACCGACCAGATCAGCGTCCGCTACTCCGCCACCTACGCCTTCTACAAGCCCGCCAAGTGACGCGGTGGGGAGCGACGGCCGTGGGTCAGTGCGGGGCGCGCTCCTCCAGGGCGGTGCGCCAGGCCGGGGAGGGGCCCTCGCTCACCGGCTCGGCGCGTCGGCCGCCCCGCGCGAAGAAGTCGGCGAGCGGCAGAATCGCGGCGCCGACGGTGACCGCGTCCGGGCCGAGCCGGCCGAGGTCGATGGAGACACGCTCGGCCGGGTAGCGCAGGGCGTACGAGGCCGCGTACCGGCGGACGGCGGGCAGAAAGCGGGTGCCGAGCTGGAGGCCCGCCCAGCCGCCGATCAGGATCCGCTCGGGCTGGAAGAGGTTGATCAGGTCGGAAAGGCCCGCGCCCAGGTACTCGGCGGTCTCCTCCAGGACGGCGAGCGCGACGGGGTCGGGCTCGACGCCCTCCTCGGCCGGGTAGGCCGCGGTGAGCATCGCGGTGAGCGCGGTCTCCTCGTCGGTGCCCTCGGGCGGGCGTCCGCCCTCCTCACGCCAGCGGTCGAGGAGTGCCTCCGCGCCCGCGTACGCCTCCAGGCAGCCCAGGGCGCCGCACCGGCAGCGGCGCCCCCTGACCCGTACCGTCAGGTGGCCCCACTCCACCGAGCGGCCGTGCTCCACGTCCTCGGTGACCAGACAGGCGCCGACGCCCGAGCCGAAGAGGACGACGACCGCGTTGCGCGCGCCGCGTCCGGCGCCGAACCACATCTCGGCCTGGCCCAGGGTCCGGGCGCCGTTGTCCGCGAAGTACGGCACGGTGTCGGGGAGTTGGCAGGCCGAGCGGAGCAGGGACTCCAGCGGGACGGCGTCCCAGCCGATCGTCTGACCGTGCACCACCGCGCCCTCCTCGGGCGTGCGGGCGACGATTCCCGGGACGCCGATCCCGACGCCGAGCAGCCGCTCGGGAGCGATGCCCGCCTCGTCCAGCACCTCGGCGACGCCGTCCCGGATGTGGCCGACGATGACATCGACGTCGTACTCCCGACGCTTCGAGGACGGTCCGCCGCCCAGCGACGTCCCCTCCCCCTGGGCCGCCCCCTCGCCCTCCGACGCCCAGTCACCCGCGTACCCCTGCTGCTCCAACGGCCTCTCCGTGCGGGCGAGTTCGGTGAGGGTCAGGTCGAAGAGCTCGACGCGGACGCGGGTCTCGCCGACGTCGACGCCGATCATGTGGCCGCTGCCGGGGACGACCCGCAGCAACGTACGCGGCCGGCCGCCGTCGGAGTCGACGCTTCCGGCCTCCTCGACCAGACCGTCCGCGACGAGTTCCGCGACCACGTTGCTGATGGAACCGGAACTCAGGCCGGTGGCCGGGCCCAGCTCGAAGCGGCTCAGAGGGCCGTCGAAATACAACCGTTGCAGCACGGCGGTGCGATTGCCGCGTCGCAGGTCACGCACTGTTCGTCCGTTCCGCACCGCCATGAGAATCCCTTCCGGCCCGCCCGACCTGCAAGATACCCCTGCGCGATCCCTTGACGCGACTTTCTTCCGGGTCTTAACTCACGTCCTAAATTAAGACATGAGGGTCGTTCGAGAAGTGAACGCGGGCGCCCCTCGTGGCTCTTCCCCCGGGAAAGGGACATACGCAGCCATGCGCAGAATCCGAGCCGCGGCCGCCGGTGCGGTCACCGTCTCCCTGCTGACCGCCGTGACCGCCTGTGGTGGCGGCTCGTCGACGGGCGGTGGGTCCAACGACTCGCCGAAGACGCTCACCTACTGGGCCTCCAACCAGGGCGCCAGCATCGAGGTCGACAAGAAGGTCCTCCAGCCGGAACTCGACAAGTTCGAGAAGCAGTCCGGGATCAAGGTGAAGGTGGAGGTCGTCCCCTGGTCGGACCTGCTGAACCGGATTCTCACCGCGACCACGTCGGGTCAGGGCCCCGACGTCCTGAACATCGGCAACACCTGGAGCGCCTCGTTGCAGGCCACCGGCGCGCTGCTGCCGTGGGACGCGAGCAACTTCGCCAAGATCGGCGGCAAGGACCGCTTCGTCGACTCGGCGCTCGGCTCGACGGGCGCGCAGGGCAAGGACCCGGCCGCGGTCCCGCTGTACTCGATGGCGTACGCGCTCTACTACAACAAGAAGATGTTCGCCGACGCGGGCATAGCGGCGCCGCCGGCCACCTGGGACGAGCTGATCGCCGACGGCAAGAAGCTGTCCAAGGGCGGCAAGTGGGGCCTGGGGGCCGAGGGTTCGAACCCCTCGGAGAACATCCACCACACCTTCGTCTTCGCCAAGCAGCACGGCGCCGACTTCTTCACCGCGGACGGCAAGCCGGACTTCACCTCGGACGGCACGGTCGCGGCGGTCAAGCAGTACATCGACCTGATGGCGAAGGACAAGATCATCGCGCCCGGCAACGCCGAGTACGCGCAGAACCAGTCCGTGAGCGACTTCGCCAAGGGCAAGAACGCGATGCTGCTGTGGCAGTCGGCGTCCGCCAACCTCAAGTCGCAGGGCATGAGTGACGACGCGTACGGCATCGCCCCGGTCCCCGTGCAGTCCGGCACCCCGGGAACCGGCACCAACGTCAACTCGATGGTCGCGGGCATCAACCTGGCCGTCTTCAAGAACAGCCACAACCTCGACGGCGCCACCAAGTTCGTGAAGTTCATGACGAGCGACGCCGAGCAGAAGATCCTCAACACGGCGTACAGCTCGATCCCGCCGGTGAAGACGGCCCAGACGGACGCCACCTTCAACACCCCGGCGAACGCGGTCCTCAAGGACACCCTGGCCAAGAGCGCCGCCGCGCTTCCCCAGGTCGCCGACGAGTCCCAGTTCGAGACGACGGTCGGTACGGCCGTCAAGGCGCTGTTCGCGGACGCTGCCGCCGGACGCGCGGTGACCACGGAGTCGGTGAAGGCGGAGCTCGAGAAGGCCCAGCAGCAGATGCCTGCGAAGTGAGCGCGGACTCCCTCATGACCACCACGACCGCCGCCTCCGCCGACTCCGGCGAACGGGCGGTGCCCAAGGACTCCCCCGGGGCGGCGCGCGGACCGCGCCGTCCCGGGCGGATCCGGCGCATCGCACTGCCCTATCTGCTGCTCCTGCCCGCCCTGATCCTCGAACTCCTGGTCCACCTGGTGCCGATGGTGATCGGCATCTTCATGAGCTTCAAGGAGCTCACCCAGTTCTACATCCGCGACTGGGGCACCGCGCCCTGGTCCGGATTCGACAACTACAAGGTGTCGGTGGACTTCAGCGCGCCCATCGGCAAGGCGCTGCTGCACTCGTTCTTCGTCACCGTCGGTTTCACCCTGCTGTCGGTGGGCCTGTGCTGGCTGATCGGCACGGCGGCCGCGATCTACATGCAGGACACCTTCCGCGGCCGCGGTCTGCTGCGGGCGCTCTTCCTCGTCCCGTACGCGCTGCCCGTGTACGCGGCGGTCATCACCTGGGTGTTCATGTTCCAGCACGACAACGGCCTGGTGAACCACGTCCTGCACGACCAGCTGCACCTCACCGACAAGCCGTCCTTCTGGCTCATCGGCGACAACAGTTTCTACGCCCTGCTCACCGTCTCGGTGTGGAAGGGCTGGCCGTTCGCGTTCCTCATCGTCATGGCCGGCCTCCAGAACATCCCCGGGGAGCTGTACGAGGCCGCCGCCCTCGACGGCGCCGGTCTGTGGCAGCAGCTGCGCCGCATCACCCTGCCGTCACTGCGCCCGGTCAACCAGGTGCTGGTGCTGGTTCTGTTCCTGTGGACGTTCAACGACTTCAACACGCCGTTCGTCCTGTTCGGCAGGACCGCTCCGGAGGCCGCGGACCTCATCTCGGTGCACATCTACCAGGCCTCGTTCGTCACCTGGAACTTCGGCACCGGATCCGCCATGTCGGTCCTGCTGCTGCTCTTCCTGCTCGTCGTGACGGGCGTCTACCTGCTGCTGACCTCCCGAGGAAGGAAGACGGCCGATGTCTAGCACCGCGCAGACGGCGTCCCGCGCCTCGAAGGCGCCCCGCTCGCCGATGGCTCCCCCGCGGTCCTTCCTCTGGTCCCGCAGGATCTTCCTCACCCTGCTCACCGGCTTCGTCCTGGTACCGGTCTACGTCATGGTCTCCAGCTCGCTGAAGCCGCTCGCGGACGTCTCGGGGAAGTTCCGCTGGCTGCCGAGCGGGCTGACGATCCGCCCGTACATCGACATCTGGTCGACGGTCCCGCTGGCGAGGTACTTCCTGAACTCGCTGATCGTGGCGGGCGTGGCGACGGTCTGCTCGGTGGTGATCGCGGTCTTCGCGGCGTACGCGGTGAGCCGCTACAGCTTCCGCGGCAAGCGCGTCTTCACGGTGACCGTGCTGTCGACGCAGATGTTCCCCGGCATCCTCTTCCTCCTCCCGCTGTTCCTTCTCTACGTCAACATCGGCAACGCCACGGGCATCGCGCTGTTCGGTTCGCGCGGCGGCCTGATCCTCACGTATCTCACTTTCTCCCTGCCGTTCTCGATCTGGATGCTGATCGGGTACTTCGACTCGGTGCCGCGCGATCTGGACGAGGCGGCGCTGGTGGACGGCTGCGGGCCGCTCGGCGCGCTGCTGCGGGTGGTCGTGCCCGCAGCGATCCCCGGCATCGTCGCCGTCGCCGTCTACGCCTTCATGACCGCCTGGGGCGAGGTGCTGTTCGCGTCGGTGATGACCAACGACACCACGCGCACGCTCGCCGTCGGGCTCCAGGGCTACTCCACGCTCAACAACGTGTACTGGAACCAGATCATGGCCGCCTCGCTCGTGGTGAGCGTCCCGGTGGTCGTCGGGTTCCTGCTCCTCCAGCGCTACCTCGTCGCCGGCCTGACGGCCGGAGCCGTCAAGTGACCGACTCCTCATCCCCTGAAGGGACTTCCGTGACCATCGACCTTGCCGCACTCCCCGAGGACTTCCTATGGGGCACGGCCACGTCGGCCTACCAGATCGAGGGAGCCGTCGCCGAGGACGGCCGCTCGCCGTCCATCTGGGACACGTTCTCGCACACCCCGGGCAAGGTCGACAACGGCGACCACGGTGACATCGCCTGCGACCACTACCACCGCTGGCGCGAGGACATCGCGCTCATGCGCCAACTGGGCACCAACGCCTACCGGTTGTCCATCGCCTGGCCCCGCGTGGTGCCGGGTGGCGACGGCCCGGTCAACGCGAAGGGGCTCGACTTCTACGACCAGTTGATCGACGCCCTGCTGGAGGCGGGCATCACCCCCTCCGTCACCCTCTACCACTGGGACCTGCCGCAGGTGCTCCAGGACCGCGGCGGGTGGCCCGCACGCGACACGGCACACCACTTCGCCTCGTACGCGGCGGTCGTCGCGGAGCGTCTGGGCGACCGTGTCCAGCACTGGACGACGCTGAACGAGCCGCTGTGCTCGGCCTGGATCGGCCATCTGGAGGGCCGGATGGCTCCCGGCCTCGCGGATCTGGCGGTCGCGGTGCCCGCCTCGTACCACCTGCTCCTGGGCCACGGCCTGGCCGTGCAGGCCATCCGCGCTGCGGCACCGGGCGCCCAGGTGGGCATCGTCAACAACCTCTCCAGCGTCGAGGCCGCCACCGACCGCCCCGAAGACGTCGAGGCGGCCCGCCGACTGGACGGACACACCAACCGCTGGTGGCTGGACCCGGTACACGGCCGCGGGTTCCCCGCGGACATGCGTGAGGTCTACGGAGTCGACCTCCCGGAGCTGCCGGGCGACTTGGAGACCATCGCTCAGCCCCTGGACTGGCTGGGTCTCAACTACTACTTCCCGTCCACCGTCGCCGACGACCCCTCAGGACCCGCGCCGCGTGTGCGCACGGTGCGCCGCCTGGGCGTTCCCCGCACCGGCATGGACTGGGAGGTCGACACCTCCGGCATCGAGCGCCTGCTGCTGCGCCTCACCGACGACTACGGCGCCCGCAAGCTGTACGTCACCGAGAACGGCTCCGCCTATCCCGACGTCGTGCGCCCCGACGGCACCGTCGACGACCCCGAGCGCACGCGGTACCTGGAGCAGCACCTCGCCGCCTGTGCCGCGGCGGCCGGCAAGGGCGTCCCTCTCGCCGGATACTTCGCCTGGTCGCTGCTCGACAACTTCGAGTGGGCCTATGGCTACGACAAGCGCTTCGGCCTCGTGCACGTCGACTACGAGACGCAGCGGCGCACGGTGAAGGGGAGCGGGCACCGGTACGCGGACATCATCCGGGCCCACGGGGAGCGCAGGCGCAACGCGGCCTGACGTACGTCCCGGCCTTCGCGCTGGACGCGCGTGTTCCCTCGAACGGAACTCGCGTCCAGCCGAGGGCGAGGGACGAGGTCACCCCTTCGACCTGCCGGTTCCATGCCGGCCGATGTCGTCCAGGGCCGCCACGAGCTGCGGAGCCACCACCTTCCGGGTCCAGGCGACGTCGTCGTCACCCACGGCGCGGGGCACGGTCTCGATGAGCATGATCAGGTAGAGGTAGCTGCGGTAGAGGGCGAGGCGTCGGCGGGCCGCGGTGTCGAAGTCCGCGCGGCCTCCCGCCTTCCGGTAGCCGGTCAGGAAGTCCGTGTCGTCCTCGATGTCGCCGAGGAGGGCGAGGGAGACGAAGTCCGCCAGGGGGTCGCCCCAGAACATGCGCTCGCCGTCGATCAGGCCATCGATCCGGGGTGTTCCTTCCGGCCGGTCCACGAGGATGTTGCCCGGCCACAGGTCGAAGTGGACCAGGTGGGGGGTGGTGACCTCCTCCAGGGCGTCGTACGCCGCCCTCGCGGTGCGGGCCACCTCGTCCACGGGCAGGGGCAGCCAGGCCCGATAGCGGCGGGCGTCGTCCAGGACGGCGTCGTACATGGTGGTGAAGGCGGTGTGCCAGTCGGGGGCGAGCGGGCCGAGAGCCCCGGACGGGTAGCCGAATCCGGGTCCGGTGACCTGGTGGAGCCGGGCCACCAGGACGCCCAACTCAGCGCGCAGAGCGGTCTGTTCGACAGGAGTGAGGGTGCCGTTCCACGACTGGCCCGGGCAGGCCGTCATGAGGAGGTGACGGTCCCCGGCGGCCACCACGCGCGGCGCCGGTACGTCGACGGTGGCCGCCGAACGGTAGAACTCCGCCTCGGACACCAGGAGTTCGCGCTCGTGGCGCATGCCCGGGGCGGTCCGCGGGGGCGGGACCTTCAGCACATGGCGGGTGCCGTCGGTGAGGAGGAGTTCCTCGACGGTGTTGTAGGTGCCGCCGTCGAGCGGGCGGCAGCGGGCGAGGCTCTCCGGCGGCAGTCCGGCCGCCGCGAGGATCCGTCGCGCCCGCTCCCAGGAGTCCTCCGTCATGCGCCCCACCCGCCCCTTCGATCACCCTGCCGCGTACACGTCCTCCACGTAACGCCCGTCCGCGATCAGCTCGTTCAGCCACCTCTCGGCGGTCGCCTCGTCCGCGTCCGGCGTACGGTCCCGGTACAGCGTACGGAAGGCCTCGCGGACGCCGGGTGCCATGCGCGAGCCGTCGCCGCACACGTACACCCGGGCTCCGACCCGCAGCAGCTCCCAGACCTCGTCCGCCTCGGCGGCGATCCGGTGCTGCACGAAGGTCACACCGTCGACGGGCGCCGCGCTGAAGGCCGGGCGCAGGGAGACCGCCCCGGCGCCCTCGGCGGCGTGGAGTTCCTCCGCGTGGAGGTAGTCCGCGTCCGGGGCGTCGCAGCCGAAGTAGCAGAGGGCGGGAGGTAGTTCGGCCCCCGAGGTCAGCCGGGCGCGGCGGTCGGCGATGGCGCCGCGGAACGGGGCGAGTCCGGTGCCGGCCGCGACCATCACGACCGGCGCCGAGTCGTCGACGCGGAAGGCTTCCCGACAGGGCTGGACGCGAGCGAGGACGGTGTCGCCGGGCTTGACCGTGTGCAGATGGCCGGAGCCGACTCCGGTGTACGTGCCCAGGCCGGAGCGGGCCGGGGCCTCCAGCAGGGAGACCATCAGGTCGGCGTGGCCGGGGTCGGTCGCGGGTGAGGACGACACCGAGTAGTGGCGGGGCCGCAGCGGGGTGAGGAGGTCGAGCAGGGCCGGCCAGTCCAGCGCGCCGCGCAGGGCGGGGTGGGCCTCGAACACCTCGACCAGAGTGCGTGGGTCGTCCACGAGCGCCGCGAGGGCCGTTCGTTCCGGCGGGCACGGGTTGGCCGCGGCGAGGGCGGTGAGCTGTTCGGGTGTGGGGCGCTGCCGCAACTCGACGTGATGTGTAAGGAGTTGATGTGCCGTCAGGGGACGGTCGACCGCGATGCCGTCGCGGCGCGGGCGGGTGGCGCGGATGTCCAGGACCGTGTCCAGGTCGAGGCCGAGCGCGGTGGCGGTCCGCTCGACGAGGGCCGGGTCGTTGACGGGAAGCACCGTGAGGTGGTCACCGGTGCGGTAGGTCGTGCCGTCGGGCAGGGCCAGGCGGACGAAGCGCTTCCTGCGCGGGTGCGTCGGCGCGGTGAGGTCGTACGCCTCGGTGACGGTCATGGGGAGCAGTCCGTGCCGCTCGGCGAGTGCGTCCAGGGGACCGCCGGTCAGCGCCCGGACCTCGTACGCCGCCGTGGGCTCCACCGCGTCGGTGGCGTCCGGGTCGCCGTACCGCTCCAGCAGAGCGGTGCGCAGCCGGGCCGTGAAGGTGCGGACGGTGCCGGCCAGGTCGCCCGAGGCGTCGGCCGCGGCGCGCTCCAGGAGCCGGGTGCCGCCCCCTTCCGCGAGGCGCTCGTCGATGCGGGCCGGAACGTGCTGGTAGGTGGCGGCCCAGTTGCGGTCACCGACGCCCAGGACGCCGTACGTCACGCCGGTGGCCCGCGGGGCGGTGTCGAGCCAGGCCGCGAAGGCGGTGGCGTCGTCGGTGGGCTGCCCGTTGTAGGAGGCGGCGGCGATGACGACCGGGCGATCGGTGGGCAGCCCGTCGGTGTACGCGTCCAGCGGCGCCACCTCCGTGTCGCAGCCGATCCCGGCGGCCTCGTCGGCGAGCGAGGCGGCGAACTCGCGGCAGGTGCCGTAGTTGCTGCCGTGCAGGAAGAGGGCGCGGGTGCCGGGAAGCACCCGGGTGGGCAGGGTGGACGCGTCGGCCGAAGCCTGCGCCGGGTGCTGGGCGGCGGCGCCGGGCAGCGGCGCCTGGACGCGGTCGGCGGCCGTGCGCGGGGTGAGCGTGAGGGTGAACCCCTCGGGCTTGAGGGTGAGCGTCTCCTTGACCGTCAACGCGTAGTCGGCGTGGTCGTGCAGCCGGTAGCGGTGGACGAGCATGGCGAGCAGCATGGTGGCCTCGTGCAGGGCGAACTGCCGTCCGATGCAGGCGCGTTCACCGGTGCCGAAGGGCTTGAACGCGTGCGGGGAGCGCGCGGCCTCCGCCTCCGCCGTGAAGCGCGCGGGGTCGAACAGCTCGGGGTTGTCGCCCCACACCGGCTGCCGGTGCAGCATCGGGCCGAGCACGGTGACCGCCTGTCCGGCGCGCAGCGGGATCCGGCCACCGAGCAGGGTGTCCTCCCGGGCGTGCCGGCTGAACGCGGCGGCGGTCGGCCACAGCCGCAGCGCCTCGTTGAGCACCTGCCGGGTGTAGGTGAGCTGCCCGATCTCCTCGAACGTCGGCTCGGGGTCCGCGGCGTCGCCCCACAGCGCGTCGGCCTCGCGTTGCACGAGCTGGAGCACGGCGGGGTGCTTGGCCAGGTAGTAGAGCGCGAACGACATGGCGCCGGAGGTGGTCTCGTGGCCCGCGATCAGGAAGGTGATCACCTGGTTGCGGATGTTGGCGGTGTCGAGCGTGGTGCCGTCGGCGGGGTGCTCGGCGGTGAGCATCAGTCCGAGGAGGTCCCCGGCGTCGGCCGCGTTCGGTCCGGAGTCCACGCGGGCGGCGATCACCTCGTCCACGACCTGTGCGAGGTGGTCGGCGCCCGCGCGGAAGGCCGCGTCCGCCGCCGAGTGGTCACTGCCCGGCGTGCGGCTGAGCCGGGTCATGCTCCACTCCAGGCAGCGGACCATGGACTCGACGAAGGGGTGGGGTTCGTCGCGTTCGAAGGAGCCGAAGTCGTAGCCGAATCCGGCGAGCCCGATGGTGTCGAGAGTCATGCGGGTCATGTCGTCGGGGACGTTCACGGGCTGTCCGGCGCGGGCGCCGCGGTCCCAGGAGTCGATCAGCCGGCGTGCGACGCGCAGCATCACGGGGTGGTAGGTGCGCATGGAGCCCAGCGCGAAGGCGGGCATGAGGATGTCGTGCGCCTTGGCCCAGTTCGGCTCGTCGTTGTAGGCGGTGAACAGTCCGTCGGCGGCGAAGGCGCGGACGTTCTCCAGGGCGGGTCCGACGGCCTTGGCGAACCGGGTCTCGTCGGCCAGGTCGGTGACGAGGTCGAGATCGCCGACGAAGAGGGTGTCCCGGCCGTGCAGCCGTCGTACGAGCGCGGGGCCGTGCGCGCGCATCAGCTCCATCACCTGCTGGAGCGGGGTTCGGCCGGGTCCGGTGTCGGAGATGTCGACGACCGGTATGTCGTGGAGGGTGTGTGTGGGTTGCGGGTGCGGCGCGGTGGGGGACATGGCGCGACAACTGCCTTTCGCGGTACGGGAGTCCTGCCCTCCCAGCTTGATCGTCGGACCCGGCGTGCCCGCACCGCCTCACTACATGATTCTGTAGTCCCCGGGGCCGGGTCGCGCTTGCCACGGCGGCAGCGGGATGGCAGGAGGCCGGGAGGTGGCGATGGACGCGGTGGACGCGGTGGTGTGGCGCAACCGGGCCATGACGTTGTTCGACCGCATCCCCATGCCGGTCGCGGTCTGTGATGTGTACGGGGCGATCATCCTGGCCAATCCGGCGATGGCGGCGGAGTGGGGCGCCACGTCGAGCGGGCTGCGGGGGCGCGGGGTCCTGGACCTGTTCCGGCCGCAGGAGCCCTGGCAGATCGAGCGGATCGCCCAGGCCTTGCGGCTGCGCCGTCGCTCGCGCTATCCGGTCTCGGTGCGCTGGGAGGCGGCCGACGGGGTGCGGCGCGAGGGCGAGCTGACCGCGGACCCGGTCAGTGACTCCGTCGAGGCGAGCACCGCGCTGCTGGTCATGGTCCGCGTGCTCGGCGAGTGCCCGGTCGTGGAGCAGCCGCCCGAGCCGGCGGCCGGCACGGCCGAGGTCCGCATTCTGGCGCTGCTCGCCGGGGGCGCGACCACCGCGCGGGCCGCCCGGGAGACGGGCCTGACCGTGGACGGCGTCAACTACCACCTGCGGCGGCTGTCCGAGCGCTGGGGCGCGGCCAACCGTACGGAACTGGTCGCGCGCGCCTACGCGCTGGGCGTACTGGCTCCCGGGGTGTGGCCGCCCGCGGCCGTGCCCGCTCCCTGAGGGGCGCCGAAGCGCGCGAGGCAGTGCCACACCATTTTCAGGTCCTGGAGTTCATGGCGGCCGGTGCGGGCGGCGTCCCCGATGATCCGGGGGTCGAGCAGGCCGTCCTCGGCGATCCGGGCGCCGAGCGCGACGAACTCCGGGCCGCGGAAGTCCGGGTGGCGCCGCAGTTCCTCGACCGGGAGCCGGTAGCCGGGGTGCCACTCCACGGGGCACGGGAGCCGCCGGGCCGCCGCCTCGACGGCCGTGCCGCGGTAGCTCGCGTCCAGGACCAGGGCCTCCATGTCCCTCGCCAGGTCGACGGGGCCGTGCACCTGCGCCTCGATGTAGTCGTTGAGCGCGTCCTGTTCGTCCGCCTCGGCCAACTCGATCAGGGACATCCCGGCGGCGACCCCGAACGCGGACGGCTCGGCCGCGCTGTCGGGATAGCAGAAGGTGGCCCGCCGCAGGGCCGCACCGGTCAGCCGGAAGTGCGAGGAGCCGAAGCGGGGCGCCGCGCCGACGACTTGGCGCCGGAAGTTCAGTCCGCCGTACACGGGTCGTTCGTGCGCGGGTTCGGCGTCGTACGCCGCGCCGAAGATCCGGCTCTCCCAGCGCCAGCGGTCGCCGCCCGGGTGTGCGGTGAGCCCGCCGTTGCTCGTGCCCGTGACGAACTGCGAGACATACGCGCCGTCCCGGGCCAGTACCTTCAGGATCGGAAGCCCGCCCACCAGCCGGTCGGGGTGGAAGTTCAGGGTGATGCGCAGCGTCGGGTCCACCGCCGCGCCCCGGGAGACAGCCGCCACATGGCGCAGCGCCCGCTCCTGGGGTGTGCGCCCGCCCCTGAAGTCCACGTGACCCCTCCCCGCCCTGTTCCCGCGCCTCTTCGCCCCACTCCGGGACACTTGGAGATCACTCGTCGGGCGGGACCTCCGCAACTCATTTCTCCTGAACGGCCAGCACGATCTTGCCCCGGTTGTCGCGCCGCTCCAGGCGTTCGTGGGCCGCGCGCGCCTGGTCCAGCGGGACCACCGTCTCGACCGGCACGCGGTACGCGCCCGCCGCGACCCGCTGGGCCAGCTCGCGCAGGTCCTCGCGGGGGTCGTAGCCGTGGATCTGCAGATTGGTGAGCTGGAAGCCGAGGACGGCGGCGTTCTTCGGATAGAAGTCGCGGGTGTCGATCGTGCTCGGCTCCAGGGCGACGTTGGCGAGGGCGACCACCCGCCCGCCGTGCCCGACCTCGCGCAGACTCCGTCCGAAGGCGGGGCCGCCAACGGTGTCGAGCACGACGTCGGCGCCGCGCCCGCCGGTCAGCCGCAGCACCTCCTCGACCTCCGCGTCGCCCGGGTGCGCGGAGGTGTCGAGGGTGTCGTGGGCGCCGAACCCGGCGGCCCAGGCGCTCTTGTCGGGTGAACCCGCGAGCGCGACGACACGGGCGCCGGTCCCGGCGGCGATCTGGACGGCCGCGCTGCCCACCCCGCTCGCGGCGGCCTTCACCACCACGGTGTCGTCCTTGGTCACCTTCGCCAGATGGCGCAGGCAGTACCAGGCGGAGAGCCAGGCCACGGGCAGGGCGGCGGCCTCGGTCAGCTCCAGACCGTCCGGCACGACCGTGACCTGTCGGGCGGGCACGACGGCCAACTCGGCGTAGAAGCCGGGTGCGTTCACCCCGTCCAGGGCCATGACCCGCTGTCCGACCTCGATGCCGGTCACCCCCTCCCCCACCGCGGCGACGACGCCGGCCGCCTCCACCCCCGGGATCAGCGGTGGCCGTCCGGCCCGGTGGTACCGCCCGGCACGGACCAGCGCGTCCGCCCGGTTCACCCCCGCCGCCACGACCCGCAGCAGCACCTGGCCCGGGCCCGCGACCGGGTCGGGGACCTCCGTCGGCACCAACACCTCGGGCCCGCCGAACTCGTCGATCCGCACCGCACGCATACCGCACCTGCTTCCTGGTGGACGCACCGGAGCACCGCGGAATCCGAAGGGACCCAGGAGAGAAGTGACACCGGTTGAAGTAGTGTCACCATGCGACACCACTTCAACCGGTGTCAAGGCGCTACACTCGGACCATGCCCTCCGCTCCCGCCGCCACCCCCGAGCCCGCCTCGCCGTTCCCCTTCATCGGCGGACGCCCCTGCCTGAACTTCGTAGCCACGCTCGGCAAGCGGCATGCCACCCCCCTGGAGCGGCTCCCGGACCCCGACGCCCTCGCCCGCTGGATCACCGAGGCGGGCCTGAGCGCCGGGGCCGACGACACCCCGGTGCGCGTCACCGAGGGCGATCTCGCCCACGCCCGCACCCTGCGCGAGGCGCTCTACCGGCTCGTACGCGCCGCGATGGCCGGGGAGGCACCCGACCCGGCCGATGTCACGCGGGCCAACGAGGCGGCG
>LRTP01000235.1 GCA_001550305.1 Streptomyces diastatochromogenes
ACGTGGCCGCCCCCGCCACCACCGCCGTGGACCAGGACGCGGTCGCCCTCGGTCACGCCGCCGAGGTCGACGAGGCCCTGCCACGCCGTCAGCCCGACGACCGGCAGCGCCGCCGCCTCGACGTGCGAGAGCGATGCCGGCTTGCGTGCCAGGTGCAACGCCGGCGCCGACACGACCTCGGCGTACGCGCTCGCCGCCCGCGGGAACAGCGGCATCCCGAACACCTCGTCGCCGGGCGCAAACTGCGGCCTGCCAGACTCGCCAACCATCGCGCACCACCGGCCGCCCGACCAGGTCCTTCCTCGCGATCGCTCGCAAACAACGCCGCACGGTCACAGCCGCAAGAAGCGAGACGGCTTTGAATCGGCGGCCCAGGACGCGCCCGTGTGACGTACAACGCGACATGTGCCGGCGGTCACGCTTTTCGGCTCTGGCGACGATCTTGTGATCGGGCGGCGCTCTGGGCCCCCGCCCTCGCAGCTGCCGGTGGTGTTCGGCATCATGAGCGGATGTCGAACACTGCAGCCCGCTCTGCTCTTCTCGATCACCTTCGCAAGACGCTGCCGGGTCGGGTCATCGATGAGGTCCCGGGAGTCGATGGGCCCATCGAGGAACGCGTGCCCGGATTTCGGGTGTTCCGGGTTCATCCCACTCATCCTGGCGATTGGTGGCTGTATGTGACGTCAGGTTGCTGGGAGGCAGCTCAGCATGACGGTCACGGGGTGGAGTTCTTCCTCGCGGCGCCGCGCGACGAGTGGCTCAACCTGGAGAGCCTCACCATGAACGCGTACTACCACTGCGGGCCGGCCCACCAACGACTCGATGTCGGGCACACCGTTCCGATCGGCAGACCATGGCTCGACGACTCGGAATGCGATCACTACTTGGTGAGCCTGCCCTATCCCTTCGGTCCGGAGTTCGAGATCTGCAAGTGGAACGGAGGAGCCCACGCCCAGATCCTGTGGCTGCTGCCGATCACCACAGCCGAGAAGGACTTCCGCCGGGAGAACGGTCTAGAGGAACTTGAGGCTCGATTCGAGGAGCACGCGATCGACCCGGCTGATCCGAAGCGAGCCTCCGTGGCCTGAGCGGCCGTAGCCGGCGACGACACAGAGGGCGACGCGGCCTGCTCAGGTCATCAGAAGGATCCGTTTGCGGAGCAGATCAAGGTTGGCGCGACCATAACCCTTCCGCTTGATCAGCTTGATTCGCGTGACCTGTCCCTCGACCTGGCCAGAGCTCCAGTGCGTGGACAGGCCGGCGGTGACCGCGTCCAGGTCCCTCTTCATGCCGTTGACCAGGGAATGCAGGGCGGGCAGGTCGTCTGCGAGGACGCGGTCCATCCATGCTGGCAGTTCCTCACCTCGCAGATTACGCATCATGTCGGCGAAATCGCGAACGTGGCGTGTGGTGGCGTCGAGGTGTGGGCAGGCGGCCCGGATCTCTTTGAGCTCGGCTGTGTCGGTCTCGGCGAGGTGTCCGGGGTTGGTCATGATCCAGCGGACGACGCGCCGGGGTTTCGGGGCGGGCCGCAACTCGGGAACAGGCGCGGGCGGGTTCTTCGGCTTGGGGCTGTGCGGCTTTTTGAAGGGGCGGAAGTAGCGGCGGATGCATTGGATGTCTCCGGTGAAGCCGCGTGCGCGCAGTTCACGGTGCAGCTGCGGAATGTCGTGGCAGTCCTCGCGCCAGCGTTGGTGCGGGGCGAAGCGCCGTACGGTCGACTGGTCCAGCCGCAGCCGGCGGCCGATCGCGGCCAGGGACTTGCCATGATGGGCGCCGACCGTCTTCTCCACAGCTTCGGCGAGGTGGCGCAGCAGGTGCCAGGCGTCTGCCACTTGCCGGGCCTGCGGAGCCCCGTCCGGGCACCTTAGGCGTAGGAGCCGGCCCGGTCACGGCAGATGACTTCGACTTCCGGATGGCCGCGCAGCCAGGCGGCCAGCGGCTCGGCCCGGCAGCACATCGACCGGGCGCCGTCCTTCCAGGTCCACCAGGATCGTGGCGTACGAGTCGCCCTTGCGCAGCGCGAAGTCGTCGACCCCCAGGACGCGCACGCTGACCTGCGGTAACTCCGGTAACCCGCGAAGGAGTTCAAGGAGCTTGTCCTTGGCGACGCGGATGCTCAGCGCGGCCGCGAGCCGCGCACCCGGCCGGCCCGCCAGACACGCGGCGATCGACGTAAGCAGCGTGCGCAGCAATGGTGTGTACCGGGCATGCGGGCTGGTCAGCCCTTCGATCTGCTCGGCGAACGTCACGGCCGGACACTGCGGGTTGATGCATTTGAACCGGCGCACCACGAGTTCGACCACCGCCGGGGCTCCGCCGACGGGCGCGTCAGCCAGCCGGCGCGCGTACCGGCCGTGCACACGCCACGACACCACCCCGCATCTTGGGCACCTCGCAGTCGGTACCGCGGAGTGAGCACAGAACGTGACCGTCCCGGCCTCACGCTCGATCGACTCGACCACCACACCAGCTAAATGCGGCAGCAACCGCCCGAAACCCCCTGAAACGCACACTTGGTAGATACCCAGGTCGGACAGGTGACGTCACAAGATCCCCGACAGAGCCCGCTTTTCCCCATGATCTGCATGATCAGCGTCACGCAATTCCCCACCCGCGCTGTCACGATTCCCCAGGGGGATGCTGAACGCGTCCCGCGCCACCTCGAATGGCTGATCAGACGATTGGCGGCCCTGCCTCGATCCGACGCAGCACCGGAGGGAGGCGGTCCAGGTCGGGGCCGGTCTGGATCTGTCGCTCGTCCCACCAGGTGGCTCCGGCGTCGTACAGCGGACCGATCACGTCTTTGGCCTTCGCTGCGTCCGGGGGCGTGGCGCCACCGAGCACGAACTCGAAGGGACGCTCGGTCCTGGCCGTGCGGTGCTTGCGTATATAGCCGACCAGTTCCCGTACCTCCGCCGCATCGGGCGCATGCCCGTGCCGGGCCGCTTCGAAGAGCGGCACCGCGCCGTCCCACTGCGCTGCCCGCCGCATGGGCGCATGACGCGGCCAGAACCCGCCGATCCACACCGGCGGACCGGGCCGCTGCACGGTGGCGGGCAGCAGCGCCACGTCCCGGACTTCGTAGTGCCGGCCGTGGTGGTTCACCGGCTCGCCGGACCACAGGCGCCCCAACAACTCCAGTCCCTCGTCCAGCCGCTCGGCGAGGAGGCGTGGCTCGGCAGTGTCGCCGAAGCTGCGGTATTCGTCCTCGATCGGACCGCCCAGACCCGCGGCGAAGGTCACCCGGCCGCCGCTGAGGTGGTCCAGGGTGGCCACCTGGCGGGCGAGTTGCTGCGGACGGTAACGGGGGACCGGCGTCAGCAGGGTGCCCAGTCGGATCCGTGAGGTCGCCAGCGCGGCCGCGGTCAGCAGCATCCAGGGGTCTCCGAAGGGACGCTCCTGGTGCTGCCGGTGCAGTACGTGGTCCCAGACGAAGAGTCCGTCCCAGCCGGCCTGTTCGGCGGCAGCCGCAACGGTTGCGACGTTACGGGGGTCGGCGAAGTCACCGAAGTTCGGGATGTTGATGGAGAAGCGCATCCCAGCAGGATGCGCATCCGGTCATGAAGCGGCAACTGGATTCGGATACGGGCGGCTTCACGGCAGACTGCGGACCACGTGCGATTCATCGGGATCCCCGAATCGCAGCCGGACCGGCAGGACTGACCCATCGGGCGCCGCATCCCGAGCGGCCACCGCCTGGGGAATTACGTGACCGTCGACAACATGCTCCCGCCGACCACCCTCCCGGACGGCGAGGTCGTGATCTACGCGAACGGAAAGATCGATTTCGCGCCCGCGCAGTCGTGAGCCGTCTCCACTCCCGCACGGGCGCGCCGCCTCGCCGAGGACCTTCCCGCTCCGCTTGAAACGCTGCCAGAGCCCTCCCGTTGACTGATCCAGAGGTCGAAAGTCCGCAGGTGAGTACCCCTCCGGTTGCAGCGCGCCGCTTAGGGTTTTTTACTAATAGGTACAAATCGAACTAAACCATGCGGTCCGTGAGGTAGGACGGCGGAGCACTACGCCGTCGGTGAGGGCGTGGTTGCCGCGTGCCGGCGCGCTGGGCCCTTGGTCGGCCTCTGGCCGAGCTGCCGCAAGGGAGATGTGGACATCATGGGACAGCTTGATGGCAAGATCAGCCTGGTGACTGGTGGCTCGACCGGGATCGGTCTGGCTATAGCCCGTCGGTTCATCGACGAGGGCGCCACCGTGTACCTCACAGGCCGGCGCAAACCCGAACTTGATGCGGCTGTGGAAACCCTCGGGGGACGGGCCATCGGCATACAGAGTGATGTCTCGCATCTCGACGCCCTGGATGAGCTGTTCGCGATCATCCAGGGCGGCAGCGGACGGCTGGATGTCGTCGTCGCCAACGCCGGCGGCGGCGAGCTGGCGCGACTGGAGGAGATCACCGAGGAGCAGTACCGTTCGACCTTCGACATCAACGTCAAGGGGACGATCTTCACAGTCCAGAAGGCACTCCCGTTGCTGCCGGACGGGGCCTCGGTCATCGTGCTCTCGTCCACCAACGCGTCGATGGGCGTCCAGGCCATGACCGTCTACAGTGCCACTAAGGCCGCCATCCGTAACCTGGCCCGCACCTGGGCCGCCGAACTCGCGGGGCGCGGCATCCGTGTCAATGCCCTCAGTCCGGGACCGATAGAGACCCCGGGCATTCGCGGTCTGGGCAGCCCGGCAAAGGGTGAACAGCAGTTGGCGGACCGTCTCGCCGACGATATTCCCCTCGGCAGGATAGGGCGCCCCGACGAAGTCGCCGCCATGGCCGTCTTTCTCGCCTCGGACCAGAGCTCCTTCACCACGGGAGCCGAACTCTTCGTTGATGGCGGCCTTGTCCAGGTCTGAATGCGGCCGCCCTATTTCGGTGTTGCCTCGATGAGAGGCCGGACGACGGCTTGGCAGCCGGCGGTGGTTTTTCACGGGTTTCCTTAGGGCCCGACCTTATGGCCAAGACCGCGCTTATGGCCAAGACGGCGCTCAAGAGCCTCCTGCCGCAGCCCGAGCTCCGTCGGGCCGGGCTTGTGCCCGGCCTACGCGCGGTGCCCGCCGAGGGGCGGGCGGTCCCCATTGGGTGACTGGCGCGTCAGTAAAGGGTGGGGCCGGCTGTTGGTCTAATGCCCGATCCAGGGGAGATGATCATGTCCTCACGACAACCAGGCCGCCGAATCTGGGGCGACAGGGCCTATCCGCGCCTTGAGGAAGACCAGCTGGCCCGACTTTTCAAGTTCGGCGTTCCCCGGAACATCTCCGCAGGGCAATTCATATTCCGCCTGGGGGATGAAAAGTATGACCTGGTAGTAATCGAAGAAGGCCAGCTTGAAATCATCCGAGAGGCAGGGCCAGGCTATCCCGAGGAGGTGATTGTCACGTTCGGACCCGGAGAATTTATCGGTGAACTCAGTATTCTCACGGGGCAGTTCGTGTATCTCCCTGCCCGCGCCGCCACGGATGGACGTATCTACCGAATTCCGCCCGAGCGTTTTCGCTTGCTGATGGAAACCGAGACCGCACTCTCCGACATCCTGCTCACCGCTTTCAGGGCTCGACGTGAAATTTTGATGGAGTCTGCCTCGCACACCATCGAGGTCATCGGAAGTGCTTCCTCTGCCGCGTGTATGGCGCTGCGCTCGTACCTTGAACACATGGCACTTCCGTATCGCTGGATGGACGACGCAACCCCCGACGGATTGCTGCTGATGGGGCTCGCTTCGCTCACCGCAGGTGATCTGCCTGCCGTTCTCCTTCCGGGGCGCTCGCTGCGCAACGCCACGCCCGGAAGCCTCGCGATGAATCTGGGACTGTCACATGAAAGAATCAAGGATGAAGAGATAGACCTCGCTGTCATCGGGGGTGGCCCTGCCGGGCTGGGCGCCGCGGTGTATGGATCATCCGAAGGACTCGGAACTGTTCTGCTTGACGCCGTGGGTCCTGGAGGACAGGCAGCAGCAAGTTCCCGCATCGAGAACTACTTGGGATTCCCTAACGGAATCAGCGGCGCGGAACTGACCCGCCTTGCCGCCGTACAGGCGCTGAAATTCGGATCTCGCATCTACTCGCCTTCGCGTGCCGTAGGACTCCAGCCCCTTGCCGACCGGATACAGATTTCCCTGTCCGACGGCACGGATATTGTTGCGCGCGCCGCTATTATCGCCACCGGCGCCCGCTACCAGGCCCTTCCAATCGCCCGCTGGAAACACTTCGAAGGCGCGGGAATCTATTACGCTGCGACTGAGCTAGAAGTCCGTTCGTGCGCAGGCAGATCGGTGGCCGTGTTGGGAGGGGCAAACTCTGCAGGGCAAGCGGCTCTGTTCCTGGCCGGTAAATCAATTGCAGTGAACATCATCCTGCGCCGCGACAACATCGGGGCTCGCATGTCCTCCTATCTTGTTCGCCGCCTCCTCGCGGATCCGCGCGTTACCGTGCATACGTCGAGCGAAGTGATAGCGCTCGAAGGGGAAGATTCCCTGGAGGCCATCAGGATCAGAAACTCCGCCACTGGCGTCGAATCGCTGCTGAGATGCAGCGGACTTTTCTGCTTCATAGGTGCAACACCGGCAACCGACTGGCTGAATGAAGCCTGCGCAGCCGACAAGGACGGATTCGTATACACCGATGTGCACATTGCGGACAAAAATCTGGGGCCGTGCTGGAAGGAACTGCAACGCTCCCCTCTCCCCTTTGAAACGAGCATTCCCCGCGTCTTTGCTGCAGGCGATGTACGGCATGGGTCAATCAAGCGTGTCGCCGCCGCGGTCGGCGAAGGTGCCTCCGCTGTTTCTTCCGTTCATCGGGTCATAGGGGTTCCCGGGGTACCCTTCTGAGAGCGAGCGGGCGGGCAGCACAAGCTTGGCCGTTCGGGCAAGCCGGTGTCGCAAGCCTCGAAACAGGCTCGTACTGTCCTGCCTTCTTCCCGTAATGCCCCACACACGGCGTACAGTTTTCTCATGGCCCGGCCTCGGCAGTTTGACGACGAGGAAGTTGTTCGGGCTGCGCGCGACCAGTTCTGGTCCCACGGTTACGACCGAACTTCCATCGACGATCTGAGCGCCGTCACAGGCCTGGGACGCGGAAGCCTGTACGGGGCCTTCGGAGACAAACACGCCCTGTTTCTGCAGGCTCTGGACAGCTACAACAGTGACGCGATCGGAGCCTGGCGTTCAGCTCTGCGCGGCCCGGGACCGGCCCTCCCGCAGCTGGAACGCCTTGTATGCGACATCTCCGAAGCGATCAGTAGGGACGTGGAGCGGCGCGGCTGCATGATGGCCAGGAGCGCCACGGAACTCGCCGCAGTCGACAAGACCGTCGCCGAGCGGATTGCTGCCACTGTCCGCGGAATGCACAGCGAGCTGTCGGACTGCCTCGCCCGGGCCCAAGAGGAGGGCTCGCTGGATGCCGAAGCGGACACGGACGGGCTCGCAAGCCTTCTCCTTGCCGTGCTGCGGGGACTTGAGGCCCTGGGCAGGGCGGGAGCCGCAGCGGAGGTTGTCATCAGGGCTGCCAAGCAGGCCTTGGCCCTTCTTCCCCGCGTGTCCACGAACGAGCCGGCGCCGGATCGGCAGGAGGACCATTCAGCGCCGTGAGCCGGTCCTGACACAGGGCGACCAGCAGCAGCACAGGGGGTCTACCAGGGGCGGATGAGGACGGTGCCGACCTTGCCGGGCCGTTGCGCGTGTTGCACGGCCTCTGCCAGGGCGCCGAGACCGTAGGTGGCAGCTAGTCGAACTGGTCCTTGGCCGCCATCGCGAACGTCTTCGCGGCGGCGTCGGGTGTCTGGCACCCCAGTGGCCGATGCTCCTGTCGCGCAGCGTCGGCGACATGTGCACCTGGAAGCGCTGGGCTCACGGTGCGACCAGGTCGTGACTGTCCCCTATCAGCTCCCGAATCAGTTCGTCCGGGACATCGCCAGCCAACGAAATGTTGACCCAGTACCGCTTGTTCAGCTTGTACGCCGGGTGCACTGCCTCGAAGCGGTTCTGCAACTCGGCGACCCGCTCCGGATCGGCCTTGACTGTCACCTGGTCGTCCGGGAACTCATGGCCACTGAGGATGGCAAACACCTTGTTGTTCGCCGCTGTCTTGAACACCACGCGGTCCGGGGCGAACGGACGCGACTCGCTGACTCCGGCGAAAGAGAGCGCCAGCTCCCGGACGTCATCCACGGTCATCATGACTTCCTCGCTTCCATAACTGAAGTAGCAGCGGCTACTAGGGGCGGATGAGGACGGTGCCGACCTTGCCGGGCCGCACCGCGTGCTTCACGGCGGTGGCCAGCTCGCCGAGGTCGTACGTAGCGGCCACGTCGAACTGGTCCTTGAACGCCAGCGCGATCAGCGTCGCGGCGACGACGTCGGATGCCCGCCTCTCGGCGGATGCTTCCAACAGCCACCGGCCGAGGCTCGCGCCCCGCACCGTCAGCGCTTGATGCAGCAGCGTCGACGCATGCACCGAGATCGGCTCCTCGGCGAGTTCCCCGTAAATGACCAGCCTGCCGCCCGGCGCCAACAGGTCTAGAAGGCTTTCCGTCAGCTTTCCGCCGACAGGGTCAAAGGCCACACTGAGCGGGCGGCCGCCAGCTGCCTTGCGGACCTCATCGGCCCAGCCCGGATTCTCTGTCGCCACGACCGGGACGTCCGGGAACCGCTTGCGCAGCTCGGAGGCACCGCGGTCACTGCGGACGACGTTGACCAGGCCCACGTTGTGGTACTGCATCACGCCCGTTACCAGCCGCCCGACCGACGAGCCAGCGGCGGCCTGCATCAGATAACCGTCGTATCCCAACGCCATGTGCTGCTCTGCCTCACGGCGCAGCATCACCGCGGTGAGCGGGTTCGTCAGCATTTGTGCGGCGACCTCGTCCGACAGCTCATCAGGTACGGGGACGACCATCTCGGCGTCAGCCAGGATCCATTGTGACCATCCCCCCGGCAGGGGAAAGACTGATACACGGCCGCCGACCTCGACGCCCGGAGCCACGCGCGTATCCGGGCCGATGGCCTCCACCAAGCCGGTCGCTTCCACGCCGATTGGTACCGGCCCTGCAGCCGTCGCAGGGAAGGCCTCCAGGCCTAGGAGATCACCAGGGTGGACCGGGAAGGCCGTGGCGCGGATGAGGACCTGACCGTGCACGGGTGCTTCCGGTTCGGGCTCCTCGATGACGGTCAGGACGTCGGCGGGCGTCCCGCTACGGGTCCAGACGACACGACGGTTCATGATTCTCCTCCTGCGCGCTGGTGCGTGTGGGGCGTGGCCGGGGCGTCAGCCGACGTCCATGAGCAGCAGGTGCTTCGCGCTGAGTGCTCCGTCCAGCTGCATCAGCCGGCCTCCCTCCCGTAGACCGCCGAGGTCCAGGGCGGCGAATCCGAATTCGTCGAGCAAGCCGGCCACGGCCGCCTTCGCATCGGTGTCGTCGCCCGCGTAGAAGACCACCTGGCGGCCTTCCTTGTGCTGGGGGTCCGCGGCGATGAACGCGGCGAAGAGGCTGTTGAACGCCTTCACGATCCGCGCTCCGGGCAGGCGCTCGGCGACCCACTCGCTGCCCGTGAGGTCCCCGACGTCATACCGGCCCCGCCAGGGGTTGGCCGCCGCGAACTGATTCGTCGTGTCGACGACCATCTTCCCGGACCAGTCGGTAAGGCTGGTCAGGTCCGGTACGGCGGAGAACGGTACCGCGAGGAAGATGAGGTCCGGCTGCGCCGCCTCCTCGGCTGTCACGGCGTGGGCCTTCGGCCCCAGCTGTGCCACGACCGCCTTGAGTGTCTCCGGGCCCCGGCTGTTGCCGATGAGTACCTCATGGCCGTGGCTGACGGCCTTGTCGGCGACGGCCCGGCCGATCTCTCCCGCTCCGAGAATGCCGATAGTGCTCTGTGCGGCCATGCTGCCCATCCTTGATCGTGTGTCGGGGGCCGTGCCGGCGCCCCGGCAGCAGCTGCGTGATCGACTCCGGCCGCTTTCCTGTCGGGATGGTCCCGGCCTCAGCGGCAGGTGCGGCGGCGCCTACGCGCGATGCGGGTTGAAGTCCAGCAGGACCTTGCCGTTCTCCCGGAAATACGCGAGCGCCTCGGGAAAATCCGCCGCCTTGTAGACGGGCGCGGAGGGCAGGACGAGTCTTCCCTCGGAGACCAGCCGCGCAGACTCCGCGTTCAGAGCCGGAAGCCGGGGAAGGAACTCGTCCTGGTACATCCAGAATTCCTTCGTGGTGATGTTCTTCGTCCTCAACACGTCAGGATCGGGCGTGAACGGCTGGCCGCTCAAATATCCGTAGATCGCCAGCAAGGCGCCGTCGGTCAGTACGTCCAGCAACAGTGCAGTCGCCGCACCGCTGACACCGTCAAGGCCTAGGAGCACCGGATCGGAGCCGATGGCTTCCCGCACGCGCCCGCCGGCGTCCGCCGAGTCGACCACCACGATGTCGGCGCCGAGATCACGGAGTTCGCCCACGAGTTCCGCGCGGCGAACGATGTTGATCGTCCGCAGCCCTCGTTCCTTGGCGAACACGATGACAGACCGGCCCACCCCGCTGTTGGCCGCGTTCTGCACCACCCAGGAACCGGCCGCAAGGTCACGCAGGCCGACCAGGAGCCCCGCGCTGACGGGATTGATGGTGAGCATCGCTGCCTGTTCAAGACTGATGGACTTGTCCACGACGGTCAGGTCTGCTGCCTCGGCCACCACCTGCTCGGACCAGGAAAAGACGCCAAAGGGCAGCAGGACCCTCTCGCCGGGGCTGACCTCCATGACACCGGGCCCTACGGACACGACCGTCCCGACACCCTCGTTTCCGATAGCCGTCGGCAGCTCAGGGCGTACGGGGTAGATGCCTTGGGCCAGGAGGAGGTCGTGGTGGTCGAGCGGGGCGTACTCGACCTGGACCAGCGCCTGTCCGGCGGTGGGTGCCGGGGGCTCGGGCACGTCCACCACCTTCAGGCTCTTCTCCGGCTCCCCGAACTGGGTGAGGTGAATGGCGAGCATGGGACACGATTCCTTGCTTCGTAGCTTCGTCGAAATTCGAGACATCGCTTTGGATGGCGACGGCCCGGTCCTCGAGGGTTTCCAGGGCTGCGTCCAGCTCGGTTCTGTTCCGGCCCGTGAGGTGCACGGTGGAACCCTCGGCTACAAGCCGACGGGCTATAGCCAGACCGATCCCGGTCGAGCAGTCACCAAACTGACCTTGCCATCAAGCTGTCCCAGGATGTTCGCTTCTTCCTCTATGTAGCTCACCCGGAGACCTGCAGAGAGCACGGCACGCACGCCGACACGCGGCAATCCATGCCCGTCCACCTTGTGACGCCCTCGTCGACGACTGAATACTCCGCCACGCCACCTCACGGACCGCACGGTTTAGTGAGATTTGTACCTACTAGTAAAGAACCCGAACCGGGTCACTGCAACCGGAGAGGCACTCACCCTGCCCGGTCTCCAACTGGCTGAACAGATCCTGTGGCCCCCGCGCTGGGCAGTCACGGGGATGGCCGCCGCCTACGCTCTGTCCTACGCGATCGGCCTGCTGCTGACCGCCTTGCGCCTGCGGCGGCGCACGGAGGGGCTCCTTGACGGCCGGCGGATCAGTCGCACCTACACAGAACTGACCGCAGCCGCCACCGTCGCCGGGGCTGCCGGGTGGCTCATCGCCCGCTCCTGCAGCCAGAGCCTGACGTCAGTTTCTTCGCCCGCGCTCTCGCTCGCTGCGGGCGGCATCGCGATGGTCCTGCTGTTCCTGCTCCTTGCGCGGCTTCTGCGGATCGTGGAACTGCGCAGCCTGCCGGGGCTGGGGTGACCCTGACAGCCACACAGGCGACGCGGTGGGGGCGCACCTGGATCGAAGCACGCCTCCACGCAGCTCCGAGACAACGTCGAGGCCGCATTGGCCAACTATCTCTGCGAGTCACAGCCTGTGCCGTCCAGTGATGGGTGGCCATGCTCAGTGATCGTTGGTCGGTGCGGGGGCGCCTTCGCCACGGGTCCCCTGAGTCGAGTCACTTGCTGTCACCGAGCTCGATGGCGCACTGGAGCAACGCGGCCAGGCCCACCAGACGGCCCCGCCTCGGCGACGATGACGGCCTCTCCGTTCAGAACGGTCCCGGCCGATGGTGGGCCGGTATCTCGACTTCGCTGACTCCTGCGGTCATGGGGATGCGCGAACACGCCCGGCTTGACTATGAGTGGTACAACCCCCAACCCCCGGTCTGCGGCTTCACGGACGACCTCGGCGAGTACGCCAGCGGGCTGCTCCCCTGGTCTGGATGGCGTCGGCTCAGGCCCCGTTGAAGTGCTCGTCGACGAAACCCGGCTTGGCGTCGTCGATCGCCCGCCGGTAGCGCTCGGCGATGTGATCGGGGTCGAACGGGGTGCCCGGCTCGACCGCCCCGTTGACCGTGAGGGTGAGGACCCGGATGCCGTCGTCGGCCAGCTGGGTGCCCAGCAGGTTCGCGACCCTGCGCAGACCCAGCTTGCCCAGGGACAACGTGGCGAGGTTCGGGTGCGGCTGGTCGGCCAGACCGCCACCGGTGAACAGCAACGTGCCGCCGCCGGAGGCTCGCATGGCCGGCACTGCGACCTGGGCGGCCACCACCCCGCCGATGACGTCGACGGTGTAGGCGCCCAGCAGGTCCTCGGGCGCGGCCGACAGGAGGTCGTCTGGCGTCAGCTGGGCAACGTTGTACAGCACGACGCCGGGCGGGTTAGGGGCCGCGTAGAGCGAGCTCAACGCCTCGCGCAGCTTTCCGGGGTCGGCCGCGTCGACGCGCACGACGGCCACCTCGGCCCCGGTTGGGTGCAGGTCGGCGGCGAGCTCTTCAAGCTTGTCCCGGTGCCGGGCAGCCAGGGTCACCCGGTAGCCGTCGCGGGCGAAGCGACGGGCAGTGGCTGCGCCGATGCCGGGGCCGGCACCGATCACGAGCAGGTGGCGTGCGTCGGCGGGATGCGGCGAGGGGGACGTAACGGCGGACACGGTAGGAGGGCTCCATCAGAGCAGGGTGCAAAAGGCCGATGGCCGTATCGTTTCCGGTCCCAAGACTGGTATCAAGTCACTGCTGATGCTAGTTTCCAGACTGAGTGGGGGTGGCTGCCCCCCGGAGGATCCTGATGGTTGTGTACACCGTGCCGCGGCCCGAGGAACCGGTCGACCCGTCGCCCGGTTCCGGCAATGCCTCCGGTCTTGAGAGCCGCGGTGAGTCCGACGGCGCGTCTGTCCGGCGCCGAGAGCTCGCCGTCTTCCTGCGCAGCCGGCGCGAGCGCATGTCGCCGAGCGAGCTCGGTATCGTTGCGATCACTCGGCGGCGCACCCCCGGTCTGCGCAGGGAGGAGGTCGCCCAGCACGCCGGGATGAGCGTCACCTGGTACACGGCTCTGGAGCAGGCCCGCGACGTGCGCCCCTCGCCGCAGGTACTCAACGCGCTCGCCCGCACACTGCGCCTGGACCACGACGAGCGCCACCACCTCTACCGGCTCGCCGGTGCTGCGGACGACGCCGTGGTCACGGAGTGCAACGCCGTGAGCACCGAGTTGCACGCCGTGCTGGACAAGCTCGACCCTTACCCCGCCTGCATCCAGAACGGCAAGTTCGACCTGCTCGCCTACAACAGCGCGATGCGCCTGCTGATCACCGACCTCGACGAGGTGCCGATCGCACAGCGCAACTGCGTCTGGCTCACCTTCACCGAGCCTCGCTGGCGCGAGCGCATCGTCGACTGGGAGCAGGCCGCGGCTCGCCAGGTCGCGAACCTGCGCGTCGCCATGGCCGAGCACGTCGACGACGGCCGATGGAAGGCGCTGGTATCGCGGCTGCGCACGGAGTCGTCGGAGTTCGCCGAACTGTGGGACCGGCACTCCGTCCGCGGTGTCGACGCCGGTGTGCTGCGACAGATCGACAACCCCGCGATTGGTCGGATGACCTTCACTGTCTCCAACACCTGGGTCGCGCCCGGCTCGACGACCCGGCTGCAGGTGCTGCTCCCCGCGGACCCCCACACCGTCGAGCGGCTGACCAGGCTGGTCGCCGACGCCGGCTGAGCCAGCCCCGCGCTCAGCCGGCCCGGTCGTCGGGTCAGCCCTCCCAGGCGCAGCAGACCGGCCAGAGCGGCATCCGCCACCGTCTCGCCGTCTGCCCCGGGTCAGCGGCACATGCCCGACGATCAGCCGCGGCGGCGGATCAAACCGCTTTGGGCCACGCCACCCCGCGGGCGATCACACGTCGACCGCAACCCCGGTGTCCCCCGGTCGCGCGTGCAAGTGGGGCAGAGTGAGCGAGCCGGCCGCGATCGCGAGCATGATCGCGGCCTGGACCGCGAGCGACACCACGAAGGCGGTCCCGACGCCGGTCTTCTCAAGCCCGACGAACAACGTGCCCAGCGTCGCCACCCCGAGCGCCAGGCCGGACTGTTGCACCGTGGTGACCACACCGCCCCCCACCCCCACCAGGTGCTCGGGGACGTCGAGCAGGATCAGCCGGAAGAGGCAGGCGAAGACGAGCGCCTGGCCGACCCCCGCCAGCACGAGTCCCGGTGCGAACGCCCAGTAGTCGGTGTTCGGCCACGTGGTCACGGTGACCAGGACGAGCACCAGGAGACCGAGGGCGACGGCCACCGCGGCGACGGCGACGACGCGACGGGTGTCGAACCGGGCGAGGGCGCGCGGCGCAGCGAGGGACCCGGCGAAGTAGGCGACCGCCAGCGGGAGGACCGCCAGCCCCCCGCCGAGCACCCCACTGTGCAGGCCCGTCTGGACGGTGAGGGCGAACACGAACATGAAGGCGCCGTAGGTGAGCATGAAGGGGAGGTGCATCGCGAAGCCGCGTCGCATCGACCGCAGCCGCAGCAGCGAGGGGGGCAGCAGCGGCACCCGCCCGGCCGCCTCGGCGCGGCGTTCGATGACGATTGTCGCCGCCGCGAGCACCGGCCCCAGCGCCAGCGCTCCCCAGCTCCACGGGGGCCAACCGATCGTCGGTCCCTCCGCGAGCGGCACCAGCAGGGCCACCAGGGTCCCGGCGAACAGGAGCGTCCCCACCAGGTCGAGCCCGAGTGGGTGCGGCGAGCGGGACGCCGGGACGAGGCGCCCGGCCGCGATCAGGGCCACCACACCGATCGGCACGTTGACCAGGAAGATCGGCCGCCATCCGGTGCCCGCGACGTCGGCGGTCACCAGCAGGCCACCGACGAGCTGGCCGGCCACGATCGCCGCGCCCGCGGCGGAGCTGTACAGCCCTAGGGCCCGGTGCCGCCGTTCCCCACTCAGCGTCGCGTGGAGTGTCGCGATCACCTGGGGGACGACCAGGCCCGCCGCGGCCCCCTGCAGGATCCGCGCCGCGACCAGGGCGCCAATCCCAGGGGCCGTCCCGCAGACCAGCGAGGTGAGCACGAAGCAGGACATCCCTATCAACAGCATCCGCCGACGGCCGATCATGTCGCCCAGCCGCCCGCCGAGGACCAGTGTCGCGGCATAGGCCGTCCCGTAGCCAGCGACGACGAGTTCGAGCGCGCCAGCACTCGCACCCAGCGACGACTGGATCGTGGGAAGCGCGACATTGACGATGAAGAAGTCGACCTGGGGCAGGAAGACCGCGGTGATCAGCACGGCGAGGCCGGCCCTGGTCAGGCCAGCGACCGGCCGGGCGGAATCGCCCGCGGTTCGGGCGGTGGTTGTAGGACGGGGGGACGAGGTCATGGCCCCCATGGTCGGCACCGTCCGCGCGGGCAGCCAGCAACGCTTCATCCTAGGAGTTGCAGTGACCGGCACGGAGCGGAAGCATCGGATCGACACAGCCGACAGGCCGGGACCACGGGGCGCATTGCCTCCCGTCCGGAGGCAACCGCGGCGCAACAGCATGCACCTGCTGACCGGCAACCACTGCACCGCCACGGCTTTCCCCGCCCGAAGCCCTGGGGACGGTGCCGGCCCAGCCCCTCAGGGCTTGTGGCGGCGCGGGGGCAGGCCGTGCAGCCGTGTCACCGGTGTTCGGCGGCCACCCGTCGGACCTCGATGATCGGCAGCAGCTGGCGTCGGGTGGGACCGGGAGGGGTGGGCACGTCCGTGAGGGGGAGTTTCTAATCAACGGCCCTGTCTCACATTCGGTGGTGACGGAGCGTATTGATTCGTCGTTGAAGTGACGTGCGGAATATCAACGAGTTTGTAGATGTGGTGTTTTGAGGGCTGTCGCCGCTGGTCATTGAGGATGTGGCCGACGAGGGCGAGCGGATTCTGGTGCGGGCGCGGACGCCGGAGGAACCGGTGCCGTGTCCGAGTTGCAGGGCGCCGTCTGGCCGTGTGCATGGCTTTCACCTGCGGACGGTGGCCGATGTGTCGGTGGACGGGCGGCGGGTCGTGGTCCGTGTCCGGGTGCGGCGTCTGGCGTGTCCCACGCTCGGGTGCCGTCACACCTTCCGCGAGCAGGTGCCGGGAGTGCTGGAGCGTTACCAGCGGCGCACCGCTCGACTGACCAGGCAAATCAAGGCCGTGGTCAAGGAGTTAGCGGGCCGGGCGGGGGCACGTTTGCTGGCGATACTCGCCGTGGGACTGTCGCGCCACACTGCCCTGCGCGTCCTGCTGCGCATCCGTTGTCCGTCGGGTGGGTGCCCCGCGTGATCGGCGTCGACGATTTCGCTCTGCGCCGGTGGCACTGCTATGCCACCGTCGTGATCGACGCCGAGACCCACGAGCGGATCGACGTACTACAGTCCCGTTCGTGCTGGTGACCGGCGCGCCATTCGGCGGGAGAACGGTGGCTCCGTCGTCGAGCCGGCCGTGGGGCTGGCGGTCGAAGTATTAGCGGACGATGCAGTCGACAGCTCTCAGCGCAGCCCCTGCTAGCTGCTTTTGGTGAGCCGCCGCGGTGATGCTGCGCCGAACGGATGGGTCCCGACGGATCCCCGCGGCAAGGCCTCGTTCCACACCGAGGTTCAGAAACAGTCCACCATGTCCCTGACGGGACGCCTCGCCGGCGTGAAAATCGGTAGTGCGGCTGACCGCCGACGCCGGTAGTGCCTTGGGAGATCGATCCCGCGAAACAGTCTGGTGCCGGAGCTGGCCTGAGGGACCACGCACTGTTGCCACGAGCACGCCGTTCAGAATCCCGACCGTCCCTTCCGCTCCCGGTCAGCCGCACCCGTGACCGTCCGAACGAGGAAGGAGCGAGGTGGGAAGCACATGGCGGATACGGAAGTGACCGACCAGGCTGCGGAGTTGGTGGAGCGCGTCGCAGCGATCGACATCGCCAAGGCATCGGGCATGGTGTGTATGCGCCTGCCCCATCCCAGCAGGGAGGGGCGGCGTACCCAGGAAGTGTGGAACGTCCCGGCGAGCACGATCGGCATCCTCGAACTGGGCGACCGCCTGGTGTGCCAGGGTGTCACCCGGGTCGTGATGGAAGCCACCGGCGCGTATTGGAAGCCGTTCTTCTTCCTGCTTGAGGCGCGCGGGCTGGACTGCTGGCTGGTCAATGCGCGTGAGGTGAAGAACGTTCCGGGCCGGCCGAAGACCGACAAGCTCGATGCCGTCTGGCTTGCCAGGCTGACCGAACGCGGCATGCTCAGGCCCTCGTTCGTGCCGCCCAAGCCGGTCCGGCAGCTGCGGGACCTCACCCGCATGCGCACAGTGCTGATCCGCGAACGGAGCCGGCACAAACAGCGCGTCGAGAAGATCCTCGAAGACGCCCAGATCAAACTGTCCTCGGTCGCCACCGACATCTTCGGCGTCTCCGGCCGCTCGATGATCGAGGCCCTGATCGCCGGTAAACGAGACCCACGGGCGCTCGCCGAGATGGCCCGAGGCTGCATGGTGGTCAAGAAAGCAGCCCTGGCCGAAGCCCTCACCGGCCAGTTCGAGGACCACCATGCGTTCTTGTGCCGGACGTTACTGGACAGCATCGACTTCCTCAGCGGCCAGATCGACGCACTGACCGTGCGAACCACTCAGGCCGTCGAGGAACTGCCGTGCCCAGATCCGAGCGGTGGCAGCCGGCCCGGTGCCGGGGCGGACCTTGTGGCGAAGCTGGTCACCATCCCGGGCGTCGGGATGCGGACCGCCCAGATACTGCTCGCCGAACTCGGCCCGGACATGACTGTCTTCCCCACCGCCGACCATCTCGTCTCGTGGGCGAAGTTCGCGCCACGGACTATGCAGTCGGGAGGCAAGAACACGTCCGGCCCCACCGGCAAGGGCAACCCGTGGATCAAGGGCGCCATCGGCGAGGCCGCGCTGTCCGCCTCCCGGTCCAACACCTTCCTCGGCGCCCGCTACAAGCGCATCGTCAAGCGCCGCGGCCGCAAGAGAGCCCTGGTCGCCGTCGGCCATTCACTCCTGGTCGTCGTCTGGCACCTGCTCAACGAACCCGAGACTCCGTACACCGACCTCGGCTCCGACTACCACCAGCACCTCGTCGACCCCACCCGCCGAACCCGCGACCTTGTCCGCCAGCTCAAAGCCCTCGGCCACGACGTCACCCTCACGTCGGCAGCCTGACCACCAACCCCGTCCAACCCCTAGCCAACGACGGGCGCAGCCTGCCCTGGTGCGGGGAGATTTTCCGTTCAGGCACTGTCCTCCCCGCGCAGGCGGGGGTGAGCCGGCCCCACGAGCGTTGTCCTGCTCAAGGTTGTCAGTGCTCGTTCATAGGATCACGGCATGTCTGATGCCTTCACCGTCTTGTGGACCCATGACACCTGCCGTGCCCTGCGCAAGACGGGCCGCGTGGGCGAGCGGCCGCCCGTCGCCTTCAGCGGCGTCCATTCCTCCCTGCCCGCCTGGTCGGGTGCCCGTGTCGGGGACGAGGTGTACGCGCTGCACGTCAACCGGTGCGCCGTGTTCGTGGTGAGCCGGATGCGAGTGATCGACAGGGAGCGGCGCGACTGCTGCGGCACCGCCCCCGAGACGTGGCAGGACCCGGCGTTTCCCGGGCACGGCGACTGGTCGATGCTCGGCGCCGGTGGCTGCGGCGCTGCGGCAGTGCACGTGGACGCGACGCCCGTACGCTTCGATACCCTGATCCCCGGCGATCTTCTGGCGGGGCTTACCTGGCGTAACCGCCGAGGCCAGACCCGCGGTCTGAAATACGTGGTGGACGGCCGTCTCGAACGATCGGTCAGTCTCCAGGGGTTCTACCGTCTGACCCCCGAGTCCGCCGACGAGTTGGCGAAGGTCGTCGGCAACGCCCTGCGAGCGGTCGCATGACATGGCGGCACAGCCACTGTCAGGGAGTGGAAGGCGGCCGGTCGGCAGATGACTTGCCGATCGATGACAGTCGGAACGGAAAGCCCAGGCAAGCGGAGCTATCTCAGTGGGAACCTTCGGCCGGTTGCCGGACACGTATAGAGCATGGAACTGAACGATGCTGGTCCCGCCGTACCGGTCGGAGGGATATCCGACCGAGAGCTGTGGGCGAGGGCCGTCGACGGCGACCGGGAGGCGTTCGGTCGGATGTTCGACCGTCATGGGAAGACCGTCTACAACCACCTGTTCCGGCGCACGGCCGACTGGTCCGAAGCTGAAGACCTCACGTCGACCGTGTTCTTGCACGCCTGGCGTCGGCGATCGGAGACGGTGCTGGACCGCGACTCGGCCTTGCCGTGGCTGCTGGGCATCGCCGACGGCCTGCTGTCGAACACCAGGCGGCGGCTGCGGCGGGCCGAGGCGTTGCTGCGCCGGCTCGTCTCGCATGACGAGCCGGTGGGCGACCACGCGGACCGTGTCGCCGGCCTGGTCGACGACGAGCGTCGCATGTCGGAAATCCACCGGGCGTTGGCTCGGCTGCCGCGCCACGAACGTGACGTCGTCGAGCTCTGCGTGTGGTCGGGCCTGGATCAGCAGGCGGCTGCGGCAGCGCTAGGGGTGGCGGTCGGAACCGTGAAGTCCAGACTGCACCGGGCGCGGCGGAGGCTGGGGGTCGACCTCGTTGGCGGAGCTGCGGCTCCGGCGTCATTCAGTTCGAAGAGTCCCGTCAACGCGGAAGAGGTCGCACGATGAATCACACGCGGGGCATTCCTGCGGCTCCTTCCGATCGTGATCTGCCGAACCACCGGCGGACCCGAGAGGAGCTGCTGATGAAGATCGGCCCAGAGAACAACCGTGCTTCGCTGCGACGCAGGTGGGGAGTGCCGCTAGGCATCGCCACCGGCGTTGCGGCGATGAGCGTCGCGGCCGTGGCCGTCTTCAGCGGGATAGGGGATGCCAAGCCGCTTCTCGCCGGCCCCGCCGGAGACCCGACGGGCGCCGCCTCGTCACCGAGTCCGGGCACAACGCACGGCTCCGCGTCGGCCGGAGCCGGCTCGGCGTCGTCCTCGGCTCGCGCGAGTTCCGCCCCGGACGCATTCTCCATCACCAGCGGGACGACGACGCCGATCGACGCCGGGACAGTCGCCAGGATCCTGGCCTCCTGCCTGGGCTCGGATGCATCGCGATTCCACGCGGTGGCCGCGGTCCGCGCACCCATCGCCTCGCAGGACTGGGACGGCGTGGTCATCGCCGTCGACTCAGCCGATCAGTACGTGCAATGCGAGTCGAAGGGCGACAAGGGCAACAGCCAGGACTCCCCGCCCACGTTCATCAACAATCGCCTGTGGGGCACCGGTCACATGATCGAGTACTTCGACTCCATCCGCGAGCCCGCCGGCAAGGGGCAGTACGTCATGCTGGGCGCCGGGCACTACACATCCGACATTGCCAAGATCACCATCAGCTACGGCGACAACCCGAAGCAGTACCCGGCGGTCATGGCAGGCGGCGCGTTCGTCTACGCGGCGGCTCTCTCCACCGACGACCCCGGCCCGCACTATGTGGGCCCCAGCCCCTACGTGCATGCCTACAACGCATCCGGCGCGGAGATCTACAACCAGAAGAAGGACCCGCAGTTCGCCGACAAGCAGTAAGCCGGCCTTTCGACCGACCTCATTGCTGCCCGGGCGATGTGCCGGGGCAGCAATGAGTGGTGTTCATCGTGAAAGCTGCAGGTCAAGTGGGCTGGTGTGCGTGGGCTTCGGGATGCTCGGGCCAGTCACGGGCGGATGACTCTCGTGAAGATCGTCGGTCAGGTCAGCGGGCGACTTCGCAGGCGCCACGGGGCAGCGGAGCATTTCGCGGGGCTGCTGGCGGGTGCGGCTGGCCCAAAGACGTGCAAGTGGCTGATTTGTGCCCGCGACGCTATGGGACAGAGCCTCCTACGGTTCACGCCCTGACAACAGTGATCTTGATGTACGGCCCGGCGCACGGGCGGACTCTCACCACCGAAGCCACAGAAGGAGAGGTATTGCGTGAGGCCAGTTGGAGCTACCAGCTGACCGACGACTTGCACGATCGAGGAAGGCGCATCGCAATGGCGTACATGGACTGATGGATCATCCAGGCCGGGCAGCGCCGTCGGCTCGAGGGCACTGCCCCGGTGGTTCTACCGGCGGTAGAATCACCGGCATGAGCAAGCCGACGAGCATCAAGACCAGCGAGGAAGTACGCAACCGGCTGCGTATCCTCGCCGACGAGCGCGGCACCACCATCACCGAGCTCCTGGAAGAGCTCGCCACACGCGAGCTCACGGAAGCCGAGCGGGAGCAGCGTGTTGTCGAGGCCGCCCGTGAGCTCGGCATTGAGTACACCGAGCAGGTTCAGCAGGACGGCCAGGACGCCTGGGCGAAGATCCGTGCCCATCAGGGCGGCGGCGCCGCATGAACCTGACGGCCGTCCTGGACCACACCGCTCTGGCCGCCCTGTACCGCGCGGACTCCTTCTTCACGGGCCTCTACATCGAGGCCTCACGTGGTACCGGTCGTGTCATCATCCCCTCCCTCGCCGTGCTCGCTGCCGAACGGCAGGTTGCGGGCGCAGGCAAGCACGCGGCATCCCTGCGGTTCGCGGAGAACGTTCCGTTCACCGCAGCTCATGCTGTGGATGCGATGGACTGGAGAAGCGTGGACTGGCCGGTGGCCCACGCTGCTGCGATCGCCTGGCACGCGGTGAAGGCGGGAGAGCCGCTCACGGTCCTGTCGCTGGAACCCGAGCTGTACGCGGGTACCGGCATCACTCCGCTGAACCCCACCTGACCCGCGCCGCCTCGGACGAAGGGGGGGCCGTTTCCCGCGGGAAACGGCCCCCCCTTCTTTGGTCAGTGCCCGGCGTTCAGGTGCGCCTGCCGGGCGATGACCAGGCCACGCCAGCGGCTGCGGATGTGCTGCTCACTGTCGAGCCACCGGACTCCGGAGGCCTGATCGACAGGCACGTCGGCCATGAACTGGGCGATGTCGACGAAGTAGGCGTGATCTTCGTCGGACGTGTGTTCTCGTAGCCGGGTGAGCGTGGCGTGCAGTGCGGTGTGGTCGTCAAGGACGGCCTGGTGAAAGGCGCAGGCCAGCTCGATCGCGGGTGTCAGCGAGTTGAGGCCCGCTATATCGAGTTCGGTGCGCAGCGTAGCGATCTGGTCGTCGACGCTGTCGCTGCCGGCATCGCGGATGAGTTCGGCCCGGCGGACGTTGATGGTGGTGGCGCGCAGGTTGAGGCCGGCCAGGAGCTGGTGGGCGAGGTCGATTTCCGCGGTGGCCCGGTCGGGGGAGTAGAGCGCGATGGCGAATGCGCGCAGGGCCTGGCTGTGGGCGGCCTCGCCGGCCTTGCAGTGCAGTTCGGCTTCGGTGCGTCCGGCGAGGTAGGCCGCGGCGGCACGCTCGGGTTGGCCTTGAAGCCAGTACAGGTCACCCAACACGCGTTGGTGGCGGCCTTCCCAGCCGAGATTCTGGGCGGCGGCGAGGGCGGTGGGGAAGTCGCCGGCCAGGCGTGCGGCGTGGGCCAGGCCTCGGCGCGCGGCCG
>LRTP01000236.1 GCA_001550305.1 Streptomyces diastatochromogenes
CGTCGCCCGGCAGGCCCTGCGCTTCGGCTGGGACACCGCGGCCGCCGCCACGGCGGACGTGTACACGGCCGCCGTACAGGCCCACCGCCGCAAGGTGCGCGCCCACCAGGGCTGACGCGCGCACCGCCCGAGGGTCTGTCCGCCGGACGCCTGACGTACGCTCCCTCCATGGCTGACGCAGCGTCGATCATCGAGCAGGTCCTCACCGAGGCCGAGCTGGAGTGGGAGAGCCCCAAGGCGGGCTCGTACGTCGTGAAACTGCCCGGCACCCGCAAGCTCTCGACGACCGTCTCGCTGATCGTCGGCAAGCACTCCCTGTCGCTGAACGCCTTCGTGATCCGCCACCCCGACGAGAACCACGAAGGCGTTCACCGCTGGCTCCTGGAGCGCAATCTCAAGCTCTATGGCGTGAGTTACGCGGTCGACCCCCTGGGGGACGTGTATCTGGTCGGCAAACTGCCGCTCGGCGCGGTCACGCCGGACGAGGTCGACCGGCTGCTCGGCTCGGTCCTGGAGGCCGCCGACGGCGCTTTCAACACTCTCCTTGAGCTCGGTTTCGCCTCCGCGATCCGCAAGGAGTACGCCTGGCGGGTGTCCCGCGGCGAATCGACCCGCAATCTGGATGCGTTCACTCACCTGACCCAGCGTCCCGCTGGCTGAATTCCAGGTCCAGTCCAACTAAGTAGTGCACGACCCCTTCCCGGCCAGGGGTCTCAGTGGCATGCTCACCGCCGACGCAGATCTGAACTTCATTCACATCCATGGAAGCCGATGGAATGCGACGGAAGGCGGGCGGGGTATGAGCGAGGACTACGTGAGCATCACCAGACGGGGCCTGCTCGGCAGTGCCGTGGCCGTGGCGACCGCCATGGTGACCGGCGGACCGGCGACGGCCGCGACCGCTGTCGCACGCCCTCATGACCCAGGTCAAGTCCCCACCATCTGGCGGGAGTTCACCCGCAGCCCCTTCACCCACCCGCAGATCCCGTACGTCGGCAGGGCCGGCCACGGGGGCGGGTCGGCGCGCTTCCCGCGCCGCCCCGTCGTGGCCGACGTCCGCGCCTACGGCGCCGTCGCGGACGGCACCACGGACTGCGCGCCCGCGATCAACCGTGCCATCGCCGCTGCCGGGAGGGCCGGCGGTGGCACGGTGCTCATCCCGCCCGGCACCTTCCGCATCGACGGCCTGATCCGCATCGGCCACTCGAACGTCGTGCTGCGCGGCGCCGGCAGCGACCGTACGAAGCTGTACGCGACCAGGAACCTCACCGAGCTGATCGGTGTCTACGGCTCCCGCTACGGCGGCGACAAGTCGTCCTGGTCCTGGGCGGGCGGCCTCATCTGGCTCGCGCCCACGGCCCGTTGGGACTCGCTCGTCGCCGCCATCAAGGACAAGGCCTGGCCCTTCGAGGGCTGGACCGGCAACAAGCGCGACGAGTGGGAGACCCTGACGACCGTGGCCCCCGCCACCCGCGGCTCCTGGTCGGTGACGGTCGCCGACCCCCGCCCCCTGAAGCCGGGCCGGCTCGTCCTCCTGCGGCTCGCCGACGACGCCGACCACACCCTCCTGGAGCACATGTCGGGCGGCGGCCCCGGTCCTGAGGCGTACTACTGGGACGACAAGACCAAGCTCACGAGTTACGTCCCCTACGAGTGGCCCGTACGCATCGCGCGTGTGCGGGGCAGAAAGGTCACCCTGGAGCGGCCGCTGCCCCTCGACGTACGCCCCGAGTGGGACCCGCGTCTGACGACCCACGTCGAACCGCTGACCGGCTCCGGTGTCGAAGGCCTCACCCTGGAGGCCGTCGAGACGCCCCAGTCCCCACACCTCCTCGACAAGGGCTACAACGGGGTCGTCCTCCAGTGCGCGTACGACTGCTGGGTCGACGACGTGACGGTCCGCCACGTCGACAACGGCTTCGGATTCGTCGCCGCCTCCGCCTGCACCCTGCGCCGCACCCGTGTGGCGGGCCGCGGCTCGCACCACCCGTACTTCTGCCGCGAGGGCTCGCACGACAACCTCGTCGAGGACTTCACCATCGAACAGCGCACGGTGCCGGCCCCGCCGAACACCCAGCTCCACGGCATCAACGTGGAAGGCCTCTCCTCCTACAACGTCTGGTCGCGCGGCGACCTCCGGATGGGCACCTTCGATTCCCATCGGGGCCTGCCCTTCGCCAACGTCCGCACCGACATCACCGTCGACAACAACGGCCGGCACGGCGGCGACGCGAGCGCCGGTCCGCTCTTCGGCGCACGCTTCACCCACTGGAACATACGTGTCACGAACGGCCGCGCGGGGTTGATGAAGATCGACGGTCTGGCGCCCTACTCCGCCACCGTCGGCGTCAACGAGGTGACCGAGTTCGACCAGATCGACGTCCCCGACTTCACCGGCGACCTGCACTCCCGCCTGGAGCTGTACGGGACCACGGACGTCGTACGCCCGCGCAATCTGTACGAGGCCCAGCGGGACCTCTGACTCGGCCGAGCGTGTCGTACCCGACGAAGGTGACCGCGAGGGGTGTGGGGCGTACCCACGGCGGTCACGCCGGCCTGGAGCGCGCGTAGCGCCCCGGAGTCACCCCGACCAACTTCTTGAAGTGCCGGGTGAGATGGGACTGGTCGTAGAAGCCGGTCGCCGACGCCACCTCGCCCGGCGGCCGGCCCTCGAGGAGGAGACGGCGGGCCCGGTCGACACGGCGGGACATCAGGTACTGGTGGGGTGCGATGCCGTAGGCGCCGCTGAACGCCCGTACCAGATGGGCGGGATGGGCGTGCACGAGCCGCGCGGCCTCGTCGAGGCCGATGCCCTGGGTGAGGTGTCCGTCGAGGAGTTCGCGCAGGGTGCGGGCGAGGGTGGGGGAGTCGCGCGGGGTGGCGGCGGGAGTGCTGGGCCGCAGATGCGTGCGCAGCCGCTCGGCGATGAGCGTCAGTCTGCTCTCGGCCTCCAGTTCGTCACCGGGGTGACCGAGCGCGGTGTGCAACTGGCCGACGCGCCGTCGCAGTACGGGGTCACGCAGGTCGGGCCCGTCCACCGCGGACCCGATGAGGTCCTCGCCCAGATGCGTGCCGTCGAGATAGACGACGCGCTTGCGGAAACCGTGCGCGGTGGCCGGGGAGCCGTTGTGCGGGACGTGCGGCGGCAGCAGGGACACCGTGTCGTGCGGGGTGCCGTGCTCGTGCCGGTCCAGGTCGTACCGTACGGCCCCGTCGTCGACGATGAGCAGCGTCCAGGCCTCGTGCACGTGCATCGGATAGGCGTACTCGGTGAAGTGGGCGTGGAAGACCTCCACGACACCCGGAACGCGCGAGCGCCAGGCGGAGACCTCCGGCTGAGCGACCATGCAAAGAACGTACAAGACGGCGTCGTACCGCGGTCGGCAGTCTCGATCCATGAACAGTGAACCTCGATCCATGAACAGTGAACCGATCCGCTTCGATACGAAGATCGTCGTCCTGCTGCGGGACGACCTTGAGCCCTGGCAGCGTCTGAATGTCACGTCCTTCCTGGTCAGCGGCCTGGGTACACAGGTCCCCGAGGTGATCGGAGAGCCGTACGAGGACGCGGACGGGGTGGCGTATCTGCCGATGTTCCGGCAGCCCGTGCTGGTTTTCGAGGGGACGAAGGAGGTCCTTGTGGCGGCACACGGCAGGGCGCTCGGCCGTGCGCTGCCCCGGGCCGTCTTCACGTCGGATCTCTTCGGCACCGGCAACGACCGGGACAACCGGGCGGCGGTGCGGGCTGTCGCGACGGCTGGACTGGATGTGGTGGGGCTGGCCGTGTACGGGCCCCGGAACGCGGTGGACAAGGTGGTGAAGGGGGCGCGGATGCATCCGTGAGGCCGGGCGGGGGCGCTTTTTCGGGGAGCTCCTGTGCTTGAGGGAGGCTCGCAGCTGCTGGGACCGCGTGGGGTGCGGGTGGCGCGGCGAGTCGGCGTCAGGCCGCGCTGACCTCGGGCTTCGCCACCGCCGGGCCGGCCTCCACCGCCGGTTCCTCCGTGGGCAGCCGCCGCATCAGCAGGCCGTACCCGAGCCCGGCCACCGTGCCCACCAGTGCGCACAGCCCCCACAGCCACGCGGCCCCGAACCGGTCGATGACCACGCCGGACATCAGGGGAGCGATCAGCGCGGCGAGTGACCAGGAGAGGGTGTACATGCCCTGGTAGCGGCCCCGGCCATGGGTCGGGGAAAGCTGGACGACCAGGCCCGTCTGGGTGGGCGCGTTGACGATCTCGGCCAGGGTCCACACGCACACGGTGAGCGCGAAGACGCCCACCGACCCGGCGAAGGCGGTGAGCCCGAAGCCGTACCCGGCGAGGACCGAGGAGATCACGAGCAGCCGGCGCGGATCCCGGTGCTGGATGAAACGGGTGACCGGGATCTGCAGCGCGACGATGAGGACGCCGTTGACGGCGATCGCCATGCCGTAGTCGGCGGGTGTGAAGCCCGCTCTGCCCATGGCGACGGGGAGTCCCACGGAGCCCTGCTGGAAGACCAGGGCGACGAGGAAGGACAGGCCGACGACGCTCATGAAGCGCCGGTCGCGCAGCACGGTCCCGAGGCCGACGTCGTCCTTCGCCTCCTTGGCGTTCTGCACCGGCCGGGACTCCGGCAGCTTCGCGAAGACGAGGAGCGCGCAGGCCAGGGTCATGCCGGCCTCGATGAGGAAGCCGGCGAGGTAGCTGAACTCGGCGATGAAACCGGCGGCCATGGAGGAGACGGCGAAGCCGAGGTTGATCGCCCAGTAGTTGAGGGAGAACGCCCGGACGCGGTCCTCGGGCCGCACGATGTCGGCCATCATCGCCTGGACGGCGGGCCGGGAGGCGTTGCTGGCCATGCCGACCAGGAAGGCGACCGCGGCGATGCTCACCGGGTCGTGCATGAAGCCGAGCAGCGCGACGGAGGCGGCCGTGGAGGTCTGTGCGACGAGGAGCGTGGGCCGGCGCCCGAGCCGGTCGGTCATCACGCCCGCGCCGAGCGAGGAGACAACACCGCCGAGGCCGTGCAGGGACGCCACGAGACCCGCGTACGAGGCGGAGTAGCCGCGGTCGAGCGTCAGGTACAGAGCCATGAAAGTGGCGACAAAAGCGCCGAGTCGGTTGACCAGGGTGCTGGTCCACAGCCACCAGAACTCGCGGGGCAGCCCCGAGACGGTCTCTCGGGCGGCGCGTCGCATGACGGCGAGTGGCATCGGTCGTCCCCCACGGATGTAAGCGGCTCATGTACTGATGGCAACTTACGAGCGGGAGGTCTCCGGGGGCCACTCAATTAACAGATGCCGTCAACTGTCCGCCTTCCGGGCAGGGGCGCGAGGGGACGAAGGCTTCCATTACGCTCGGACGCATGGCCGACGCACCGTACAAGCTGATCCTCCTCCGCCACGGCGAGAGCGAATGGAACGCGAAGAACCTGTTCACCGGATGGGTGGACGTCAATCTCAACGAGAAGGGCGAGAAGGAGGCAGTCCGCGGCGGTGAGCTGCTGAAGGACGCCGGCCTGCTGCCCGACGTCGTGCACACCTCGCTCCAGAAGCGCGCGATCCGCACCGCCCAGCTCGCGCTGGAGGCCGCCGACCGCCACTGGATCCCCGTCCACCGCTCCTGGCGTCTGAACGAGCGGCACTACGGCGCTCTCCAGGGCAAGGACAAGGCGCAGACCCTCGCCGAGTTCGGCGAGGAGCAGTTCATGCTGTGGCGCCGCTCGTACGACACCCCGCCGCCGCCCCTCTCCGACGACAGCGAGTTCTCGCAGGCGAACGACCCGCGCTACGCGTCGATCCCGCCGGAGCTGCGCCCCCGCACGGAGTGCCTGAAGGACGTCGTCTTCCGCATGCTGCCGTACTGGTACGACGGCATCGTCCCCGACCTCCTCACCGGCCGCACGGTCCTGGTCGCCGCCCACGGCAACTCGCTGCGCGCCCTCGTCAAGCACCTCGACGGCATCTCCGACGCCGACATCGCGGGCCTGAACATCCCGACCGGCATCCCGCTCGCCTACGAGCTCGACGCCGACTTCAAGCCGCTCAACCCCGGCGGCACGTACCTCGACCCGGAGGCGGCCGCGGCCGCGATCGAGGCGGTCAAGAACCAGGGCAAGAAGAAGTAGGTTTTGTGATCATGCCTCCCACCTGCGCAGACGGCGCGGGCGGGAGGCATTTTCGTGCTGTGGAACCTCCCTGGAACCTCAGCCTGAGTGATCTTGGGGCCGGAGTGCCCTGCCGAGAGCCTTCCGGGCCCGGTCCCGGCTGCTCGGCATGAGGTGCGCGTACACCTTCAGCGTCAGGCCCGGATCGGAGTGTCCGAGGTACTCGGCGAGTGCCTTGATGCTCTCTCCGGCGTCCAAGAGCACGGACGCGTAGAAGTGCCGGAGCGCGTGCATGCCGTGCTCGCGGGCGCCGACGTGCTCGCGGCTCTTGGCCTTCGGGATGACGCCTGCCTTCGCGAGCGCTGGCTTCCAATGATCCTCGTTCAGCGACGTACGCCAGATGTGTCCGCCGTTGGGGCCCGTGAAGATGAGTCGCCGGGTCACCGGCTGGCCGTTCGCTCGCATCCAGGGGAGCTTGATCTCCAGGGGCGGAAACCGCTTGATGTGCTCCTGTAGCGCCTCTGCCACGGGGTCGGGCAGAGGTACGTCACGGAGCTTGCCGCCCTTCGGGGGCGCGAACACGGCCTTGCTCAGGCTCAGTTTTAGTTGCTGCACCACGTGCAGAGTGCCGCTCTCAAAGTCGATGTCATCGACGGACAGTCCGAGGATCTCCCCTTGCCTCAGACCGCATCCGGCGCCCACGTCGACCATCGGTCGGAAGCGCTCGACCATGGCGGCGCGCACGGCGAAGACGCGCTCATGCTCCCAGGGGACGACACGGCGCGCACCGATGGCCGGCGGGGTCACCGTGCGCGAGTTGCAGGGGTTCCGGCGTAGACATCCGTCCTCCACGGCGGCGGAGAGTACGGCGCGGACGTTGGAGAAGATGACGCGGGCGTACGAGCCGGACATGCCGGTCTCTTCGAGCTGTGTCACCAACTCGCGGATGTGGCTCGGCTGGAACGACCCGAGCTGACGCGACCCGATGCGCGGGAAGGCGTGCAGCAGACCCCCATGCCGAACGTCACTGCGTGGAACTTGGACTCGAACAGTTCGTCCGCCTTGTTCTCCGCGTCGGAGAGATACTCGGCTTCGACCTCGAGTTCGATCGGCCCCGTGGTGTCGGGGTGCTTGACGCTGCGATGTACTTCACGACTTCATCCCCTCGTTTCGCCTGGCAGCCGAATGTACGCCCGCCGTCTCCCGGCGGGATGAACGGCATGGGCGTCCTTCCTAGCGGGTCAGTGGGCGCGGTGGGTCGGCGTGGCGGAAGGGCTGCGCTGCGGGACCAGTCCGTACAGGATGCTGGGGCGGATCTCCGGCTGGTCGACGTGGCCGCAGCTGTGCGGGCAGGGGACCCACTTCCACGGCTGCACGTACGGTCCTGACCGGTCCCCTTCCGGGGATATCCGTACGGCGTACTAATCTGACCGCTCTCATTAACCCACAACAGAGGATGGTTCATGTCTCGTACCACCCGTCTTGCCGGTGCCGCGCTGGTTGCCAGCCTGGCGCTGGCCGTCTCGGGCTGCTCCAGCAGCAACACGGCGACCGACGGTGCTGCTGCCTCCCCCACCGCCTCCACTCCGGCCCCCGCCGCGTCGGCGCCGGCTTCTCCGTCACCTGTCGACCAAACGCTGACCAAGGCTGCGCTGCAGCAGGCCCTGCTGACCAGTGCGGAGGTACCGGCCGGCTTCAAGGCGTCAAAGCCCGACAAGGGTGAGGACATGTTCGGCAAGGCCGACACCACAATGCCCGCCAGCTGCCAGCCCATCGCCGACATCGGGGCCAACGACGCGGCCATCAGGCCGTCCGCCGCGGTGGACCAGGACTATCCGCAGCCTGCGAAGGCATCAGCGATGATCTTCAGCCGTCTCGTCTCTTACCAGGCGGGCGACGCCGAGAAGGCCATGACCGCCCTCAAGGTGGCCGTGAAGTCCTGCGCCACCTACAAGAGCAAGAGCTCGGACGACGGGAGCATCACCCGGGTGCGGCTCGCCGTCCAGCAGGGTCCCGCGCTGGGCGACGACGCTGTCACCCTGGACGCGACGGGCGACGTCCAGGGCCACGCCGTCACGATACGCCTGGTCGACATCCGTATCGGCTCGTCCATGGCCGTCTTTGCGAGCCTCGACCTCAACGCCGCCAAGGTGCCTGCGGTCCCGCAGCTGTTGATGGCCAAGCAGGTCGAGAAGCTGAAGGCGGCAGCCACCGGCTGACTCGGGACTGGTCCGGTGGTGCGCGACCGCACCGCGGTCCGGACATCCCACCGACCCTGAGAGGCATTTAGGTCTCACTATTCGGCGAGCGGCCTGGAGAAACGGGCGGTCGGCAACGTCAGTACCGCGCTCCAGCCGACTCAATTCTCGCCGCAAGCTGCACAGCGGGGGCGCCCCTACGGCTGGTTCCCGTCCGACGACCGGCCCGTGGGTCACCTACCGGATTCGGCACTGTGCGGACAAGCGGCGCCGCGCTCGCGTGCCTGCTTTGCCAAACGTTCGGCCAGGTAGGCCGCCTGACCGGCGGCATGCGCACCCTCGCCCGCCGACGGGTCCGGTAGCGCGAGCAGGCACGCCGACGCCCTTGCGCTTGTCGCTTGTCGCTTGTCGCGCGACAAGGTGGAGGCGCTCGACAGGGACCGCGAAACGCGGCCTGACCTGCGAGCCGACAAGCGACAAGCGACAAGACAAGCGACAAGCCAGACGACAAGTGACGCGACAAGAGGGATCAGGCACTAATTCCGTGAGGAGGATCAACGGGTTCGACTTCGTCGCCAGACGTGAGCGACGGCGTTCAGTCAGCCCATCCCGCGGTGTTCGAGTACGACTCATAGGAGTAGCGGGTGTCGCGGTCCCATATCTCGCCGGTGATGCGTTCGTATGCATGGGCGGGTGCGTAGAGCAGGCTCTCGGCCCAGATGTGGTCGGTGACGTACGGGACAAAGTCCGCAGGGTCTCGGATGACGCTTTCGAACGCGGTGCGGCCGGCGGCGACGACCGCGCAGCGCGTGTAGAGGAAGGCGTCGCCGGACAGTCCCTCTCCGTGTTCCTTGCGGTCCAGACGGTAGAGCGTCCATGACAGCTGCTCGGCGAAGCCGGTGACCACAAACAGCGGGGACTGGGCGAGGCGGTCGCTCAATTCAGCTGCAAGCCGTTCGGCGTCAGGGTCCGGTCCCGTGGGCCTGCACTCTTCGATGAGCTGCCAGAAGGCGTCTTCGTTCATGCCGGTGAGCATGACGCACCGGTCTGACACTACGGCTGCGGTGTCCCCTTGTTTCCTGCTGCCGTCAGGAGGACACGTTTGCGGAGCAGGGGGAGCAGGACTGAGAGGTCGTACAGCAGCGGAATACCGCAACCGCAGAAACCCGCCCTGAATCGTGGTGGCCTTCAGGGGGCGCGAAGCGAGCCCTGAGCCGGGACCTCCCTGGGACCTCCGACGACGACCGGCAACGACCAATGACGACCATCAACAACCGCTCAGCCGCAGGTCGGTTGGGGTGTGCACCCTGCTGACCAGGGGCAAAAGACGGGCCCGCCAGACCCAGGGCAAGAAGAATTAACCTGACTTGATCAAGCCCCCTACCTGCGGGTTATTCGCGAGTAGGGGGCTTTGCGATGGCCTTGGGCCCTCTCTGGGCCATCTGCTGCTTGACCGGGCCGTCAGGCCTTGACGATTTCCGCCTCAGGCTGTGCCCTCACCTCTGCCTGTGCTCCCACATCGCGGAAAGCCGCGACCGCCGCCTCTGCGTCCTCCTGAAGCACGCCGTCGAGAATCCTCGCGGGCACCTGCGTTGCCAGAACCTTGCTGCGCCAGAGACTCAGTCCCGTCAGTCGACGTACGACTTGGGCGACGTCCAGCACACGGGCGCCAGGGTCGGTGAGCAGCACGTCATGAGGCACGTCGTCGCACACCAATAAGAAGTACTCCGTCATTGCTCTCCCCGTCCCTGGCCTGGTCCGGAGAGTACGAGCCCTCAGTCGCCATGTCGCCTCAATTGGCCAGGGTCCGAGTGGCCCAGGTACTCGGCGAGCGCCTTGATGTCGACGCTCGGGGACCGGGATCACCCCGGCACCGGCGTGCGCCCGCTTCCACACCTCCTCGTTGAGGGAGGTACGCCAGACGTGGCCCCCGCGCGGTCCGGTGAAGATCAGCCGCTTGGTCACCGGTGGCCCGTCCGCGACCTTCCACGGCAACGTGATCGGCGTACGGGACGGGAGCTGGGGAGAGTGGTGGGTTGTTGGGGGGTGCTGTGCTGCGGTGGAGGGTGAAGTGCCGGATCTACCGGCCGCCCCTGGTCTCGATGTGGACCCTCGTCAGGGCAAACAGGATCAGGAGGTCGAGTGTCATCGCGGGGATGGCCCACAACGGGTAGTACGGAACGAACATGAACTGGGTGATCAGGCTGACCCCTGCCACCGCTACACCGGCCCCGCGTCCCCAGCTCTTGTCTGTCAGGACTCCCAGGCCCGTGATGACAAGTGCCACTCCGATCACAAGGTGAATCCAGCCCCAAGCGGTCAGGTCGAACCGGTAGGCGTACAGGGACGCGGAGAACAGGGTGTCCTGTGCGATGCCGGACGCGCCCATAAGAATGCTGAGGGGCCCACTGAGCAGCATCATGATCCCGGCGAACGAGGAGGCCTCGTTGATCGTCTCGCCGCTGCCGGGCCTTCCGGGGCCTTTCCGTGTCCTGTCCGGCACCGTTGTCATGGCAGCACCCTTCTTGTACAGCGCGGTCACCGACGCACACTGCCCGTGCGAGGCCGGCCACGCTCCCCCTGACAGCATCACCGCAATCCTTCGGCACCGCGACTGCAACCCTCGTCGCCGTCACGGCATTGCCGGAGGTGCCGCGAACACTCACGCCTCAACAGGGGTACGGGGCACCCCCCGACTGTGTGACAACGCGCACACGTAGCGGACAACCACGTACGAGTGCGGACCGTCGCAGAAGGCCGGTGTCCAGCCCGACCGTTCAGGAGCAAGGGCAAGACCAGGCGTAGGCGACGAACAGAGCCGCCCCGGCGAACGTGACGGCCGCCACGCCGGCCAGTCGCCCGCGCCTCCCTGGCCTGGCGGGACGGAGCAGCTCCCAGCCGCCATAGCCGAGGAAGACCAGCAAGGCACCACCTACGCCCCCGGTGATGAGCGGGCTGCTCTCCCATCCCCGGACGATCGCCAGGGCCAGACCCGCGACGGCAAGGCAGGCGACCACCGTCAGCACTACCTCGCCGACGACTTCCTCCAGGACGTACACCAGCGACTCCGCCCGGCCGTCGCGTCAGCCCACGGCAGCGGCCGGGGCGTCATCAGGGCTGGGCAACTCGCAGGTGTCGCCGTTCGGCCAGTTCCTCCGCGCCGACCACGGTCAGAACCGGGGTGCCCGGCGGCGCGAACATCGTCACCACCAGCTGCGACTGCGCGTCCGAAAGGTTGTTGGCGCCCTGGTAGTGGATCACGTCGCCCCCGGGCTCGAACACGGCGTCACCGGCCTTGAGCACCCGGGGCGGCTGCCCCTCCAGCTCGAAGAGGATCTCGCCCTGGGTCACGTAGCCGAAGAGCGGCCCGGGGTGCCGGTGCGGCGGCGCGCCCGGGTCACCGGGCGGCAGGGTGACCCGGATGGTCCGGGCCTCGGCGTCGGCCGGGATCCGGGCCGCCGCCTCCGGCAGGGTCGTGATCACCTCGACGCCTGGGGGCTGGTGTGCGTGCTCAGCGCTCATGCATTCCTCCAAACAAGGACTGTCCACAGAGAGACAAGACGGCTTCCTCGTTTGTGACAGCCCTACGGGTGTGACAGCCCAACGGGCCGAAGCGGCTCGCCCCTTTCGTTCTGCCGGTTGCCGGTTGCCGGAACGCGGCGGGACGCCTTCAGCCGTCGCCAAGGTCGTCTCGGCAACCCGGTGGTGGGTGCCCAGCCCGGAGCCGTGGTCAGTAGCGCGTCGGGCAATCGACGGCCTCACGCCCAGGGACCAAGGCGAGACGGCGGTACTGGTCGGGTCGTACCCGCGGTCGCCGAGCACGGCGTCGGGGCGGCGCCCGGGCCGGCGCGCTTGCCCCGCACCGGTGGGACCGCCCGGCGAGCGGAATGCGCCGGTCAAGTGGGTCCCGCCGTCGGGCCGCAGTGCGCGCGGCGGCGGGTTGTTCTAGCGTCGAACAGAGGAGGGGCAGTTCTGCCGAGCCGCCGAGTGCCGGGCCCGAGGCCACGGCCGTACACCGGGCGCCTCCGCTGCTCGGCACCTTGAATCCGCGCATCCCCGACCAACCCCGGAGAGCAGGTGCCTCCCATGCACACGGCGGCCCGTATCGTCGGTGTCCTCACCGGTCTGACCCTCGCACTCGGCGGCGCGGCCTTCGCCGTCCCCGCCGCCCACGCGGACATCCCGGCCTGCACGAACATGGTCCGTCAAACGGGCGTCGAAGTTTCGGACGCCGTCAGATCGGCGTGCACCCAAGGTGTGCACGGTGACCTGCGGGGCTGTGTGAGCGCCCTGACCCAGGTCGGCACGCCGGGCGGCGCCGCGACCGGTGCCTGCCGCATGGCGGCCAACCCTCCGTGACGGCGAACATGCCCGGCGTCCAGCACAGGGCCGGGAAATAGGTCGGCCGTCGGCGAAGCCGCCCCGCTACGTCGTGCCGTCGACGACGATGCGCCGTGATCCCGCGCGACCCGGTGCCATGGGTCCTGGCGGAGCCTCCGGTCCGGTGACCGCATGCAGAAAGGGCCCCGTCGTGGTGACGGGGCCCCTCTGGGTGGGGCTACGTGATCAGCCGCACTGGCACGGGTTGCCCGACTGGCAGCCGCACCCGCAGCCGGAGCCGCAGCCGCAGGCGCCGAACAGCGGGAGACTTTTGATGTCGGCGGGCTGGTCGGTTTCGCGGTCCAGGGTCGGGTCGGGCGTGGCGGGAGAATCGGCCATGGTGTCCTCCTCAATGAGGCCTCAATGAGGCATCGAGGCCGGGTGCCTACGCCTGTACGCCTGGGCGCCCGGGCGTAGGCGCGAGTGCCTACCCCCATTGCATGCCCGCTCCCCTGGGCGCATCAACGGCGCACTGAGGCTCGCCCGCGCCCCCGGAGTGAGACGGCAGCCCCGGGCGCTCCCGGACCTCAGACGCCCTCGGCCCCCGTGACCGGCTGAATGTCGGGCTGGAGATCGTCCGCGTGCTCACCCGTCACCAGGTACACCACGCGCTTGGCCACCGACACCGCGTGGTCGGCGAAGCGCTCGTAGTAACGGCCCAGCAGGGTGACGTCGACGGCGGTCTCGATGCCGTGCTTCCAGCGGTCGTCCAGCAGGTGCTGGAAGAGCGTGCGGTGCAGCAGGTCCATCTCGTCGTCGTCCTGCTCCAGCTGGAGCGCCAGGTCGACGTCCTTCGTGATGATCACCTCGGCCGCCTTCGCCATCAGGCGCTGCGCGAGCTGGCCCATCTCCAGGATCGTGGCGTGCAGGTCATGCGGGATCGCACGCTCGGGGAAGCGCAGCCGGGCCAGCTTCGCCACGTGCTGGGCCAGGTCGCCGGAGCGCTCCAGGTCGGCGGACATGCGGAGCGAGGTGACGACGATACGCAGGTCCGTCGCCACCGGCTGCTGGCGGGCCAGCAGGGCTATCGCGCGGGCTTCGAGCTCGTGCTGGAGATCGTCGACCTTCTGGTCGGCCGCGATCACGCTCTCGGCGAGCTTCAGATCGGCGTCGAGGATGGCCGTCGTGGCGCGTCCGATCGCCGATCCGACGAGCCGGGCCATGTCGACCAGGCCGTCGCCGATCGAGTCAAGTTCCTCGTGGTACGCGTCACGCATTTGGTTTGTCCCTCTCTTACGTCACCTTGGGGCCCGGGGCCGGGCTGCCCTGACCGCCGGACGGACCGCCGGACGGGCCCCGTGAACCCCACGCTCCCACGTTCCGGCCCGTACGCGTCCGTTTCCGTCACCCCAAATGAACCATCCCTGGCTCCTGGGTGAACTCTGGGCGACGAGTGTTCGAGGTCGCACTCCGATGGCTGTGGCCTGGCGTGACGGCATGCCTAACCTGGGGGCATGGACGTGAACGCGGCGGTCGCCGCAGCGGCAGCGATCGCCGGAGTGCTCACCGGTGTCATCGCCATGCTGGCGTTCCGCTGGAGCGAGCGCGACCAGAAACGCCCCACCCGCACATCCCTGCACACGGACCCGGTGCTTCCGCCGGGCGTCGACACGGTGCTCTCCGTGCTCCGGTCCTCGGCCGTCGTCCTCGACGAGGCCGACGCCGTGGTCAAGGCCAGCTCGGCCGCGTACGCACTCGGGCTGGTGCGCGGCGGCAAGCTCGCCGTCGAGCCGATGATGCAGATGGCCCGCGACACCCGTCGCGACGGGGAAATACGCCAGGTCGAGCTGGATCTGCCGAGGCGGGGGACCGGACGGGGGGAGGCCCTGGCCGTCTCCGCGAGAGTCGCCCCGCTGGGCTCCCGGCTCGTGCTGCTCCTCGTCGAGGACCTCACCGAGGCCCGGCGGATCGAAGCGGTACGGCGCGACTTCGTCGCGAACGTCAGCCACGAGCTCAAGACGCCCGTCGGCGCGCTCTCCCTTTTGTCCGAGGCCGTCATGGACGCCTCGGACGATCCGGAGGCCGTCGAGCGCTTCGCCGGACGTATGCAGATAGAGGCCACCCGGCTCACCAACCTCGTCCAGGAGCTCATCGACCTGTCGAGGGTGCAGAACGACGATCCCCTCGAGGACGCCGAGCCGGTCCGCGTGGACGAGCTGGTCGCCGAGGCCATCGACCGGTGCCGCCACCAGGCCGGCACCAAGCAGATCACCATGGCCGCCGGCGGCACCGCCGACCTGAGCATCTGGGGGAACCGGGGCCAGCTGGCCGCCGCCCTCGGCAACCTCGTCGAGAACGCCGTCAACTACTCGCCCGCCCGCACCCGGGTGGGTATAGCCGCGCGCCGGGTGACCGCGCCCGGCGGAGACCTCATCGAGATCGCCGTGACCGACCAGGGCATCGGCATCTCGGAGAAGGACCGGGAGCGCGTCTTCGAGCGCTTCTACCGCGTCGACCCGGCCCGTTCCCGCCAGACCGGCGGTACGGGTCTCGGTCTCGCGATCGTCAAGCACGTGGCCGCCTCGCACGGCGGGGAGGTCACCGTGTGGAGCTCCGAGGGTCAGGGCTCCACGTTCACCCTGCGGCTGCCTGAGGCGGCCGCGGCCCGCGACCGCGGGATCGACCACGACATGCCCGGACTCGACGATGAGGACGAGAACGGGCAGCCCGACGGGACGACCACCGTCACATCCCCGTATGAACCGCTTCCCGCTCCGGAGGTCCTTCCGTGACCCGTGTGCTCGTCGTCGAGGACGAGGAGTCCTTCTCCGACGCCCTGTCGTACATGCTCCGCAAGGAGGGCTTCGAGGTCGCCATCGCGACCACCGGGCCCGACGGACTCGACGAGTTCGAGCGCAACGGCGCCGACCTCGTCCTCCTCGACCTGATGCTGCCGGGCCTGCCCGGCACGGAGGTCTGCCGCCAGCTGCGCGGCCGCTCCAACGTCCCGGTGATCATGGTCACCGCCAAGGACAGCGAGATCGACAAGGTCGTCGGGCTGGAAATAGGAGCCGACGACTACGTCACCAAGCCCTTCTCCTCCCGCGAACTGGTCGCCCGTATCCGGGCCGTCCTGCGTCGCCGCGGGGAGCCGGAGGAGGTCACCCCGGCCGCTCTCGAGGCGGGTCCCGTCCGGATGGACGTCGACCGCCACGTGGTGACCGTCTCCGGCTCCAAGGTCGACCTGCCCCTGAAGGAGTTCGACCTCCTGGAGATGCTGCTCAGGAACGCGGGCCGCGTGCTGACCCGTATGCAGCTCATCGACCGGGTGTGGGGGGCCGACTACGTGGGCGACACCAAGACGCTGGACGTCCACGTGAAGCGTCTGCGCGCCAAGATCGAGCCGGACCCGGGCGCGCCGCGGTACCTGGTCACGGTGCGTGGCCTCGGCTACAAGTTCGAGCCGTAAACCGAACCCGTCTCAAGGCGGCACGTACGACGCGACCCACCCGTAGGACAAAGGGCGGCACGTACGACAAAGGGCGGCACCCTTCGGGGTACCGCCCTTCGTGCGTGCTGGATCAGTGGCCGGCCGACGAGGAGGCCGTCGCGGTGGCGGTGCCCGTGGCCGTCGCGCTCGCGGAGGCCGCGTCGGTGGGCAGGCCCGAGACGGAGCCGGACGGCGAGGTCGAGGCCTTCGGCGACTTCGAGGTCTTCGGCGACTTCGAGGAGGTCGCGGAACCGGTGGCCGTCGCGCCGGGCGCCGCGGGGATGGTGGTCGGGCCCCACTTGGTGAAGTAGCTCTCGGCCGGGACGACGAACGCGCGCAGCTTCACGTCACCGGTCTTGCTGAAGGTGAAGGTGATCGGCTGGGCGTTGCCGTCCTTGACGGCCGCGCCGGGGTTGCTCAGGGCCGCGGAGGCGTTGCCCTCGCCGCCCAGGATGACGTGGCCGCCGGCGGGGATGGTCAGCTTGCCGCCGCCCTTGGCGGGCGTGATCTGGGCGACGCCGTCGCCGCCGATCTTGACCGAGTCGAGGGTCTGCGGGGTGCGGCCGTTGTTGAAGACGGTCGCGGAGACCACCGCCGGGCCCGTGGACGTCGTGTCCGGCTGGGTGATGACGAGGGCGTTCTGGATCTTGATGTCGCCGACGCTGGTCGCCGCGTTGTCCGGCTTGACCTCCAGCGTCTGTGCGTTGTTGCCGGCGCCGCATGCGGCGAGCGAGGCGATCGAGAACGCAATGGCGGCGGCGGCGAGGGCGCCGCGTCGAAGGCTGCTGCTCACGGCGGCGGCAACTCCTTGAACGTGGGCGAAGCAGAGCGGCTCCGGTGTAAAGCCGCCCTAAGGGTCTGTCAGCGGGCTTAGGTTACCGAGCCGTTCCGACGCCGCCGCACCCGACCCGCCCCTTGACGCCCGCGAGCCCCGTTGCGCCGCTCGTGCGCCCCGGTCCTCGAGTGGTTCCGGTCCGCCTCATCAGCTACTTTGAGCTTCCGTTCGTCCGCCATTCACATAAGCGGCTGTACGTGTTGCCGTGAGAGTAGTGACGAGATCCGCTTGGGGTTTTCCGGTAAGGAATCCGCGGCGGTCCGGAAAATTGATCATCGGTAGATCGGCGCGGCCCGTGATCAATTCCGGATTCGTCTCGTACCCGACTCCGCTCACCGAACGGAGTAGCGGAAGTCGAGCTCCTGGAGCGGGACAAACCGGGATGTTCAGACCCTGGTCAGGAACGTCCGGTGTGTGTAACGTGCGCGTTTCTCTTGCCCTGGACAGCCGCTCCCACCTGCGAATACCCTCTTCCGCTCCCCCTTCGCAGCACGTTCCTGTCGCGGTTGTCAAGCCCCGAGATATGCCCTGACCTGCGAAAACGCCATTCAGAAGACGCCGTTTCCGTGTTACCCTGGATAGCCACGGAAGGGGTACCTGTCACATGACGTTCAAGGTTGGCGACACCGTGGTCTATCCCCATCACGGGGCCGCGCTGATCGAGGCCATCGAAACTCGCCAGATCAAAGGCGTGGACAAGACCTACTTGGTGCTGAAGGTCGCCCAGGGCGACCTGACGGTGCGTGTGCCAGCGGACAATGCGGAGTTCGTCGGCGTGCGTGATGTGGTCGGTCAGGATGGGCTGGACCGGGTCTTCGAGGTGCTGCGCGCGCCGTACGCCGAGGAGCCCACGAACTGGTCTCGTCGTTACAAGGCAAATCTGGAGAAGCTCGCCTCCGGCGATGTCATCAAGGTCGCGGAAGTCGTGCGTGACCTGTGGCGTCGTGAGCGCGAACGCGGACTCTCCGCCGGAGAGAAGCGCATGCTCGCCAAGGCCCGCCAGATCCTGGTGAGTGAGCTCGCCCTCGCGGAGAACACGAACGAGGACAAGGCCGAGGCCCTGCTCGACGAGGTTCTCGCGTCCTGACGCAGACAGTCGAGACGGTGGCCGCTCACCCGGCGGTCGTCCCGGCGTCCACACAAGGCCGCACAGCTGCGCAATGAAATGCCGCGGTGCCCGATGACGTAATTGCTGTCGCTCCACACGATGGCTGTCGCCGGGCGCTGCGGCATGTTCGTACCCGCACGATTTCGGAAACGTGTGGCCTCGAATACACCTGCGTCCCATGGAATACATCTGTGTCCCATGCGCCTGCGTCCCCGATGCCGCGTCGATACCCGCGTCCCCGATACTTGGCGTGCCGGGCCCGGACAGCTTGCTCGACCGGATGTCACGGAAGGGTCCGGTCAGGGCTCGCGCCCGGCACTGCCCCGAGCTCTCGGCTTCGCTCGAGCAAGGGGCACGCCCAGGCCATACCCAAGCACGCCGAGTACACAAACCTGACAGGAACCGATGTCTGACGATTCGCGCTCCTCGCTGTCCGGAGGCCGCACGGCGGCCGTGATTCCGGCCGCCGGACGGGGCGTGCGCCTCGGTCCGGGCGCCCCCAAGGCGCTTCGCGCGCTGAACGGCACCCCCATGCTCATCCACGCGGTGCGCGCCATGGCCGCCTCCCGCGCGGTGTCGCTGGTCGTCGTCGTGGCCCCGCCCGACGGTGCCGCCGAGGTGAAGGCGCTGCTCGACACACACGCGCTGCCCGAGCGAACCGACTTCCTCGTCGTCCCCGGCGGCGACAGCCGTCAGGAGTCCGTGAAGTACGGGCTCGACGCGCTGCCCCCCGGCATCGACATCGTCCTCGTGCACGACGCGGCCCGCCCGCTCGTGCCGGTGGACACCGTCGACGCCGTCATCGAGGCCGTACGCGACGGCGCGCCCGCCGTCGTCCCCGCGCTGCCGCTCGCGGACACCGTCAAGCAGGTCGAGCCGGCGAGCGAGCCGGGGATGCCGGAGCCCGTCGTCGCCACGCCCGAGCGGGCGCGGCTGCGGGCCGTGCAGACGCCGCAGGGTTTCGACCGCGCCACCCTCGTCCGCGCCCACGAGACCGTCACCGACAACGTGACCGACGACGCGAGCATGGTCGAGCAGCTCGGGGAGCGGGTGGTGGTCGTGCCGGGGCACGAGGAGGCGTTCAAGGTGACGCGTCCCCTGGACCTGGTCCTCGCGGAGGCGGTCCTCGCGCGCAGGAGGGCCAACGATGGCTTCTGAGTCACCCGCGCCGGTGCCCGTGGCGCTGCCGCAGGTCGGCATCGGTACCGACATCCACGCCTTCGAAGAGGGGCGGGAGCTGTGGTGCGCCGGGCTGCTCTGGGAGGGCGAGGGGCCGGGGCTCGCGGGGCACTCCGACGCCGACGTCGTCGCGCACGCCGCCTGCAACGCGCTGTTCTCGGCGGCGGGGATCGGTGACCTCGGTGCCCACTTCGGGACCGGGCGGCCCGAGTGGTCCGGCGCGTCCGGGGTCACGCTGCTGACGGAGGCCGCGCGGATCGTCCGCGCCGCGGGCTTCACCATCGGCAACGTCGCCGTCCAGGTCGTCGGGCCCCGCCCGAAGATCGGGAAGCGACGGGACGAGGCGCAGAAGATCCTCTCCGAGGCGGTCGGGGCACCCGTGTCGGTCTCCGGAGCCACGACGGACGGCCTCGGCTTCCCGGGCCGCGACGAGGGCCTGATGGCGATCGCCACCGCCCTGGTGGCCCGCACGCCCTGACGCGCGCCGGCCCCGCCCCGTCCCCGGTGCCGATGGTGTCGGGAGGGCGATGGCCGCCCGCAGATGTCACGAATAAGTCCTCCTTGCGAGGGAAGGTCGCGGGGCACTCCCCGTGGCCCACTACCCTGGAGTGGTGACCATTCGCCTGTACGACACCAGCGCCCGGCAGATCCGTGACTTCTCCCCGCTCAAGCCGGGTTGTGTCTCGATCTACCTGTGTGGCGCCACCGTGCAGGCCGCACCGCACATCGGGCACATCCGCTCGGGCCTCAACTTCGACATCATGCGCCGCTGGTTCGAGTACCGCGGGTACGACGTCACGTTCATCCGCAACGTGACCGACATCGACGACAAGATCATCACCAAGTCGGCGGACCAGGGCCGCCCTTGGTGGTCGATCGGGTACGAGAACGAGCGCGCGTTCAACGACGGGTACGCCGTGCTCGGCTGCCTGCCGCCCACCTACGAGCCGCGGGCCACCGGGCACATCACCGAGATGGTGGAGATGATGCGCGGGCTCATCGAGCGCGGGCACGCCTACGAGGCGGACGGGAACGTCTACTTCGACGTGCGGTCCTTCCCCGGGTACCTCCAGCTGTCCAACCAGGAGCTGGACAACCTCCAGCAGCCGTCCGGCGTCGGTGAGACCGGCAAGCGGGACCCGCGCGACTTCGCCATGTGGAAGTCCGCGAAGCCGGGCGAGCCGAGCTGGGAGACGCCGTGGGGACGGGGCCGGCCCGGCTGGCACCTGGAGTGCTCCGCCATGGCCCACAAGTACCTGGGCCCCGCGTTCGACATCCACGGCGGCGGGATCGACCTGATCTTCCCGCACCACGAGAACGAGATCGCTCAGGCCAAGGCCTTCGGCGACGAGTTCGCCATGTACTGGGTGCACAACGCCTGGGTCACCATGAGCGGCGAGAAGATGTCCAAGTCCCTGGGCAACTCCGTACTCGTCTCCGAGATGGTCAAGACGTGGCGTCCGATCGTGCTGCGCTACTACCTCGGCACCCCGCACTACCGCTCGATGATCGAGTACAGCGAAGAGGCCCTGCGCGAGGCCGAGTCGGCGTTCGCGCGCATCGAGGGCTTCGTGCAGCGGGTCGTCGAGAAGGCGGGGGGCGTCGTCGAGCCCGCCGCCGAGGTGCCGCCCGCCTTCGCCGAGGCGATGGACGACGACCTGGGCGTCCCGCAGGCGCTCGCCATCGTGCACACGACCGTGCGACAGGGGAATTCGGCCCTGGCCGCCGACGACAAGGAAGCCGCCGTCGCCCGCCTCGCCGAGGTGCGGGCCATGCTCGGCGTCCTCGGACTCGACCCGCTCGACGAGCAGTGGGCCGGCGAGGGCGACCGCGGTGAGGATCTGCACGGCGTCGTCGACACCCTGGTCCGGATGGTCCTCGACCAGCGCGAGGCCGCCCGCACCCGCAAGGACTGGGCCACCGCGGACGCCATCCGCGACCAGCTCAACCAGTCCGGTCTGGTCATCGAGGACGGCCCGCAGGGACCGCGCTGGACGCTCGGCCCCCGCTGAGCGGCCCCCTCGGGCCCTCCGCAGGACCTTCTCGGGGCCTCTCGGCCTTGATCGATTGTGCCGCCCGGGCCTCCGGGCGGCACACTGCATATACGACACGTCAAGAACGTACGCACGCTCGCCTCACACAGACAGGTAGGTCATGGCCGCTAACAACCGCCGCATGTCCGGCAAGAAGGGCGCGCAGGTCGGCAGTGGCGGCCAGCGACGCCGGGGCCTGGAAGGCAAGGGCCCCACCCCGCCCGCCGAGATGCGCAAGGGGCACAAAAAGAACCGCATCGCGGGCGCCAAGGCGAAGCAGATCGCACGCCGTCCCGCCACCCCGCGCGGGCGCGGTGGCAAGGGCACGTCCGAGATGGTCGTCGGGCGCAACTCGGTCGTGGAGGCGCTGCGCGAGGGCGTGCCCGCCTCGATGCTGTACGTGCAGCAGTTCATCGACAACGACGAGCGGGTGCGCGAGGCGCTCCAGCTCGCCGGTGAGCGCGGCGGCATCCACCTCATGGAGGCCCCGCGCCCCGAGCTCGACCGCATGACCAACGGGCTCAACCACCAGGGTCTGGTCCTCCAGGTCCCGCCGTACGAGTACGCGCACCCCGAGGACCTCGCGGCCGCCGCGTACGACGAGGGCCAGGACCCGCTGATCGTCGCCCTCGACGGCGTGACCGACCCTCGGAACCTGGGTGCCGTCGTCCGTTCCGTCTCGGCCTTCGGCGGCCACGGCGTCGTCGTGCCCGAGCGGCGCGCGGCCGGCATGACCGCCGGTGCCTGGAAGACGTCGGCCGGTGCCGCCGCCCGTACGCCCGTCGCCCGCGCCGCCAACCTGACGCGGGCCCTCGAGTCGTACAAGAAGGCCGGTCTCGTCGTGGTCGGGCTCGCCGCGGACGGCGAGGTCGAGGTCGGTGATCTGGAGGCCCTCGGCAGTCCCGTCGTCATCGTCGTCGGCAGCGAGGGCAAGGGACTGTCCCGACTGGTCGGCGAGACCTGCGACTTCCGGGTGCGGATTCCGATGCCGGGCGGCACCGAGTCGCTGAACGCCGGTGTCGCGGCGGGAGTCGTGCTGTACGAGGCCTCGCGCCGACGCGTCTGAACGGACGTCCGAACGGATATCTGAACAGGCGTTTGAGCGGACGTCTGAGTGAGTCACCCCCCGTGGGGCAATCGGAATGTTCGGGATGACCTTGACGCGGTCCGGACAGATCGGCGCAGTCAAAGCAGTGTCCTAAACACACATCACTCGGTTAGATGAGTGTGGACACCAGAACACCCCGCACACCCACGGGGGACCGCTCGTCGGGATTCGACGACGCTCCCGCGCTGAGCATGGTGAAGGTGCCGAGCGATCCGGCGCAGGTCATCGTCAATCATGCGAGCTTCCGCGTGCAGCTAGGCGGCGCGACGCGGACCCCATCCTCGCGCGTCGCACGGCACTTGAGCGCCGACGACACCGCGCGGATCCCCGTCGTCGGTACGGCGGGCAGAGCGGGCGGCCCGGCAGCCGGGGCCCGCCGCCG
>LRTP01000237.1 GCA_001550305.1 Streptomyces diastatochromogenes
CCGATGGGCAGGGCGAGCAGCGCGCCGCAGACGGCCGCCGCGACGCCCGCGGCGAGCGCGGCCTTCATGTGCTGTCTGCGCCGCATCAGGTCGGTGGGCCGGGCGTGCAGCGAACAGGGGTCGAACTCGGGGGACAGGAGCAGGGCGTCCCTGGCCTCGACACCGCCCGCCTCCTTGAGTGCCGCGCCCGGGTCGTCGACGCCCGCCGCCGCCAGCACCTTGCGTACGTCGGGGTCGGGCAGCTTCTCCAGGCCGCGCAGGACGTATGCCGCGCGGGCGGGACCGGACAGGGCCGACAGCCGCTGGTCCAGGGCGAGTTCGTCGGCGCCGCCCGAGCGCGGGAAGAGCCTCAGGCCCCACACCTGGGGCAGGAACGGGGGCAGTTGGGACCGCCTGGGCCAGGCCGCGCGCCGCAGCGGCACCCCGGCCTCCAGCGCCGTACGCACGACCTTGAGGCGTACGAGGGCGTAGCCGGGGTCGCCGTCGCGGCCGGTGGCCTGGGCCGGGATCAGGGTGGCGGTCGTGCGTCCCCGGGGCAGGGCGCGCTGGGTGAGGGCGTGCGCGGTCAGCACCCGTCGGTTGCGGCCGAGACTCGGCGGCAGCACCAGATAGGCGAGCCGGACGAGCCGCGGGTAGTGCTCGACGAGAGCGGCCTCGGCCTGCTCGACGTCGACGACCGGTCCTGGGGAGGCTGCGGAGCGCTGGGCTACATCCTGTGACTGCACGTTCAGCAGAACGAGCGAATCGGTGGATGGTCACCCCGGGGACCGGAAGCCCGGAGGGGGCGTGTTCCGCCTCGGGGTCCGGCACAGGCATGACTTTCCGCCCGTCCGGCGGTAGGTCCGCCAGCTGTGCCGATCGGACAACGTGACCGTAGCGCGAGTTGATCGACTCCGGAGCCTACGGGCCTACGAGTGTGCCGGTTTCCGCTCCAGGGCGTGACGCAGTGGGCTTACGTTCGACTGAACTGTCCGTCCGTAACGGGGGAGATTGAGCACTTGGCGCGCCGCAGCCGTATCGAAGACCAGGGCCCTCGCCGGGGCTCTCGACGGCGTGGGCGCCGACAGGCACCGGAGGAACGTATGAGGTTGACACGCGAAAAGCTGAGCGGGCACGGCCTTGCGGTCGTCGCGGCCGCGGCCCTGCTGGCGCTGACCGGCTGCGGCGGGTCGGGCGGGGGAGGAACCAAGAGCGACTCGGCCGACCGGGTCCCGGCCACCGCGACCGGCAGTCTGGAGGATCTGGCGGCCGAGGTGAAGTGCAAGCCGGACATCCAGACGGATGCCGACGAGATCCGCCAGGCGATCTGCAAGAACACCGACGGCAAGTTCGTCCTCGCGACCTTCGCCACCGACCGCGGCCAGCGTGAGTGGATCAACGACGCGAAGGACTACGGGGGGTTCTACCTCGTCGGCGCGAAGTGGGTCGCCGTCGCCGACCAGAAGGTGGTCACGGCGCTGCGCGGCACGCTCGGCGGTGACATGGAGGTCGGGACCGACCACCACCAGCATTCCCACAGCGGCTGAGCCGCACGTACGGCACACACGCAGAAGGCCGGTGGCGGGATCTCCCGCCACCGGCCTTCTCAGTGCCTTGCCGGCTCTTCGCCGAAGCGACTACCGCTTCGGCGAAGGGACTGCTACCTGCACTGCTTGCCGGTGTTGATGCAGTTGGCGATCTTGTTCGCCAGACCACCGGTGGTGACGCTGATGAAGTCGTCGTGGTCGGTCGCCGACTTGTGGAGCTGCTCCGGGAAGCCGTCCACCGCGAATGCGTTCTTCACCACGCCGTTCTGGAGGACCGGCGGCGCGATCTTGTAGACCAGGCGCATCGTCAGCTGCGGGATCGCCTTGAAGCCGTTGCCGCAGACGCCGCTCGCCGGATCGGCGAAGGCCACGTGCGTGCGGTGGTTGGCGCTGTCGATGTTCTGGCCGTCCCAGCAGCTCTGGAAGGCGAACGTGCGGACCACGTTGCTGCCCTGCGGGCAGATCGGGTACTGCGTCGTCAGCTGGACCTTGTTCTCGAAGCCGGTGCAGCTCCAGTGCGCGTTGGCGTTCGCCAGACCGTTGGTGGTGGTCTTGGCGTCACCGGTGATGATGCGCAGGAACTGCGGCATCGCGACGACCTTGCTGGCAGGGCTGCCGACGTACTTGATCTGCGCCTGTACGGGCGTCAGGATCTTGCCGACGTTGCCTTCCTTGCCACCACCGTCCGCGTTCTGGTCGAAGTCCTGCGTGCCGTTCTGGAGACGGACCACCGGCCAGTAGTACGAGGACAGGTCGCTCTTGTTCTGGCAGCTGGTCCCGCCCTGCAGGAACGTCTGGTTGCTGGAGAACGCGTTGACCTTCTGGTTGCCGACGTAGTCGTGCAGGTGGTGCGCGCCGTTGGTCACACCGGGCGCCACGATCACGTTGTCGGTGTTGTGGTTCTTGTTCGCGTTCACGCCGCACTGGGTGGTGAAGGTACCGCTCGAGGCGTTGGCGCCCTTCTGCGGCTTGCCCTGGACGTTCGCCGCGACCTTCGTGATGTCCACGAAGTCGGCGGCGACGGGGCCGTTTCCGGCCTGGCCGCCGATGTTGGCCGGCGCGCTCGCGCTCGGAGCCGCGCTGGCCGAGGCACCGCCGTTGTTCTGCTGGCCGCCGTTGTTCTGGCCGCCGTTGTTCTGGCCGTTGTTGTTCTGACCCCCGTTGTTCTGGCCGTTGTTCTGCCCACCGGCGGTGGTCTGGGCCTGGTCGGCGGTGGTGCCGGTGCAGGCGGCGAGACCGTCCAGCGTGGTCGGCGCGGCGGCGCCCACCCGGGTGAAGTCGATCTTGATTCGGCCGATGACCGCGGTCCGCTTGTCCTTGAGCGGCGACAGGATCGCGTTCTGGACGAAGCCCGCGTCATTGGTCTGAGCCTGACGCGACGAGGCCAGCCGGGCGTAAGCCTCGGTGATCTGCTTGTCGAGCGTGGCCAGCTCCGTGTCGACGTTCGACTTGGCGTTGGCGGGCACACTGGTCAGTTTCTGCCCGACATCGGGGCAGGAGATGGTGGCGACCTGGGCGGCGGCGGCCTTGGTGGTGTTCGGGCTCGAGTTGGTCTCGTGCGCCGAGGCGTAGAAATTCGCCCAGATCAATCCGCCCCCACCGATCGCGAGCGCCGCGGATGCGGCAACGGCGCGAACAGCCAGCGGCGAACGTCGTTTGCGAGTGTTGCGTCCCATGGAACTCCTCTGACTTCCTTGCGGGGCAGCGAGGCGCCCGACAGGAGTGAAGCGGCGTCCATCAGTACGCAGGTGACTCCTGAGGCGTTCAGAAACCCTGGAAAATCTTAGAAGTTCGTGAGGTCATTTCCGGCGCAATGGGCTCAGAAGCGCATGTTTTTCGAGGAGTTGATCTCGGAAAACAGGTTTGAATGATATTCAACGGCGTCGGTGGGTCCTTCTTCCTCAGTGGCTGCCGTGATCCAAATAGGCCAGTACGGCGAGTACGCGCCGGTTGTCGTCGTCGGAGACCTCCAGCCCCAGTTTGGTGAAGATGTTGGAGGTGTGTTTGGCGATCGCCCGTTCTGTGACCACGAGTTGGGCCGCGATCGCCGCGTTCGAGCGTCCCTGCGCCATCAGTTCGAGCACCTCCAGCTCACGGGGGGTGAGCCGCCCGAGGGGCTGCGCGGTGTGTGAACGCCGCGCCAGCAACTGCTGAATCACCTGCGGATCCATCGCGGTCCCACCCGCGGCGACCCGCCGTACGGCGTCGATGAACTGCTCCGCGTCGAACACCCGGTCCTTGAGCAGATAGCCGACCCCGCCTGTGCCGTCCGCGAGCAACTCCCGTGCGTACAGCTGCTCCACGTGCTGGGAGAGCACGAGCACCGGCAGCCCCGGCCGCTCCCGACGGGCCTGGAGCGCGCACTGCAGCCCCTCGTCCGTGTGCGAGGGCGGCAGCCGTACGTCGACCACGGCGACGTCCGGCGCCAACTCGGCCAGCGCTCGGGTGAGTTCGGGCCCGCTCTCGACGGCGGCGGCGATCTCGAAGTCGTACGCCTCGAGCATCCGGACCAGTCCGTCGCGCAGCAGGAACAGGTCTTCGGCTAGGACAACGCGCAAGGGATCTCCATGGTGACCATGGTGGGACCGCCCGCGGGGCTGCTGACGGCCAGGACGCCGTCGAATGTACCGAGCCGCCGCTCGACGCCGGTGAGGCCCGAGCCCGCGCCGACCCGGGCGCCGCCCTCTCCGTCGTCGGTGACGGTGATGCGGAGCGTTCCGTCCCTGTGCTGGAGGTCGACCCAGAGGCGCTCGGCACCGGAGTGCTTGACCGCGTTGGTCAGTACCTCGCTGACGGCGAAGTACGCGGCGGACTCGACGGGCGCGTCGGCACGGCCGTCCATGTCGACGTCCACCTCGCTCACGAGAGGCAGCCGCAGCACCAACGCCCTTACCGCGTCGCCGAGTCCACGCTCGGCGAGCACGGGGGGATGAATGCCCCGTACGAGGTCGCGCAGCTCGGTGAGCGCCTCGGCGGAGGACCGGCGGGCCTGGGCGAGCAGCTGTCGGGCCTTGGCCGGGTCCTTCTCGATGAGGACGTCGACGGTCCCCAGGTCCATCCCCATGGCGACCAGTCGCGCCTGCGCCCCGTCGTGCAAGTCCCTCTCGATACGGCGGAGTTCGGCCGCCGAGCTGTCCACGGCGGTGCGCCGGGTCTCGGTGAGGACGCGGACCCGCTCGGCGAGTTCGCCGTCGCCGGGGGCGAGGACGGCGCGGGTGAGGAGGAAATGGACCCGAAGGAGGGCGGGGGAGAGGGCGTAGGAGGCGACGAGGAGCGCCGCGCCCAGTGCCCCCGCGAGGAGGGCGGTGCCCTGCCCCGACACCGGCACGAAGCCGTACCACCACCCCACGTGCGTGCCGTCCGTGAAGACCCGCCACAGGCCGGCCGCCAGGGCGAAGCCCTCCAGGGGGTAGAAGAGGAGGGCGGCGGGCAGCAGCGCGGTCACGAACCCGGCGGTCATGTCGACCACCAGCCAGCCGAGGTCGCGCCAGGTCGCCGGGTCCCCCAGCATGCGGAAGCAGCGCGTCCAGGGGGGCGCGTCCGCGGGCAGGGTCCGGTACGTGGACGGAATCCGTATCCCGCACCACTCGGCGGCGACGATCCGTCGCCGGTCCGCGAAGGCCCGTACGCCGCTCAGGACCCACGGGGTCGTGACGATCCCCACCCCCACCGGGACGAGCAGGATCGACACGACGGACAGTACGAGGAGGACAACCGCGCCGGTGTACCCCCCGACGGCCAGCATCAGCCCTCGTCCCCCGGCGACCAGTACCTCCGGCCCGCGCGTCCGTATGCCCCTGGCGCTCCACATCTCCATACCGCCAGTCTCACCGACCCGCTCCGCGGGGTCAGTGGGCCGAGCACCAGGACGGGGGTGGTGCCAGGTGCACCCCGGGGCGGGCCTTTCCTCGCCCCCGCCGCCCCTACCCTCCCCCAAGCTCTCGGCTTCGCTCGAGCAGGGGGGGACCCCCATCATCCCTACCTGGGGCTCCGCCCCAGACCCCGAGGGGTGGTCTTTCGACTGCGGGCCGGTGGGGGCTGGTCGCGCAGTTCCCCGCGCCCCTAAAAGCTCTCAGCCCGTCCGGCGTTTGAGGACGAGGCCGTTCAGGCCGATCGGGGGTTTGGGGGCGGTGCCCCCAAGTGGGGATGGGACGGGTAGGGGCGGCGGGGGCGAGGACAAGGGTGCTACTGGGTGAGCACCTTTGTCTCCAGGTGCGGTGGGAGGCCCACCGGGGGGCGGTCGGGGCGTTGGGGGGCCACCCCGCCGATGCCCTGGAGCCAGGTCCACGTGTCCGCGACCGTTTCCGAGACGGGCCGACACCGCAGTCCCGCCGCCACCGCCCGGGACACGTCCGCCCGATGAAGAGCGTCATGCATGTCGGACCCCACCGGCACCCACACCGGCAACTGCGTCCACGGCTGAATCCCGGCGTCGAGGACCACGGAAGGCTCGGTCCAACGGAGTTCCGCCCGCGCCCCGGTGACCTGGACGCACGCGTCGAGCAGCTCCCCCATCGTCGTATGCCCCTGCGGACTCATCAGGTTGTACGCCCCGCTCACCCCCGCGTCCGCCGCCCCGAGGATCCACTCCGCGAGATCACGCACATCGACGTACTGGAGGGGGAGGGACCGCGGGCCGGGCGCGAGTACGGGACCGCCCCGGGCGATCCGGGCCAACCACCACGGCAGGCGCCCGATGTTCTCGTACGGCCCGAGGATCAGCCCGGACCGCACCAGCAACGAGCGCTCCGCGCCGAACGCGGACACGGCGGCCAGCTCGCCGCCCAGTTTGTCCTGCGCGTAGTCGGTCTGTTCCGCGTCCTCGGACGCCCCTTCCACGAGCGGCGCGTCCTCGGAGTAGTCGGCGGGCGGAGCCCACGCGTAGACCGAGCAGCTCGACACGTACACATACCGCCCGGCCCGGTCGGCCAACAGCCGTGCCGTGTCGCGAACGGCCCGCGGCGCCGCCGACCAGGTGTCGACGACGACATCCCACTCACCATCGGTGGACGCGTCGGCGAGCGCCGCGAGCCCGTCGGGGGCGGTGCGGTCACCCAGCAAGGACCGTGCCCCGGCGGGCGGCTCGCGCCGCCCGCGGTGGAAGACGGTCACCTCCCAGCCACGGCCGAGCGCCGCCTCCACCACGGCCCGCCCCGCGAAGTCCGTACCGCCCAGCATCAGCAGTTTCTTGGGTGTCATACGGAGGACTCTGCCCGCACGGTCCGCCGGACGGAACGGGAATCTGCTGACAGAAGAGTTCCTGAGCTGCGAGGCGGGTCAACGCCCCGTCGGAGGCGCGTACTTGTACCCCACCCGTCGTACCGTCTGGATCGCCTGCCGGTGCTGCGCCCCCAGCTTGCGCCGCAACCGCGCGACGTGGACGTCGACGGTCCGCCCGTCGCCCACGTGCCCGTAGCCCCACACGGTGGTGACCAACTGGTCGCGGGTGTGCACCCGGTGCGGATGCGAGACGAGGTGGGCGAGCAGCTCGAACTCCAGGTAGGTGAGGTCGAGCGGACGCCCGTCGACCTCGGCGGTGCGCTGCACGGCGTCGATGCGGACGAGCGGGTCGTCCCCCACGGCGGCGTCGGTGGGGGCCGGGGAGTCCGGGACGGCGACCGGCAGCAGGGGCTGCTGGTCGGCCGGTACGAGGACCAGGTAGCCGATCATCGGCGGCTGGCCGGGGAGCACGGGCAGGGTGTGCGGGGGAGCGGGCAGCCAGGTGGCGCCCGGCGGCAGGAAGTCCGCGACGTCGACCACCTCGTCCCGGTGGACGGCACGGAGTCGGTGCCGCGCGGGGACGGGGGCGGGTGCGGAGGTGGTCGCGACGGACGAGAAGGAACGAGTGGTCGCCATGAGAGGTCAGCTCTTTCGCGCGAGAAGTTCGTCGGGAAGGTCGACGACCGCGAGTTCGTGGTCGGGGCCGTCGAGGACGTACGTCGTGCGCGCTGGCCGAAGGCCGGGGTGTACGGCTTTAGAGGGCCGGCGCGTTCGTCGCGCGGCAACACACCCGGTCGAAGTCGTGATGCTGACGGGAAGGCCAGAAGGGCTCCAGGTCGGGGCGACCCGTCGCGGTGTACTTCTGGAAGCTGGCCATGCCTCCATTGAAGCAGAAGCCGGAGCCTGGCAGGAGACTCCTCTCACAGGTCGGACGCGTCCTTGGCGTGAACTTGACGCCGTACGAGGCCGATGTCGCGCAACGCGAGGAGGCGCCCACCACGACGGTGGGCGCCTCCTCGCGTTGTGTGCGGGGCGGATCAGACCTGGCCGGCCTTCTCCAGGGCGGAGCAGCAGGTGTCGACGAGCAGGCGCGTGACGACGTACGGGTCGACGTTGGCGTTCGGGCGGCGGTCCTCGATGTAACCCTTGCCGTCCTTCTCGACCTGCCACGGGATGCGGACCGAGGCGCCGCGGTTGGAGACGCCGTAGGAGTACTCGTTCCACGGGGCGGTCTCGTGCAGACCGGTCAGGCGGTCGTCGATGCCGGCGCCGTAGTTCTTGACGTGGTCGAGCGGCTTGGAGCCCTCGCCCAGCGACTCGCACGCGGTGATGATCGCGTCGTAGCCCTCGCGCATCGCCTTGGTGGAGAAGTTGGTGTGCGCGCCGGCGCCGTTCCAGTCGCCCTTGACCGGCTTGGGGTCGAGGGTCGCGGAGATGTTGAAGTCCTCGGCGGTGCGGTAGAGCAGCCAGCGGGCCACCCACAGCTGGTCGGAGACCTCCAGCGGCGCCAGCGGGCCGACCTGGAACTCCCACTGGCCGGGCATGACCTCGGCGTTGATGCCGGAGATGCCGAGGCCCGCCTTGAGGCAGTTCTCGAGGTGCGCCTCGACGACGTCACGGCCGAAGATCTCGTCCGCGCCGACACCGCAGTAGTAGCCGCCCTGCGGGGCCGGGAAGCCGCCGACGGGGAAGCCGAGCGGGCGCTCCCCGTCGAAGAAGGTGTACTCCTGCTCGATGCCGAAGATCGGCTCCTGCGCGGCGAACTTCTCCGCCACCTCGGCCAGCGCGGCACGGGTGTTGGACTCGTGCGGCGTCATGTCGATGTTCAGGACCTCGCACATCACGAGGACGTCGTCGCCGCCGCGGATCGGGTCCGGGAAGGTGGCGACGGGCTTGAGTACGCGGTCCGAGGCGTGCCCCTCGGCCTGGTTCGTGGAAGACCCGTCGAAGCCCCAGATCGGCAGCTCGGCGCCCTTGGCGTCGTCGCCCAGTATCTTCGTCTTGGAACGGAGCTTGGCCGTCGGCTCGGTGCCGTCGATCCAGATGTACTCAGCCTTGAAGGTCACGGGCCACATCCTTCGGGGTGTGTCTTTGGGCGCACTGCGGGTGCTGCGGCGCTGCGGCACTGGGCGCCGCGGTACTGCCCGGCAGCCTGTCAACAGGCGATTTCCCGATCATTGCTCGAATGTGAACCCCGTGTTACCGGGTGTCTCTGTGCGGCGACTCACTCGCTGAGAGCGATGCGCGTCCGCATCGCCGGCCCGCTCGCGAAGCCCGCGAGCACACACCTCGGGCCACCGTGGTCCTCCCGGTCCCGGTGGCGGCGGCTCGTATGCGATGGGTTTGCGGGCGCGCACCGGGCTCCGCGCCCGGTGAACTCGCTCTACGTGCCGGTCCTGCTGTTCGTGGCCGCGAACAGCAGGACGCACGACCCGCACCGGGCGGCGGTCCGGGCCGCGGGGCTGCTGCCGCACGCGGCCCGGCCGGTACCGCCGTCCGATCGGCGGAGTTCCTCAGTCGTCAGGTGCAGGCGCTCACCCCACCTTCTCGATCCGGGCCCGGCGGATCAGGAACTTGCCCGGCTCCCGGACCTGTTCGAACGCCGCGTTGTTGAGCAGTACGCAACTGCCCGACACCGAGGTGACCTGCACGGTCGTGGACTTGTTGTTGTCCAGGTTCGTGACCTTGAGCTTGGTCCCGGCCGGGAACTGGTTGCTGGACGCGGCCGGGGCGCCCGCCTCGCCCGAGAGGGTGACGGTCGAACCGTTGCAGACCTGCTGGCCGGTGGCGGCGCCACCACCACCCGTCCCCTGCGCGGGTGCGGTGGTCTGCTGCTGCGCGGGTGTGGTCGTCGCCGGCTGGGCGGACTGCGCGGGCTGCGTGGTCTGGGAGCCCTGAGCCGACTCCCCAACCGCGCAACCGGACGCCTTCTGCTGCACCTTGATCTGTGCGATGACCGCCTCGCGGTTGGCGATCCGCGCCGCCGACTGCGCGTCGGGATTGGCCCGTTGGCCGTCGATGAACTTCTGGTTGTTGCCGAGGGCGGTGGCGAGCCCCTGGCAGACCGTCGAGTTCCCGGCGGACAGGGTCCGGCCGTTCTCGGTCGGCGCCGCGTTCGAGGTGGACGCCATGGCGAAGGCGCCACCTCCGGCCACGGCGGCCGCACTGACCAGCAGCGCGAGCTTCTTCTTGGGACTGAGAGTCCTTCTACGCGACATGCGCGCCTCCTGTCCCCGGCCGCCTCGTGCGGCGGCCGGATGCGATCCGTGTGCCGCTATGTACGAGATGCCGAACAGGGTTACTCAACGGTTAACACGAGTCAGTACAGTGGCCTGGGTCACATGCGAGTCAAGGCGTCCCGAACCGCTTCCTCCGTACGGGCCACGACCGCCGTCCCGTCCTCCGCCGTGATGATCGGGCGCTGGATGAGCTTCGGGTGCTCGGCCAGCGCCTTGATCCACTGCCCGCGCGAACTGTGGTCGCGAGCCCACGACTTCAGGTCGAGCTCCTTCGCGAGGGCCTCCTGCGTTCGGGTGATGTCCCACGGTTCGAGGCCCAGCCGCTCCAGTACGTCCCGGATCTCGTCCTCCGTGGGGACGTCCTCCAGGTAGCGGCGGACGGTGTACTGCGCACCCTCCGCGTCGAGCAGGCTGATGGCGCTGCGGCACTTCGAACAGGCCGGATTGATCCAGATCTCCATGCCACACACGGTACGCGAGCCGTTCATCACAAGATCGTCCCTCCATCTCTGGGAGCCATGGGTGGCACCCGGAGCGCGCAGGGCGAGGTGAACGCGGCGAAGGCCGCGGCTGCCCGACCAAAACGGTCACCGAGGCCGCGCGGGACGCCGCGGCGGACACGAGCGGGAGCAGCGACACCGGCACCTGCTCGATCGTCTCCAACTCGGGCAACCGCTATGAGGCGGGGCAGTACTGCCGGAACAGGGACCACGGCGTTTCGACGACGGATGCCGGCGGAGCGAGCATCACGTGCGCGTATCGCAACGGGTGGCGCTGGACCTACTCCTGACGGCGCGAGCCGCGTCCTTCCCGGTGGGTGACGGGCGGGTCCCCGCCGTACCGCCGGAGGGTCTGTTCGAATTCTTCGCCGCCTCACGCACCTCTCGCAGAACTGCTGTGACAGGGCAGCAATTCCCTTTCTCACCTGGATGTTTGCTGGACTCTGCGGACTCCCTGGATGTCAGTGCCGGGCAGTAAACTGGAGGCAGTGTTCGAGGGTGCCGCCGGGGGGTCCGGATGGCGCCCTGACCGCGACAGGAGGATGCCTGTGCCCGCTGCCGCACTGAAGCCGCTGCCCACTCAGTCCACGTCCAAGAGGGCGGTCCTGATGGACCTGCCGTACGAGCCCGTGGCGAAGCGCCCGTTGCCGCCGGGGCGGCCTCGCGAGTGGTACGTCACGCACAACCGCCGGCTCAAGGCGATGCGTCTCGCGATCGCTATGCTCGACTCCGGTGTGTACGTTCCGAATCAGGCCCGCAACGAGAAGATCCGCAGTACTGCGGAGGCGATCGGTGTTCATCCGCCGTCGGACACCACGTGCCACATGGTGCGCGCGCTGATGCGCTACGCGCGCTGAGCGCAGGGGGTGGCGGGGACGACGTATCTCGCCCCCGCCGCCCCTACCCGTCCCATCCCCAACCTGGGGGCTCCGCCCCCAGCCCCCCCATCGGCCTGAACGGCCTCGTCCTCAAACGCCGGACGGGCTGAAGACGCGGGCCGGGGTGGGCGGGCTGGTGATGTGGGCTGGGGTGGGTGGGGTGTGGCCCTCGACCTTGTCCTGGAACGCTGGACGACCTCGGGCTTTTAGGGGCGCGGGGAACTGCGCGACCAGCCCCCGCCGGGCCCGCAGTCGAACGCATCGGGCGGACGGGGATGCGGGGCGAAGCCCCCGCCTTGGGGGCGCGGGGAACTGCGCGAGCAACCCCCGTACTCCCGCAGCCGAATGGCACACCCGGGGGCCGGGGCGGAGCCCCGTCTCCTCCGTCACTGCCCCGTCGTCAGTTCCTTCTCCAGGGGGGTCCGGAAGCGCGGTGTGATCCGGGTCGGGCCCAGCCAGGCCCGTAGGCGGGCGGCCTCCGTCTCGATGGCGGCCAGTGCCTCCCGCCCCACCCCGGCAGGGTCCAGCACCCGCCACACCAGAGCCCCATCGGCCCGCTGCGCCCACCCCCCGACCACCCGTCCGTCCCACCACACCGTCGGCCCGACATTCCCACTGCCGTCGAAGAGCGCGGGGCGGAGGGAGGGGGACAGGTACCAGTCCCGTTCCTGCCATCCCATGGCCGTGGGATCGAGCCCGGGGAGGAGCGCGGCCCACGGCGCGGCGGGGCCGGGGGCGATGTCGTCGGCGGTCACATATCCGGTGGCTCCGTCGTCGAGCGACACGGCCACCGCCCCGATCGCGGCCAGCGCCCGCCGCACATCGGTGACCTTCCACCCCGTCCACCACTTGAGGTCGGCCTCGGTGGCGGGCCCGCACACCGCGAGCCAGCGGCGCAGCAACTCGGGCTGGGCCTCGGAGGGCGGGAGTTCGGGATGCGGCGGCGCCACGGCCCAGCGGAACTGGGCCGACGTCCAGGACCCCAGCGGGCGCCCACGCACCACCCGCCCCTCGACCCCGAGCACCCGCATCAGCCGGGACGACACGGTCTGCGCGCTCTCGTAACTCCGTCCCGCGCCGTACGTGAACTGCTCCCTCAACCGCGGCTCGTCCTGCACGAGTTCGTTCACCGTGGCCTGCCCGCGCCGCGCCAGCGCGGCGAGCGCGGACGCCTCCACCTCGGCGAGCCACTCCTCGGTCAGCCGTCCGTCACTGCCGCTCACCATGTTCTTGACCAGCCCGGCCCGGGCCTTCGCGGCGATCGCGAGCCCCGTCGAGGCGTGCACCACCGCGGCCAGCTCGGTGGGGAACACGAACACGGTGTGCCGCATGCCGTGCATCCGTACCAGCGTCCGGTCCTCGTACAGCGCCCGGTCGAGCTCCGCCACCGTCTTCCCGGCGTCCGCGAGCCGCGCGCCCACCGCCAGGTACACCGTGGCCGGATCGGTCCCGTGCAGTGCGACCAGGGACCCGGCGACCTCCTCGGGGCTCTCCGCGCGCGCCGTCCCCGCGAGCCGGTGCCGCAGGGCGAGCCGGGCCCGCCGCTCCGCCCCTGCGATGTGCCGTCGTTCCTCGCCCACGCCGCCTCCCTCTCGTAGCTGCCGTCCCGCATCCTCTCGCGCCTCACCCGATCGGCGCCCCCGCCATGCGTACGCCCTGCTCGCGGCCTTGACTGAAGCGGGAATCCGCAGCGGAACGTCGGGAGACGACATGGCGCGGCACGCTGGGCAAGGGATACGCGGGACAGGCGGGGTGCACGGGGTGCACGGGATACGAGCGCCCGGCGTACGACGGGCCGGCCCGGGGTCCGCGGCTGTCGTGCTCCTGCTGGCCCTCGGCGCCTGCCTGGCCGGCTGTTCCGACGGCGCCAGTCCGTCCGACGTGGCCTCCGCCGCCTCCTCCCTCGCGTCCGAGGCCGGCGACTCGCTCGCCTCCGCGACCGCCGAGGCCGGGCGGAGGTTCAACGAGTTCAAGAACGGCCTGGACGCCAAGGACGAGGTGAAGCTCGGCGACCGGGTGACCATCGACTCCGCGGGCCGGGCCACCGTCAAGGCCACCGCCACCAACCCGACGTCCGCGGCGAAGACGTACGCGATCCAGGTCGACTTCCGCGACAAGGGCGGCAACCTCCTCGACACGGTCGTCGTCACCCTGAACGACGTCCCGGCGGGCGCCGCCAAGGACGCCACCGCCCGAAGCACCCGCACCCTCTCCGGAGACGTCACCGCCGACGTGGCCCGCGCCGTACGGACCTGACACCCGCGAACGTGCCTCCCGCTCCGGCGACCGTCTTGTTGTCGCCGTCGCCGTCGCCGTCGCCGATGCCTCAGCCGTACAGCTCGAACAGCCCGGTCACATACGCCGTCAGCCGTTCGCCCAGCAGTACCGGGGTCAGGTCCGCGCGCCCCAGTTCCCGCCACGGCACCGCGAGCTTCTCGGCGTCGGGGCAGTAGGCCAGCGCGTCCAGCAGCCGCCAGTACAGGTGCTCCTCGGCGTCGGCCGCTCGGCGTCCGCCGTGTGCCTCGTACCGCGCGCGGAACCCCAGGCCGTATGCCTCCCCGTGGAGCAGCGCGAGAGCCGTGGAGCAGTGGGCCACGTCCAGGTCGGCGGGCCCCCACGAGGTCTCCACCCAGTCGACCACCCCGCTGATCCGCAGTGTGTCGCCCGCGCCGGTGAAGAGCACGTTGCCGGGATGGAAGTCCCGGTGCAGGAAACAACCTTCGTACGCCGGGGGTTCGCGCCGGATCACGTCCACGGCCCGCTCCCACAGCGCGCCCCGGGGCGCACGGACGCGTTCGGGCGAGGTCCACGCCTGGTAGGGGCGCGGGCGGTCGGCCGGAACCACCGTGTGGATACGGGCCAGTTGGCGGGCCAGCAGATCGATGCGCCGGTCCAGGTCCTCCTCGTCGACCCGTACGCCGCCCGGCAGCGAGGACATCAACAGCGAGGGGTGGTCGCAGTGTTCGGCGGCGGCGTCGACGGCGTGGAGCTCGGGCGTGGGTACGTCCTCGTACGGGGCGAGCAGGGTGAGGACGGACGCCTCGCGGGCCAGCAGACCGGCCGCGTGACGGCGGTAGAAGGGCTTCACGAACGATCGCAGCACCAGACCCGTGCCGTCGTCGAGGGTGAGTCGGCGCATCTGGGAGCTCCAGCCGCCGCGCAGGGCCGTGGACTCCCGTACGCTCCTGCCGGCCGGAAGCTGTTTGGCCACCCAGCCGCGGGTCGCGGTCCACCCCCGCTCGCCCAGTCCCACGAGTACGGCGTCCACGAACCGCGCCCGGTCGGCGGGATTCTCGCGCAGCCACAGGCCCAGCATGTGGTCGGCGTCGGGGAATTCGAGCCGGGTGAACTGGGCGCGAGCGGTGAGCGCGTCCGTCACGGCCTCGGTGACGGCGGGCGGGATGACGGCGTCCGTACCGGGTACGGCGAGGACCGCACGGCCGTCGTACCCGCGCAGTACGTCGAGCGCGGGGGCCTGCCGCCAGCTGTCCGGCGCCCGGATGATCTCGCTGAAGCGCCCGTCGCCCTCCCCGAACGGAACCCGCCAGGCCTCGGCGCCGTACACAGCGGGCGCGCACAGGCCCAGCGCCACCACGCGCCGCCCGTAGTGCCCGGCGAGATCGGCCACCGTCTGGCCACTCATGCTGAACCCGACGAGGATCAGCGGACCGTCCGCCGGCACCGACGCGTCGATGACGGAGACGGCTTGCTCGAAGCGTCGGCGCAGGCTCAGGTCCTTGAGTTCGCCCGAGCTCTCACCGTGTCCGGAGAAGTCGAGGGCGAGGCCCCGGCAGCCGCGTGCCACGAACTCCTCCAGCAGCGGGAGCAGTCGCTCCTTGTTGCCGAGGCCCGCGCCGTGCAGCAGGACGGCGGTGGCCGCGGCGCCAGGGCCGTCGTCACCGCCGCCGCTGACGCAGCTCAGTCGTTCACCGTCATGATCGTGTGCGAAGGAGGCGAGCATCCCCCCATTTACCCACGTCCGCTTTTACCGACGCCCGCTCTTCCACTCTCCACGTACCGCCGACGGCCCCGGCCGGGTCACAGACCCGGGGCGCCCCAGATCGGGAACCAGCGGCTGAGGTCCTGTTCGATCCGCAGATCGTCCGCGAGCGCGGCCTTGACCTGCAGTTCCAGCGCGTTGTCGCGCCGCTGGGCCGCGCCGGCCAGCGGTGCGAAGGGATAGAAGGTGCCGCGCTTGTAGAGGTAGACGAGGCCGAGCCGTCGCTGCCCGGTGTCCTGGAAGCCGGCCACGGAGCAGAGCAGCTGCGGTCCGAAGCCGCTGCCCTCCAGTGCGCTGTTCACCGCGTGCAGATCACTGACCAGCGCGGGCAGATCGTCCGGGTCCCGCCGCGAGACCAGCCACGAGTACCCGTACTCGTCCCGGCTGACCTCCACCGGCGGACCCGTGCGTTCGGCATCCGCGTCGAGCAGTTCCTGCACCTCCTGGTGCGCCTGGGCGAAGGCCCCGCCCTCGACGCTCGCGAAACACACCGCTCCCGTCCCGGTCGGGGTGAACCCGGCGGCGGCCTGCAGGGTCAGGGCCGCCGACGGCAGCCCGAAGAGCTGGTCGAGATCGGGCGCGACGGCCTTGGTACGCCCGAGCAGGATGTCCAGGAACCCCATGCAGTCGGCCGCCTTTCCGGAAGGGACGAAGGGCCATGGCCCAGGATGAGCGGGGTGGGTCGGGAAGGGGCGGGAAGAGGAGTCAGGCGGTGTTCTCCGGAGTCGCCGCCTCACCCAGCTCCGCCGAGATCCTGCCCAGTTGTTCGAGCCGCTGCTCCAGGCTGGGGTGGGTCGAGAAGAGCTTCGCGATCCCGGGTTCGGCACCGAAGGCGGGCGTGAAGTAGAACGCGTTGAACGCCTGGGCCGTCCGCAGGTCCTTGGTCGGGATCCGCGCGATGTCCCCGGAGACCTTCGTCAGCGCGGACGCCAGCGCCGAGGGCCGGCCGGTGAGCAGGGCGGCGGACCGGTCGGCGGCCAGCTCGCGGTACCGGGACAGGGCCCGGATGAGCAGGAAGCTGATCGCGTACACGGCCGCGGAGACGGCCATCACCGCCATGAAGATCGCCACGGTGTTCTGGTCCTTGCGGCCGCGCCCGCCGAAGAGCTGGGAGTAGAAGGCGAACCGCACGATCAGCCCGGCGATCACCCCGAGGAACGAGGCCACGGTGATCACGGCGACGTCCTTGTGCGCCACGTGCGACAGCTCGTGCGCGAGCACGCCCTCCAGCTCGTCGGGCTCCAGGCGCCGCAGCAGCCCGGTGGTCACGCACAGGACCGCGTGATCGGCGTTCCGCCCGGTCGCGAACGCGTTCGGCATGTCGATGTCCGACACGGCGACCAGCGGCTTCGGCATGTCGGCGACGGCGCACAGCCGGTCGACGACCCCGTGCAGCTGCGGATACTCCTCGCGCTCCACGATCCGGCCGTGCATCGCGTAGAGCGCGATCCGGTCCGAGAACCAGTACTGAGCGCCGAGAACCAGGGCCGCGACGACCACGACCAGCACCCAGGACTTCAGCAGCACGATCAACGCGGCGACGAAGGCCACGTACAGCAATCCGAGCAGGAACAGCGTGACCGTCATGCGTACGGTCAACCGCGGATCGCTCCGGAACCGGCTCTGCATCTGCATCACCCCCGCAGTAAGGCACTCGTCCCGCTGTCCAGTGTGCACCTGCGGATGCCCATGAAGCGGTTCCGAACAGCCCTAGGAGGTGCAAAGGCAACCTGTGGGATTCCGTGCGAGATCTGGGGGATTCCGCCCAAGATGCTGAGTGGTCGATCGCCGACTAGCCTTTATTCGCGAGCAGCTCTTAAGGAAAAGAGCCGCCATCGGAGTACGCCCGCTGCACGCGTCGGCGGTTTGAACGTACTCCCCGTACTCGGGCGAGAATCGCGCCGGACCCGCTCCGCCGCGGTCACGGCCATCTGCCATCCGTCTCGTGCCTCCGAAAGACCGCACGAGGGGTGCAAGGAGGATTCATCCATGAAGGCACAACGTGCGAGGCGCTTCTTCGCGGTATCCGCCATCGGCGTTCTGATGGCCGGAGGCGCCGCGATCGGCGCAGCAGGTACGGCCTCGGCGGCTGCCCCGGCCCAAGCCCAGACCCATGTCACCAATGGCTGTTCCAACTGGGGTGGCCGTGGCTTCGGGAACTGCGGGTTCGGCTTCAACAACGGCTTCAACACCGGCTTCAACCGTTTCGGCTTCAACAGCGGTTTCGGCTTCAACAACGGCTTCAACAACGGCTTCGGTGGTGGAGTCGTAGTCATCGTGGTGCCCTGACGGACCACGGCCGAGGGCCGCCACCTGTACGCACAGGTGGCGGCCCTCAGTTTTTCAGGCGTCGTGATCTTTGGACGTCGCTCTTTGGACGTCCATCTTTTTTAGACGTCGTAGTACAGCTCGAACTCGTGCGGGTGCGGACGCAGCTGCAGCGGCGCGATCTCGTTCGTGCGCTTGTAGTCGATCCACGTCTCGATCAGGTCGGACGTGAAGACGTCGCCCGCGAGCAGGAACTCGTGGTCGGCCTCGAGGCGGTCGAGGACGGCCGGGAGGGAGGTCGGGACCTGGGCGACGCCCGCGTGCTCCTCGGGGGCGAGCTCGTAGAGGTCCTTGTCGATCGGCTCGGCCGGCTCGACCTTGTTCTTGATGCCGTCGAGGCCCGCGAGCAGCAGGGCCGAGAAGGCCAGGTACGGGTTGCCGGAGGAGTCGGGCGCACGGAACTCGACGCGCTTGGCCTTCGGGTTCGAACCGGTGATCGGGATACGCATGGCCGCGGAGCGGTTGCGCTGCGAGTACACCAGGTTGACCGGGGCCTCGAAGCCGGGGACCAGACGGTGGTACGAGTTCACCGTCGGGTTCGTGAAGGCGAGGAGCGACGGGGCGTGCTTGAGGATGCCGCCGATGTAGTAGCGGGCGGTGTCCGAGAGTCCCGCGTAACCGGCCTCGTCGTAGAACAGCGGGTCGCCGTTGGCCCACAGCGACTGGTGGACGTGCATGCCCGAGCCGTTGTCGCCGAAGATCGGCTTCGGCATGAAGGTCGCGGTCTTGCCGTTGCGCCAGGCGACGTTCTTCACGATGTACTTGAAGAGCTGGAGGTCGTCGGCCGCGGCGAGCAGCGTGTTGAACTTGTAGTTGATCTCGGCCTGGCCGGCGGTGCCCACCTCGTGGTGCTGGCGCTCGACCTGGAGGCCGGACTTGGCCAGCTCCAGGGAGATCTCGGCACGCAGGTCGGCGAAGTGGTCGACCGGCGGGGTCGGGAAGTAGCCGCCCTTGTAGCGGACCTTGTAACCACGGTTGTCCTCGAGGGCGCCGGTGTTCCAGGCGCCGGCCTCGGAGTCGATGTGGTAGAAGGCCTCGTTCGACTTGGTGTCGAAGCGCACGCTGTCGAAGACGTAGAACTCGGCCTCGGGGCCGAAGAACGCGGTGTCGGCGATGCCGGTGGAGGCGAGGTAGGCCTCGGCCTTCTTCGCCACGTTGCGCGGGTCACGGGAGTACTGCTCGCCCGTGATCGGGTCGTGGATGAAGAAGTTGATGTTGACCGTCTTGTCGCGGCGGAAGGGGTCGACGCGCGCGGTGGACAGGTCGGCGCGGAGCGCCATGTCGGACTCGTGGATGGCCTGGAAACCGCGGATCGAGGAACCGTCGAATGCGAGCTCCTCGGCCGGGTCGAAGGCCTCGGCCGGGATCGTGAAGTGCTGCATCACGCCCGGCAGGTCGCAGAAGCGGACGTCGACGAACTTGACGTCCTCGTCCGCGATGAACTTCTTGGCCTCGTCGGCGTTCTGGAACATCCAGCTCCTCCTACTCCCGCCCACAGTGGACCGGGGTGGTAGTTCGTTCGTGCGGCCAGTGCGGTGGCACACGCTGCAGCCGACCATAGGGATGGGGGATTTCTCCAGCGTGACCCATTTGTTTCGCCCAAGTTAACCGACCCGGGGTCGCCAGGCCCCTCCTGTCCGCATGGCAAAACGGGCGCAGTACCGTGGACGGGTGGACAACAGGCAAGCAATCGGATCGTGGCTCTCCGGACCCCGCGCGGCCCTGGAGGACGCCGGTGCCGACCTCGGATACCGGGGCGAACAGCTGGGTCTGCCGGAACAGGGCCCCGGCTCCATCGCCCGCCCCGGCCGCAGGCTGGGCGCCCTCGCCATCGACTGGGCCCTGTGCCTGTTGATCGCATACGGACTGCTCACCCACGGCTACAAGCCGGGTGCGACGGGCAACTGGGCCCTGCTCGTCTTCTTCGTCCTGGGCGTCCTGACCGTCGGCACGGTCGGCTTCACCCCGGGCAAGCGCCTCCTGGGCCTGCGGATCGTCCCCGAGGGCGGTGGCCGTCTCAACCCGCTGCGCGTCCTGCTGCGCACCGCCCTGCTGTGCGTGGCCATCCCCGCCCTGATCTGGGACCGCGACGGCCGCGGCCTGCACGACCGCCTGGCCCGCACGATCGAGGTCCGGGCCTAGCGACCGGGCACGACCCCCTACGACGACATCAGGTCGTACGGCGAGGGGTACGACGATGGGGGCGCCCGGAGTGATCCGGGCGCCCCCATCGTCGTAACGCTGCTCAGAGGAGTGTCAGCGGGCCTTCGGTCCGCCGCGCGGCATCCGCATGCCCTTGGGCATCGGACCCTTCGGAAGGGGCATGTTGCTCATCAGGTCGCCCATCGCGCGCAGCCGGTCGTTGGTGGCCGTCACCTGCGGGCCGGTCAGGACGCGGGGGAACTTCAGCATCGTCGTGCGGAGCTTCTTGAGCTCCACCTGACCCTCGCCGGAGCCCACGAGCACGTCGTGCACGGGCACATCGGCGACGATCCGCGCCATCTTCTTCTTCTCGGCCGCCAGCAGGCTCTTCACCCGGTTCGGGTTGCCCTCGGCCACCAGCACGATGCCGGCCTTGCCGACCGCGCGGTGCACCACGTCCTGGCTGCGGTTCATCGCCACCGCCGGAGTCGTGGTCCAGCCCCGGCCGATGTTGTCCAGCACGGCCGCAGCTGCGCCGGGCTGACCCTCCATCTGTCCGAACGCGGCTCGCTCGGCCCTGCGCCCGAAGACGATCGCCGTCGCGAGGAAGGCGAGCAGAAGGCCGAGAATGCCCAGGTAGAACGGGTGGTCGATCAAGAGGCCGATCGCGAGGAAGACACCGAAGGTGACGATTCCGACTGCCGCGAGTACAAGACCGATCTTGGAGTCGGCCTTGCGAGTCATCTTGTAGGTCAGGGCGATCTGCTTGAGTCGCCCGGGGTTAGCAGCGTCCGCTGCAGTTTCCTTCCTCGCCATGCCACGAAGTCTACGTGGCCCGACAAGCGCCGACGACGGCAGTGTCCGGGCAGGCGGCGGCAGCGCCCGCACGGGGGGTCCGGCGACGGCTACGAACGCGTCGCCACGGACTCCAGCACGCGCTGCGCCTCGACCCGGTCCTTGGCGCGGCGGCGATCCTCCAGGACGGAGGTCCAGGCGTTGCGGCGGGCGGTGCGCTGACCGCTGCTCATGAGCAGCGACTCGACGGCACGGAGTGCATCGGTGAACGACGGGATGGCTGTGGCGCGTACGGGCGCGGCCTGCATGATGGAGGTCCCCCCTCGGGATGGCGGCTCTGGACGGGGCGGTACGTGGCGTAAGACCAGGGTCACTGATTGGTGTTACCAGGGCGTGACCGACCGGTCAAACACCAATGAAGCCTTGATGCGGCGGGCCTCCAGCATGACGCCGTCCTGACGCCTGTCCCCATCTGCGCGGACGGTCCGCAGCGCGGTGAATTGGCCACATTGTGGGGGGAGTTGCTTGTGCGCCGATTCACACGCGAGCGGTGGCACTGAGTGCCACCGCTCGGGTTGTACGGCGTTTTAAATTGTGTCGCCCGGACTACTCCGTACGGGTGTTCAGACCGCCTGCGAGGCGACGTACGCGCCCCGCTTCTCGATGGCCATCTGGTACAGCCGGCCGGCGCGGTACGAGGAGCGCACCAGCGGGCCCGACATGACACCGGAGAAGCCGATCTGCTCGGCCTCCTCCTTCAGCTCCACGAACTCGTGCGGCTTGACCCAGCGCTCCACGGGGTGGTGGCGCACGGAGGGACGCAGGTACTGCGTGATGGTCACCAGCTCGCAGCCCGCCTCGTGCAGCTGCGTGAGGGCCTCGCTCACCTCCTCGCGGGTCTCGCCCATGCCGAGGATGAGGTTCGACTTCGTGACCAGACCGTAGTCGCGCGCCTCGGTGATGACCTTCAGCGAGCGCTCGTAGCGGAAGCCCGGGCGGATGCGCTTGAAGATCCGGGGGACCGTCTCGACGTTGTGCGCGAAGACCTCGGGGCGGGACGAGAAGACCTCGGCGAGCTGGGCGGGCTCGGCGTTGAAGTCGGGGGCGAGGAGTTCGACCTTGGTGCGGCCGGCCTCGCGCTCCGCCGTCTGCCGGTGGATCTGGCGGACCGTCTCGGCGTACAGCCACGCCCCGCCGTCCTCCAGGTCGTCGCGGGCGACACCGGTGATGGTGGCGTAGTTCAGGTCCATCGTGACCACGGACTCGCCCACGCGACGGGGCTCGTCGCGGTCGAGTGCCTCCGGCTTGCCCGTGTCGATCTGGCAGAAGTCACAGCGCCGGGTGCACTGGTCGCCGCCGATCAGGAACGTGGCCTCGCGGTCTTCCCAGCACTCGTAGATGTTGGGGCAGCCCGCCTCCTGGCAGACCGTGTGCAGGCCCTCGCTCTTCACGAGGTTCTGCATCTTCGTGTACTCGGGGCCCATTTTCGCCCGGGTCTTGATCCACTCGGGCTTGCGCTCGATGGGGGTCTGGGCGTTCCGGACCTCCAGGCGCAGCATTTTGCGTCCGTCGGGTGCGACTGCGGACACATCGGCTCCCTGTAGCTTCGATTCTTCGGCGTACACCAGGGTACGCCCGTACGGTTCTCGGCCCCCGGGGTGGGCAACCTTGCGGACCGGGGGTGCATTCCCGGGGGTTTTCTCGCCCCCGCCGCCCCTACCCGTCCCATCCTCAACCTGGGGGCTCCGCCCCCAGCCCCCCCCCATCGGCCTGAACGGCCTCGTCCTCAAACGCCGGACGGGCTGGAGACGCGGGCCGGGGTGGGTGGGATGCGGCCCCCGACCTCGCCCTGGAACGCCGGACGACCCAGGGCTTTCAGGGGCGCGGGGAACTGCGCGAGCAACCCCCACCGGCCCGCGGTCAAAGGACTTCGGGTGGGCGGGGGACGCGGGG
>LRTP01000238.1 GCA_001550305.1 Streptomyces diastatochromogenes
GATGCGTGCGTCGAGGCGCAGCCAGGTGGTGAGGGTCTCCGCGATGCATGCCGGGACGTCGGGCGCGGTGACAGGACGGAACTGTTGTTGGGCCCACAGCCCGACGCGGGGCAGCAACAGGAGCTCGTCCAAGGTGGGCAGCGTCTCCCCCGCTCCTGCGGCATCGCCCTCTGGCGGGGGCGGGATCTCCGCGGCGATGGTGCGCAGAGCGAGTGCCAGTGCGGCTTGGTCGGCGAGCCGATGCAGGTCTACGCCGAGCAGTTCTTGGATGCATGTCAGGCGCGCGCTCAGGGTGTTGCGGTGAATGTTCAGGTGGGCCGTCGCGCGGGAGTGGAAGCTGACCCATGACGCGGCGGTGGCCAGCAGTTCCGCGCTGTCGGGGTCCTGGGCCCGCCTGGCGCGGTGGGTACGGATCGGTGAGAGGAAGGCCTGGGCCCAGGCCGCCGCGGCGGGCCCGATGGTCAGTGCCAGGTCGGGGTTGGCCACGAACGAGGCCTGCCGTTCGGGGCGGCCGCGTGCGGCGGCGAGAGCATGGAACGCCTGAGCATAGCCGGTGGCGGTTTCCCGCAGGGGCACGGCACTGCTCTCTCCGATCCAGCAGACGGCCGCCAGCCCGGGGGGCCAGACCCGTGCCGGGGCGCCGTCACCGGGCGCAAGCATGAAGAGGTGGTCGGCGTACACCGGGCACGGCACGATCCACGCGCCTTCGGCCACATCGGTCAGTTCCCCGACCAGTTGGCCGCGAACCCTCGGCGGACCCTCGATGACGTACACCCGCACCATCGCGGGCAGAGCCGGGCGCAGCGCCCCCGCGATCTGGCGCGCGGCGGACGTATGGCCGTTCAGCAGCAAATGCATGACTGCTTCGCGCGTCCCGGCTTCGGCGATCCTCAGCCGATGCTGCTTGCGCCGGGTGTGTTCCGCCAGCCAGCTCAGACTCAGCACGGATGTGGCATCCGCAAGCAGGAGCGGCAGTTCAGGTGGTGCCGGCCGGGGCACAACAGCAGCGAGAAGGGGAGCGGCGGCACCCCGCGATCCGTCGAGGGGAAGGACGATGCAGGTGAGTCCGTCCTGGTCGATGGCAACGGACCCCAGCCGCCGCTCGGCCAACTCTCGCGCACCGCGCAGCGCGAGACCACGCTCGGCGTCGCCGAGGGGAGCGTGGGGCGGGTGGGCCGGAGTACGCGCAGAGTTCATCAGAAAGACGGTGGCGCCGGTGCGGGCCGCCAGCCAGCGAAGCACCGGCCCGGTGCCGCCCTTACGGGCAGCACGCTGCATGTCCAGCACGTCGTCGGCCCGTCGAATCCGCCCGACAGCCGCCGTGTCCGCACGCAGATCACCGTGCATGTCGCCCCCCTCGAGAGACTCGCAAGTCGGTTCGGTCGCAGAGTAAGCAGGTGCTGGCAGGGCCACAACAAGGCTCGCCGTGCAGACCGAACCGGAGGGACCGCTTCACCGTGCAAACAGGTCCTTCGCGCCGCCGCAGCGGTCATAGATTCTGGTCTGCCCGGCACCGGGGAGGCGCCCCGCCGCGGCGGCCCGAGCCGAGATCCTCGCGTTCCTGACCGAACGACCGGGCTTTCCCGGCGCCCAGAAACACTGGACCGGCCGCCGAGGACAGACCGCCCACTCCACGCGCCTCACACCAAACATGCATACACACCACCACGGGGGCCATGTTGAAGTTGAACGCTTCCGGGCGGCGCTTCGCCGTCACCGCTGGTGCTGCGATAACGGCAGGCCTCGCCGTCCTGGCCGCTCCGGCATCCGCGCCGGCTTCCGCCGCCTCGCCCGCCCGGGCGTCCGAGCAGCTTCTCGCCTCGTCCCACGCCGTCAAGGCCGTCGGGGTGAAGGCCGCCGCGCAAGGGCTGCGCCTGGCGTTCGAGCACCGGAGGCTGTGCAGCGCCCGGCGAGGCTGGCGCACACCCGTGTCAGCGGGTCGCTGGTGTCGTCGGCGGTGCGGGCCGGCAGGGTCTTCGGCCCGGTAGGCCCGCACCGCCGGACTGCAGGTTTCTGAACCTGCAAGAGCGTGGCCTGTTCAGCGAACACGGGCCTGATCCGACATCCGACCGGTGGGGTTGGTCAGCCAGCGGATCCGCCGCGAACGCGGTCCCCTCCACCGCGGCATCCCAACGGCCCCACAGCTGACCCGCGCAACGCAGAAGGCTCCGGCTGCCCATCCCTTCCGTTCTAGTGGTCGTCGCAACACCCCAGCTCAGGGGATGCGATGGACTTCAAGATCCGGGAGAGCCGCAAGGAACAAGGACGCCGAAAGCCCCCGGCAGCCCCTGGCAGCGCGGCTCGGACGAGAACACGAACGGCCTGCTGAGGCAGTACTTCCCGGCTTGTCCCACTACAGCCGCGAGGACCTGAACGCCGCCGCTGCCGAACTCAGCAGCCGCCCACGCAAGACGCTCGACCGGGAAACCCCAGCCGAGCGTCTGTCCAAACTGCTCGCCACCACACGTCAGTGATCACGTGTTGCCACGACCCCTGGAATTCGCCTCCCGGGCGCCGGGGCCTTCTTGTGTCTGCCTACGCGAGACCTGCCTCTTCGATCAGGCGCTCGGCCTACTGGTAGCCGTTCCAGTAGTTCTCAGTGCCCGGGCACGAGTGGTAGGTGTTCGACGCCCAGACCGCCTGGCCGTTGGCCCACTCGACGACGTTCCCGTCCGCCTGCACGGCGATCCATGCGCTCGCGCCGGGCCACCGCTTGAGGTCCCAGGTGTAGTACCACTCCAATTGGCCGAGCGCGGTCTGGTCGGTGGCCTCATAGGAGGCGAGGTTCCCGTCGGTCCAGAAATCCAGCGTCTCGCCGATCGGCGGGTGGATCCAGCTCTGGTTGGAGTGACCGGACGCCCACATCGCCTCGCCGGCGTTGACGTTGCGGTGCAGGCCCTCGCTGTAGCCGCCGTGCAGGCAGTAGAGCACCAGGTTCCCGTCTCCCTGGAACTTCAGCACCATGTCGGAAGTGTTCCAGCGGGAACCGCCGGACCACTCGCCGCCGGTGTGGAGGCTGCCCTGGTGCTGGCACTTGGAGCCGTCCACGCCACCCCAGTGGTTGCACACGAAGCTGGTGGCGGACGCGGACGGTGCCGTGGCGACGCCGAGGCTGGCCATGAGGCCGACGGCGGCGGCAACGCCCGCGATGCGGCGCTTGAGGGCAATGGCGCGCTTTGTCTTATCGAGTTTCAGCATGGGTGTGATCCCCCCGTGTTGATGGCGGCTCCGGGTCGGGGCCGCTGGACGTTCCCCTGACCCTTCGAGTGGTCGCTCCGCCGTTTGGGCCGGCCTTGCGAAGCGGCAAGACCAGGCTGTCCGAGTTGGCTTGATGAAGTCCCGTTTCCCGCACGACCCCACACACCCGCTCCCAGACGCTGCGTGTCAGGGGCACGACTTCGCAGGTGATGCTGGTGAGCAGGGGCGCGGTTTGTGTTCGAACGCCAATCTAGGACCGGCAACGCATCGTGTGGAGTGGCTAGTTGCACAGTGAAGAGGGGGTTCCGGTGCCGCAGTGCACAGCGAGCCGGGAAGAGTGTCAGCGACGGCGTCATTCCCCACAATCTTTATGATCAGCACGGCGTAATTCCCCACCTTGGCCGGGGCCGTCACGGGCCGCCCGACGGGCAAGTGTCCGGGCTGGTCCGGCCCTTCAAGGGCGCCCTGCGGCGGCGCTTCGCGCTGGCCTGTCGGTCACCCTTGACCGTCCTGACCAGCCCTCATGCTCTGCCGGCTATCGGGCGGCCCGGAAAACTCCGGCGCCGTGGGGATCTCGGCGCACGGCCGCCGTCCCCCCCGGGGGGGGTGTCCCCGGGCCTCACCTATAGCCCATGGGGACGATCGTCCGGCTGAAGCCCCAAGGAGCCTTCCGCCGGGAGGCGACCGCCCTCCGCACGCCACCACCCGCGGCCCCGGCTGGTCTCCCCCGTCCAGCCGGGGCCTTTCACGCGCTGATCACCGGCGCGGGCCGTCAGGGCGCAGCTACCAATCCACGAGGCACGCCTTCTCGCCCATCATCAACGGTGCATCGGCGGGCCCGCCCCTGGGGTGCGAGCCGCGGATACGAGTCGGCGGGCCGGCCTTGCACGAACACGCTCGGCATCGCTGTCTCTTTGTGTTTGTGGGGATGCTGTGGGTGACAGGTAATAGGGCTTCCGGCTTCCGGAGCCCCTCCCTACCCTCCGGTGTTCATGACAGCAGAACATGCGCAGCAGTCCCAGGAGCACAACGGACACAGCCGCAGACGCTTCCTGACGGCGGCCGGGGGAACGGTCGCCGGAGTCGTCGGCGGGGAGGCGATCGGCGTCTTAGGGGCTGCCGGCAGAGCGGCCGCGGCCTCCTCCGGCAAGCGCGTCGCCGTCCTCGGCGGCGGAGTCTCCGGCCTCAGCGCCGCCCACGAACTCGCCGAACGCGGCTACGAGGTCACGGTCTACGAGTACTACGACGCCCTCGGCGGCAAGGCCCGCTCCATGGACGTCCCCGGGACCGGAACGGGCGGCCGCAAGCCGCTTCCCGGCGAGCACGGCTTCCGCTTCTTCCCCGGCTTCTACCGGAATCTGCCGGACACCATGCGCCGCATCCCCTTCCCCGGCAACGCGAACGGTGTCCACGGCAACCTCCGCAGCGGTACGGAGGAGTTGTTCGCGCGCGGCTCGGGCCGCCCGGACCTGCACTTCCCGCTCCGCCGGGTCACCACCCCGCCCGCCCCCGGCGACCTCACCCCGTCCTGGATCCGCGACCAGATCCTGTCGGTGCTGGACCTCGCCGCTCACCTGCCCGCCAACGAGGCCGCCTACTTCGCCGACCGTCTCCTGGTCCACCTCACCAGCTGCGACGCCCGCCGCGAGGGTCAGTGGGAGAAGGTCGCATGGTGGGACTTCATCCGGGCCGGCGAGATGAGCCGCGAGTACCAGGTGCTCCTCGGCATCGGCCAGACCCGTAACCTCGTCGCCACCCGCGCCGAGATCGCCTCCACCCGCACCGTCGGCCGCGTCATCATCGAGGCCCTCATCCTGTGGGGCCTGCTCGGCCGCGGCATGGACGGCGACGCGGACGTCGACCGGGTGCTGAACGCCCCGACCAGCGAGGCCTGGATCGACCCCTGGCAGACGCATCTGCGCTCCCTGGGCGTCGAGTTCGTGCTCGGCACCGAGGTCCGGGAGGTGGTGTACGGCGGGGGCCGGGTGACCGGCGTACGGGTGGCGGCGCGCGACGGCAGCCGGCAGCGCACCATCATCGCCGACCACTACGTCTCCGCCCTGCCGGTCGAGCACGCGCGCGTGACCTGGGGCCCGGCCCTGCGCGCCGCCGACCCGCAGCTCGGGCGGTGCGACGCGCTGAAGACGGACTGGATGACCGGCGTGATGTTCTACCTGCGCACGCCCACCCCCGTCGTGCACGGCCACATCAACTGCCTCGACTCACCGTGGGCGGTCACCGGAATCGGCCAGGCGCAGTTCTGGGACGTACGGGACTTTTCGCGTGACTACGGAGACGGGCAGGCCCACGAGTGCCTGTCCACGATCATCTCCGAGTGGGACAAGCCCGGCATCCTGTACGGCAAGACGGCCCGTGAGTGCACCAAGGACGAGATCGTCGCCGAACTGTGGGCCCAGCTGAAGGACGGGCTGAACGACTCCGGCAAGACAACACTCAGGGACGAGGACCGGCTCGGCTGGTTCATGGACCCGGCGGTGACCGGCCTCGGCGGCCCCGATCCGCAGAACCGCGAACAACTCCTCATCCACCCCACCGGCACCCTCTACCACCGCCCGTCGGCGAGGACAGCGGTGCCGAACTTCTTCCTCGCGGGCGACTACGTCCGTACGGACGTGGACCTGGCGACCATGGAGGGCGCCAACGAGTCCGCGCGGCGCGCCGTCAACGCACTCCTGGACGCGGACAGTTCGGGCGCCGAACGGTGTCACATCTGGGAGTTGTTCCGGCCGCCGGAAATGGAGCCCCTGAAGCGGGTCGACGAGGTGCGCTATCAGCTGGGGCTGCCCAACACCTTCGACCTGGGGTAGCACCCGGCACCGACTTGCACCGGAAGGGCCGCTGCCCCGAGCGGCTACGGCCCTTCAACTCAACCGAAACGGCGTGCTGCTGCTACGGCGTGTGTGATGTTGTGATCGTTCTTCGGATTCCGGTCCCGTACGGGGGCTGGCTCCGGTAGGCCGCTGGTGTGACGCGTAGGCAACTCACCGACATGCCGGGTGAGTTCGGTCCGTGGGCGACGGTCTACGGCCGCTTCCGGATCCGGCGGGACGCAGGCGTCTTCACCGCATCGCTGGAAGGCGTGATCGCCCCGAGGCCGCCCGCCAGGGGAAGACGGATTCGTCCTTGGTCAGGATGGACTCCACCACCGCCCGCGCCCATCACGATGCCGCCGGGATGTGCATCGGGAAGGAGGTCATGGACGCCCTTGAGGAAGCCGTCGCCGAGCAGGAGCGGGCCCGGCAAAAGGGGGCGACCCGCCAGAACAGAACGGACACGACGGTAGCGACCCCGACCGGGAAGAGCGGCGCCGCGTCAGGCGACGGCGTAGGATCCGCTTGACGGAGGCCCTGCTCGGCAGGTCCCGTGGAGGGCTCACGAGCAAGGTGATCTCGCCGCGGACCGCAGGTGCCGTCCGCTGTCGCTGGTCCTGACCGCAGGACAGCCCGCCGACAGTGCAGGGGCCGACAATTCATCCGCCCAGGTCACGGTCTTGATCGCCGGTCGTCGGCCGTCCTCGCCGCTCGCCCCCAATGTGGTCACGTGCGCAGGGCACCGGCGGCATCATGATCTGCCGTGCTACTGCGCTTGGCCCATCTCGCTGCGACCAACACCCTGGCGCTCCTGCGCCTGCTGCCGATGAGGGACCGCGACAAGGACATCGAGATATTGGCGCTGCGGTACCAACTCCTTGTCCTGCAGCGCCAACTCCTCGTCCTGCAGCGCCAAGCCCGGAAGCCGGTGTTCACCGAGACCGACCGCGCGATCCTCGCCGGCCTGCTGCACCAACTCCCCAAAGACAAGCTGCGGTACCTCCTGCGCCTGGTACGCCCCGACACGATCCTGCGCCGGCATCGCAACCTGCCCAGACGACGCCATGCCACGACCTGCACGCCCAAACGGCGCGGACGTCCGCCCACCGTCCGCTCGGTCCGCGCGCTGGTCCTGCGCCTCGCCCGTGAGAACTCCTCACGGGGGTATCGCCGGATCCACGGTGAACTCGCGACCTTTGTAGGTCTTTGCCGTCATCGAGCACTCCACCCGGCGCATCCGGGCCCTGGGCGCCACCACGCACCCCACCGCGCAGTGGGTCGTGCAGGTCGGACGCAATCTCCTCATGGACCTCGAGGACGCGGGCAGCAGATCCAGGTTCTTGATCCGCGACCGCGACTCCAAGTTCACGCAGGCCTTCGACGCCGTGTCCGCCGACGCCGGACTCAGGATCGTCAGAAGCGGTGTACGGATGCCGCGGATGAACGACCACCTGGAGGGGGCTCACGGTTTCAGGGGGCACCTCGTAGGCCACTGGCAGGTCGGGAACCGCGGCCCGGGCACGTCACAGCGATGTCATGACGTGCTTGACGCGGGTGTAATCCTCGAAGCCGTACGCCGACAGGTCCTTGCCGTAGCCGGACTTCTTGTAGCCGCCGTGCGGCATCTCGGCGACCAGGATCATGTGGGTGTTGATCCATACGCAGCCGAAGTCGAGGCGCTTCGACATGCGCATGGCGCGGGCGTGGTCCTTCGTCCAGACCGAGGAGGCGAGGGCGTAGTCGACTCCGTTGGCCCACTCCACGGCCTGGTCCTCGTCGGTGAAGGACTGGACGGTGATGACCGGGCCGAAGACCTCGTTCTGGATGATCTCGTCGTCCTGCTCAAGGCCGGAGACCACGGTGGGAGCGTAGAAGTAGCCCTGTTGACCGACGCGGTGTCCGCCTGCCTCGACCTTGGCGTGCGAGGGGAGCCTGTCGACGAAACCGCTCACCTGGACGAGCTGGTTGGCGTTGTTGAGAGGACCGAAGAGCACGCCCTCCTCGTCGATGCCACCGGTCTTGACGTCGGCGGCGGCCTTGGCCAGCGCGGCGACGAACTCATCGTGGACGGACTCGTGCACCAGCACCCGGGTGGCCGCCGTGCAGTCCTGTCCGGCGTTGAAGAAGCCCGCCGTCGTGATGCCCTCGACGGCCTGCGCGATGTCCGCGTCGTCGAAGACGACCACGGGTGCCTTGCCGCCCAGCTCCAAGTGGACGCGCTTGACGTCCTTGGCGGCGCTCTCGGCGACCTGGATGCCGGCACGTACGGAACCTGTGATGGCGGCCATGGCCGGAACCGGGTGCTCGACCATGAGCTGCCCGGTGTTCCGGTCGCCGCACACGACATTGAGCACACCGGTGGGCAGATCCAGCTCCCTCAGCACGCCACCGACGATCCCGGCGAGCAGCACCGTAGACGCGGGGGTGGTGTCCGAGGGCTTGAGGACCACGGTGTTACCCGCAGCGATCGCCGGCGCGAACTTCCACACCGCCGTCATCATCGGGTAGTTCCAGGGCGCGACCTGCGCGCACACACCGATCGGCTCCCGCCGGATGATGGAGGTCAGGCCCTGCATGTACTCCCCCGCCGCCTTGCCCTCCAGCAGGCGCGCGGCGCCCGCGAAGAAACGCAACTGGTCGACCATGGGAACGATCTCATCGGTCCTGGTCACAGCACGCGGCTTGCCGGTGTCGCGGCACTCCGCCTCGACCAGTTCCTCGGCGCGTGCCTCGACGGCGTCCGCGATCTTCAGGAGCAGCTTCTGCCGGGTACTGGGGGTGGAGTTGCACCACACAGGAAAGGCCGCCGCTGCGGCTGCCATCGCCGCGTCCACGTCCGCCGCCCCCGAGAGCGGTGAACTCGCGTACACCTCACCGGTGGTGGGGTCGACGACCGGCAGCGTGCGACCGTCCTTCGCGTCGACGAATTCACCGTCGATGTAATTGCGCAGCGTACGGATTTTGCTCACGACGTTCTGTGCTCCTCGTGGCTTGAGAATCGTAGGGATACGGGGATCTGCTCGGAGGCTGGCTGGCGGATGGCGAAGACGCAGCGCCCAGGGGTGGAGGGCAGCCGTGAGAGTGCGTTCCGGTCGTGCCGGGTGAGCAGGCCGACCCGCACGGCGCGGAATTGGCGACTTCCGCGCGGCGGGTCATGCCTGATGGACAGCAGCAGAGGCACGGATGACCTGACCAGGCCCGGTCTCCGTCCCAGGCCAGAGACGCTATCCGCCACCCGATCAGCCAAGAAGTAGTGGATTCATCCATAGTCCCGATGCCTTATGGATGATCTGCACACCCATCGAGGGCCGTGCCGTCGGGGCAGGGGTGAGGGGATACCTGTCTGCGGCACGTGGGTGCGTCCACCGGGAAAACGTTCATTGACGCGCAGAGGACATGTCCCTACTGTTGCGCCACGCGGTCGCCGGGCTGACGCAGACCGCGTGTACCGGATCGTTCCTTTTTCCGCGGATCGCCTGATCGTGACGGCGGATGCGAACGAGTCCCGGAATGTCATGGCCGTTGGCGACGGCTACTGGCTCCGCAGGTCGCATTCCGGCCTGTTCGCTCATGACGCAGAACGCAGTTCACAGACCCCCCTTTTTCCTCCCTCTGGCGCTGATCCCTGCCGCGCCTCGTATTCATCGCGCCCCACGCCTGTCATGGGTGTGCTCCAACGCGGGGCCGTCGTGCTCCAAGAAAGGCATGGCCACAATGAATGAGCAGTCACACAGAAGCGTGAGCCGTCGGTCGATCCTGCGGGCGGCCGGAGCCTCCACGCTGGCGGCCCCCCTCGCGGGGGGTCTGCTCACCGCGTGCAGCACCAAGTCGACCCCGTCGGCCAAGCCGAACACCACGGTGACCGTCACCTCGTACGGCGGCTCGTACAACGACCAGTTGACGAAGACGCTGCTCAAGCCGTTCGAGAAGAAGTCGGGTGTGCGCTCGTCGCTGCTGGCCAACACCAGCCTCGCCGGGCTCAAGGCCCAGGTGCAGTCCGGCGATGTCCAGTGGGACCTGGTGGAGTTGACCGCACCGGAATATCTCCAGGCCCTCGATGAGGGACTGTTGGAGAAGCTGGACTACGGCATCATCAACGACAAGGGGCTGCCCTCGTACGCGAAGGCCGACTACGGGATCAAGTATCTGAGCTTCCTTTTCGTGATGGCCTGGGACCAAAAGCACATCCCCGATGCGCAAGCGCCCAAGAACTGGGAGCAGTTCCTGGACCAGGGGCGCTACAAGGGGAAGCGTTCCGTCTACGCGCAGTTGTCCGACAGCTCGATCCTGGAAGCGGCACGACTCGCCTCGGGCGTGCCGTTCGACAAGGTCTACCCACTCGATGTCGATGCCGCCCTGAAGTACCTGGCCCAGCACCCCGGGCGCGACGGGCTGATCTACCACACGGCCAATCAGGAGCCGATCCAGCAACTGACCTCGGGTGAGGTCGCGCTTTCCACGAGCTTCAACAACCGGATCAGCGCCGCCCGCAGGGACGGCGCGAGGCTGAACTTCACTGCCAGGAACAGTGTCGTCGCGGGCGACTACTTCGTGGTTCCCAAGGGCGCCAGGAACAAGGAGGCGGCCTTCCGGCTCCTGGACTTCATGAGCAACGACGCCGCGGCCGGCGCCGACTTCATCCAGACCACCAACCTCACCCTGGCCAACACCCCGGCTCTGGCCAAGCTGCCCTCCGCGGTGGCCGATTCGCTGCCCACCAGCCCCAAGCTGGCACACTCCGTCCTGGTCCGCGACGACGCCTGGTGGGCCAAGAACCTCAAGGCGACCGAGCAGCGCTTCAAGCTGTGGCAGGCGGGCAGCTGATGACGTCCACCGTCACACCTGCCGCGGCGTCCGCACCCGCTACCGCCGATCCCGATGCGCCACGGCGGCGCCGGCGCCCGCGCGGCGCGTGGTTGCTGCTGCTGGCGCCCGTGCTCGTCTTCGACGCCGTACTCTTCCTGACGCCTCTCGGCAAACTCGTCGCGGCGAGCACCCACGGCAACGCCTACCAGCGGGTGCTGAAGGACCCGCTGGTATCGCGGTCGCTGCTCAACACCTTCGAGATCAGCGCACTGTCGACGCTCGCAACGGTCGTGCTCGGCTATCTGCTGGCCGTGGTGATCTGGCGGCGCGGGCCGCTGGCGCGGGTCGTCCTCTTCGCCCTGGTGCTACTGCCCTTCTGGACCGGCGTCCTGGTGAAGAACTTCGCCTGGGCGGTCCTGCTTCAGGACAACGGCCTGGTGAACACCGCATTGCAGGGGCTCGGTATCGCCGATGCCCCGCTGGCCCTGCTGCACAACCGCTTCGCCGTCGTGCTCGGCATGGTGCACTACCTGCTCCCCTACGCCGTCTTCCCGATCTTCGCAGCCCTGGCCGCGATCGACGACCGGCTCGAACTGGCGGCCCGGTCGCTGGGGGCGGGCGAGGCGTCGGTCTTCCGCCGGATCATCCTGCCCCTGACCGTGCCGGGGGTCTCCGCCGCCGGCCTGCTGGTGTTCATCATCAGCACGGGATTCTTCATTACGCCCGTCGTGCTCGGTGGCCCCGGCGACATGATGATCGCCAATCAGATCGACTTCTATGCACGGCAGTTGACCGACTTCGCCGGTGCCTCGGCGCTCGCGCTGCTGCTCACCGTCATCGTCAGCGTACTGGTCGCGGTATACCAGCGGATCCTTCGCGCAGGAGGCGAATATGAGGCTCACTAGACCTCGACATGTGCCCTCGCTGATCGCCTCGTTGCCCGTCTTCGTCTTCCTGGTGGTGCCGACCCTGATCGTGCTGCCGATGGCGTTCACCGGCAGCCGCTACATCACATTCCCACCCCAGCAACTGTCCAGCGAGGCGGTCACCGGGTTCTTCGGCGACCAGGCGTGGATGTCGGCGCTGTCCGCCAGTCTCCAGGCGGCCGGTGTCGCGGTGGTGATCGCGGTGCTGCTCGGCGGGACGGCCGCGGTGGCGCTGCACGGGCGTGCGTTTCCCGGGAAGGCCGCGATCACAGGCCTGCTGCTGGCACCGATGATCGTGCCCGCGGTGGTGCTGGCTCTGTCGTTCTACCAGTTCTTCATCTCCGTCGGCATGGTGGGGACGGTCCTGCCCATCGGCCTCGCCCATGCCGTGATCGCCGTACCGTACGCCTTCCTCACCGTGCGGGCCAGCCTCGCCGGGCTGAACCCGGCGCTCGTCCGCTCGGCGAGCAGCCTGGGCGCGGGAGCGTTCTCCGTCATGCGGTTCGTCTATCTCCCGGTCATCCGGCCGGGGCTCGTCGCGGGGGCCCTGTTCGCCTTCTCGGTGTCCATCGACGAGACGGTCATAGCGCTGTTCCTACAGTCCCCGAACGCGACGACGCTGCCAGTGAAGATGTTCACCGACATCCAGTACAACCTGACCCCGAAGATCGCCGTGTCCTCGGCGATGCTCGTCACCGTCGCCACACTCGGTCTGCTCGTACAGGTCTGCCTCACCATCCGCCGCCGCTCCGTCGCGCGGCTGCTCCCCTTGACCGCCCCCGAACAGACAGGGTGATCCATGACGACCACGACCACACAGCAGACATCCGCCTCGGCTCCCCACGAGGAGCGGCGTGGTGCCATCGAGCTGCGCGGCGTTCGCAAGATGTACGGGAATATCGCCGCCGTCGACGATCTCGATCTGTCGGTCGAACCCGGCGAATTCGTCACCCTGCTCGGGCCGAGCGGTTCGGGCAAGACCACGACGATGATGATGGTCGCCGGCTTTGAGGAACTCACCTCCGGCACCGTGCTGATCGACGGCGAACCCATGGACCGGCTGCCTCCCAAAGACCGCAACCTCGGCGTCGTCTTCCAGAGTTACGCCCTGTTCCCGCACATGAGCGCCGCCGAGAACGTCGAGTTCCCGCTGCGCATGCGCGGGGTCCAGCGCGGCGAGCGGCGCAAGCGCGCGGAGGAGGCACTCGCCCGCGTCGGTCTGGCCGGGCTCGGCGACCGTCGTCCCCGGCAGATGTCCGGCGGCCAGCAGCAGCGCGTCGCGCTCGCTCGCGCCCTGGTATTCAACCCTGCGGCTCTCCTCCTGGACGAGCCGATGGCCGCCCTGGACAAGCGCCTGCGCGAGCAGATGCAGGACGAGGTCAAGACACTGCAGCAGTCGCTCGGCATCTCCGTCCTGTTCGTCACCCATGACCAGGACGAGGCCATGTCGATGTCCGACAGGATCGTGGTCATGCGCGACGGCAGAATCGTGCAGGAGGGCGCCCCCGAGGACGTGTACGCATATCCGCGTACCGACTGGGTGGCCAACTTCCTCGGCGACACCAACCTGCTGCCCTGCACGGTGCTCGAACGCAAGGACGGCGAGGCCGTCGTCGACCTCGGCACATGGGGAGTCGGCCGAGTGCGGGACCGCGGGGCCAAGGGCGACGCGTACGCAGTCTCCATCCGCCCCGAGCATCTGCGGTTCGTCGGCGCCGACCGCACCGAGAACTGCGCCTCCGGCCGGGTGCTCTCGTCCACCAGCCTCGGAACCACGATTCGCCACCGGCTGCATGTGGGTGGCCAGGACGTGGTCATGCGCGAACTCGGCACGGGCTCACGCGCGACGGGCGATCTCGACACCGAGGTGAGGGTCGGCTGGTCCCCGGAGGAGGCTCAGCTGCTCGTCCTGGAGCCCTGAGGACTGCTGGGACCGGGCCTCTCTCCGCCTTGTCCTTCTCCACTCCGCCGCTCCGGAGTGGAGAAGGGCGGTGCAGGTGCCAAGAACCACGTCCGTGCTGGTCACACCACGTGTTGGTACTCGTGCAGGATGCCGCCGAGGCGGTCGTGTCGGCGGACGTTGAGGTGGGTGAGCCGGTCGGATGGGGTGATGGGTTCGGGCAGGGGACGTAGCGGTGCGGCGCCTGAAAGGGTGCGGTGGGGCCTGTGCCGGTTGTAGAACTGCTCGTACTCGCGCAGCGCGTGGAGTAGATGGGCCTGGTTCCAGATGAGGGTGCGGTCGAGGAGCTCGGTTCGGCAGGACCGTACCCATCGCTCCATGACCGCGTTCATGCGCGGCATCCGGACGCCGGTCTGAACGACCTCGATACCCTCGGCCTGCACCAAGCACCCGACGACGCCTGGCAGCGCCCCTCTGCGGCGACGGCGCGAAGGGCCCGCGCGTCTACACTGGGCAGCAGCGCAGCTGCCGGTCATCGATATCTTCGACGGCGACATACCCACCTACCGCCTCTGGGTGCTGGGCCGCCGCAGCCTGGCCCGGCCGGAAGAGATCGCCTAGTACCTGGCCTACGCACCCGACGGCGCCACCGTTCACGACCTGGTCCGCATCGCAGGCTCGCAATGGGCGATCGAAGAATGCTTCGTGCGACACGAGGCTGCTTGAGCTGGGTGAACCGACCGAGAGGAGGTTCCGTTGAGGAAGGTGTAGTTCCAGGCCAGTGTTCAGGACCTGTCCCCACCCCGGCGTGCGTTCCTGGTAACGGGAGGGAATGAACCCTTGGCTATGCCTCGTAACTTCGAACCCCTCCGATGGGACGTTCCAGCGGGGAACAGGACTGGCCGCTGAGAAGCGGCGGGCGCCGGCTGGAGAGAAGCAGTCAGCCGGGAGAACACCGCCGTCCCGGGGTAGAGAGGGCACCCACCCCAGTCGCATCTGGCTCTTGCAGAACGTGGAAACCCCGCAGGGGTCCTGTTGTCATCACGCAACGGGTAGGCCGACCGCAAGGAAAGCTCAAATCCCCGGCGGGAACAGGATGACCGAAGAAGCGAACGCCGGTGGCCGAAAGGCAACAGGAAACCGGGACACAACAGCTGGTCACTCGGCTTTGCGGGCAGCCCGAGCCCAGGGCAACACACCGGAACCGGATGCCCTTGCCGCCCTGACGCCACAACAGCAGCAGATCGTACGACTCGCGGCTCGTGGACCGACCAACCGGGAGATAGCGGAAAAAAAATCTACCTTTCGCCGCGCACCGTCAGCTCGCACTTGTACCGGGCGCTCCCCAAACCCGGCATCACCGTGCGCTCCCGACTCAGGGACGTGCTCGAGGCCCACACCGCAGACAGGGGCTCCGCCTGAGGCGTATGCCCCCTAAAGCCGGCCCTCCGGGGACGGGCCGGAGGCGGGTGGACCCAGGTCCAGTGTCACCCGCGCACCGCCGGTCGGACCTGTGCCCAGGTCCAGGCGTCCACCGCTGGACTGGGCGACGCGCCGGGCGATGTCCAGCCCGAGGCCGGTCGACCCTCCCCGGCTCGCGCCACGCCGTACCTGATCGGCCGACATACCGGGGCCGTCGTCCGCCACCGTCAGCACGGCGCCGCCCCCGGCTCGGGGAGCCAGGGTGACGGCGAACCCGGTGCCGTCCGGTGTGTGGGCGAAGACATTGCCCAGCAGGGCGTCCAGGGCGGCGGCGAGTTCGTCGGCCGCCGCACCGACGAACAGCGGGCCGGTCGCCGCCACGTCGAGAGTGACCGCCCGTCCGGTGTCCTCGGCCAACACGGTCCAGAACGCCACCCGTTCACGCAGCGAGGCCGTCGCCTCGCAGGCCGCGTCGGCGCGCGCCACCCGACGCCGGCGGGCCTCGCTGATCAGGCCGGTGACCGCGCGTTCCATGGCGTCCACGCGTGCGGCGATACGGGCCGCCTCGTCGGCGTCGGCGAGTGACTCGGTCTCCAGCCGCAGTCAGGTCAGCGGCGCCCGCAGTCGATGGGACAGGTCCGCGACCTGTTCGCGCTCCTCCCGGAGCAGCTCCTGGATCCGCCCGGCCAGGTGGTTGAGCGCCCCGGCGACCTCGCGCAGTTCCGGCGGACCGACCGGACGGGCCCGAGCGGTGAGGTCGGCCCGTGCCAGTTGGTGGGAGACGGCGGACAGTTCCGCGATGGGGGCGACGAGGGTGCGGCTGAGCCGGTCCGCGACGAGCAGACCGAGCAGCAGGAGTGCGACGCCCAGGCCGACGAGGACGAGCCAGGCCCGGGTCACCCCGCGGGTCAGCTCGGCCGCGGGAACGAAGGCGCGGATCACGGCAGTCCCGTCCTGCCGTCCCAGCACGGCCACCACGATCTCGCGGCCGTCGGGACGCTCCACGGTCCTGCTCACTCCCGCTCGGGCCGCCAGCCGCACGGCGCTGGTCCGTGGTGCCGGGGTGCCCAGCACCGACCCGTCGGGCAGGAAGACCGTGACCGGACCTCGGGATCCGGCGGCCATGTGCTCGACGCTGAAGCGCAGGGTGTCCGGGTCGGCGGTCCCCACCAGGGAGACAAGGCTCTGGGCGTCCGCGGCGGCCGCGACGACGGCGCGGTCCTGCGCCACCGTGCGCAGCAGCAGCGCCAAGGGCACCACGAAGGCGAGGAGCCCCAGGCACATGGTGGCGCCGACGAGCAGGGTCAGCCGCCGCCTCATCGCCGGTCCGCGGGTGCGCTCAACCGGACCCCGACGCCGCGTACGGTGTGCAGGTATCGGGGGTCCTGAGCGGTCTCGCCGAGTTTGCGACGCAGCCAGGACAGATGCACGTCCACCGTCTTGTCCGCGCTGCCGTAGGGCACCCGCCACACCTCGGTGAGCAGCTCCCGCTTGGTGACCACCCGTCCCGCCCGAACGGCGAGGTGGTGCAGGAGATCGAACTCGCGGGGTGTGAGATCGAGCATGACGCCGGCCAGGCTCGCCTCGCGTGCGCCCGGGTCGATGCGCAGATCACCGACGACGGTCGTGGCCGCGCTCTCCTGAGGTCCCGCGCCCCGCCGGAGCACCGCCCGGACCCGCGCCTCGAGTTGGGCGGCGGTGAACGGCTTCACCACATAGTCGTCGGCGCCCGCGTCCAGCCCCCGCACCATCTCCGCCTCGTCGTCCTTCGCCGTCGCGATGATCACCGGTACGGAGCTGACCGCTCGCAACATGCGCAGCAATTGGATGCCGTCCAGATCCGGCAGACCGAGGTCGAGGACCACGAGGTCCGGACGCTCGTCCAACGCGGTCTGCAGGCCGCCCATCGCGGTGTACGCGGCGGCGACCGCGTGGCCGCGCTCACTCAGGGCACGGATCAGCGGTGTGCGTATGGTCGGGTCGTCTTCGATCAGCAGCAGGCGCACCACAGCAGGCACGCTATCCGAGTCGGCGGGCGGGCCGACCCCGTTAACCGTCCCTTAGGGTCCCCCGGTTCTGTCGTTAACGACGACCACGGCATAGTCGTCCGCATGCCTTCTCGCGCTGTTCTCGCCGTGGCCAGCTGGGCGACCGCCGCCGTGGCCGCCACGCTCACGGGTCTGGCCGCCGTACAGGTCATCGGTGACGGGATCACCTCCTCCACGGAGGGCGGGGTGCTCACCCCGGAGCAGGTCGAGCGGCAGCTCGCCTCGGCGACGGCTTCCCCATCGGCGGGCCCGAGCACGGCGTCCCACACCCCGACTCCGACGTCCTCTCCGTCCGCGGGAGGTCCCTCCGCCACCACGGCCAAGGAGGTGTTCTCCACTCCGGGCGGGACGGTCATCGCCGAGTGCGACGGCGCGGTGGTGCGGCTGGTGTCGTGGGCCCCCGCCCAGGGTTTCGGCGTCGAACGCGCCGACGCGGGGCCCGACGAACACGCCGAAGTGAGGTTCGAGGGCACGGCGGGCAAGGTCGAGCTCCGCGTGCGCTGCGTGAGCGGCCGACCCAGCGGGTCATGGAAACAGGACGACTGATCGGACGACCAGAACCGACGGCCGTCGAGCTGACGGTGTACCACTTCGACGGTGTCGGTCGGCGTGGTGCCGTCGCGCGATGCCCGCCGCGCCTACCGGCCGGCGGCGCACAGCGCGTGGTCGATCAGGGTGCCCGTGGCCCGGTTGAGCGTGGGCAGGTCCGGCATCCCGGAGGTGGTGGTGACGGAGATGGTGACCGCGCGCCGCCCGTCCGAGCTGACCGCGGGGCGGGTGTAGGTGCCGAACCCGTCGCCCTCATGCATGTAGTAGTGGCCGCCGCAGGACAGCGGGATCTCACGCAGGCCCAGACCGTAGGTACCCTCGGGCAGCTCCACGACATCCTCCGGGTCGTCGGTGCGCCGTACGGTCTGCCGCATCTCCCGCCACTGCTCGGCCGGCAGCAGGCGGCCGTCGGCCAGCGAGCGGAAGAAGGTGTTGAGGTCGGCGGTGGTACTCACCACTCCGGAGTCGGCGGTGTGCAGGTAGCTGTTCGTGGTGACGTCGAGCCTGGTGCCGTCCGTGCCGGTCAGATAGGTGCTCACGTACGGCGTGGGCAGGAACGGGTCGAGACCGGGCACCGAGGTCTGGCGCAGGCCCAGTCCGGCGATGACGCGGTGTTCGACCAACTCCCTCCAGCCGGTGCCGCTCGCCTTCTCGGCGATCATCCCGGCCAGCAGGTAGTTGGTGTTGGAGTACGCCCAGCGGGTGCGACCGGCCTCCGGCACGAACAGCGGCTTGTGGGCCACGGCCATCATCACCAGGTCGTGAGTGGAGGTGTCGTTGTAACGGTTCTCGTCGAAGTGCTCGCGGAGCTTCCGCTGCATGTCCGGGTCGTCCATGTAGTCGAACAGCCCACTGGTCTGGCGGAGCAGGTCGCGCACGGTGATCCGGGAGCCGTCGTTGCCGTTGCCGGAGACCACGCCGGGCAGCCAGTGCTCGACGGTGTCGTCCAGCGAGAGCTGCTTCTCGGCGGCGAGTTGCAGCACCACGGTGGCGACGAACGCCTTGGTGGTGGAGGCCGTCCGGAAGTGCGAACCCCACGGCACGGGGGCGTGGGAACCGGCCGACACGGTGCCGAGGCGGGCCTGTACCCGTCCTCCGGGCAGGCCGTCGACCCTGGCCAGCACATTCACGTCCCCGCCACCCGCTTTGCGTACGGCGGCCAGGTCGCGGCGGAGCTCGGCCCGGGTGTATTCGGCGCGTGCGGAGCGGTGCCCGGAGGCCGCGGAGGCCGCCTCCGGCAGCAGCACGGCGGCGACCAGCGCGGCTGCCGCGAGGCCGGCGGCTGCCGCCTTCTTCTTGCCGGCCCTGGCTGTTGTGCGCTGCGTACCGGCCTCAAGAGCATGCATGGTTCGAACCTCCGGTTCGGGCTGGTGGACCACCGCCTGCTGACGCCATCCAGCCAACCGGATCCCGAACCCGGGCCCCATGGGCCTACCACCCGGACCAAGGGTGGTGCCCAGCCCTGCCCACGGTGGGGAAAACCCGAAGCCGGGCCCTGAGCCCCGTTGTCACATGTCCGGGTCGGGCGGTGTCTTCATGACGAACAGCCCAACAGGCACACGTACAAGGAGAACACCATGACGCTGCGCATCCCGAAGGCCGAGCTCCGCGTCGAGCTCCGCGAGATCATGATCAAGCAACTCGGTACCGTGCCCGAGCCCGTCGAGGTGCTGTGGAACCACCCCGAACTCGCCGAGGCCAACCAGGAGTTCTCGGCCAAGGTGGCCACGTGGGACGCGGCCGACGCGAGCCTCAAGACGTTCGCGCACATGGCCGTGGCGGCACAGGTCGGCTGCAGTTGGTGCCTCGACGTCAACTACTTCCACGCGTTGAACCAGAACCTGGACCTGACCAAGGCGAGCCAGGTGCCGCGCTGGCGGCAGTCGGAGGTGTTCACGCCGCTGGAGCGGGACGTGATGGAGTACGCCGAGGCCATGACGAACACACCGACGACCGTCACCGACGAGTTGTCCGCGCGGCTGCTCGACCGGCTCGGCCCGGCGGCGATGGTCGAACTCACCGTGTTCATCGGCTTCGCCAACTTTGCCACCAGGTGCAACACGGCGCACGGGATCACGTCGCAGGGCTACTCCGATGCCTGCGAGATTCCGTTGGCCGCGCGTCCGCATACCTTCGGCGTAGCGTCGACGGCATGACCGAGGACCCGTACGTCGTCCATCGCAGCCTGCTGTTCACGGTCGCCTACGAGATGCTCGGCTCGTCGGCCGACGCCGAGGACGTACTGCAGGAGTCCTGGCTCCGGTGGGCCGACGTCGACCGCGCGCAGGTGCGTGACCCGCGGGCCTACCTCGTACGAACCGTCACCCGGCAGGCGCTCAACCGTCTGCGGACCTTGTCACGCAGCCGCGAGGAGTACGTCGGCGAGTGGCTGCCGGAGCCGCTGCTGACCAGCCCCGACGTCGCCGAGGACATCGAGCTCGCGGAGAACGTGTCGATCGCGATGCTGACCGTGCTCGAAACGCTGGGGCCGACGGAGCGCGCGGTGTTCGTGCTCCGCGAGGTCTTCGAGGTGCCGTACGGCGAGATCGCGGAGGCCGTCGGGAAGTCCGCGGCAGCGGTGCGGCAGATCGCGCGGCGGGCACGCGAGCACGTGGCGGCCCGGCGGCCGCGGGTGCCGGTGAGCCGGTCGGAGCAGCAGGCCGTGGTGGAGCGGTTCCTGGCCGCGCTGCGCACCGGCCGGTTGCAGGACCTGCTGGACGTCATGGCACCGGACGTGGTTCTGATCGCCGACGGCGGTGGGCTTGCCGGCGCCGCTCGGGCTCCGATCCACGGGGCCGCACTGGTGGCGAGCATGCTCGCTCTCCCGGGCCGGGCGGTGTCGGCCGTGTGGCTCAACGGCGCGCCGGCGGGCCGGATCGAGGTCGACGGCCGAGTGGCCGCGGTGAGCCTCGTGGTGGAGGACGGGAAGGTCACCCGGATCCACGCGATCGCGAACCCGCGGAAACTGACACGGCTCGATGAACCGGCCGAACTCGCCAGGTAGGCCCGCCCGCCGCTGCTTCGGGCGACGTGTGTGTTCCGGACGGTCCGGACCGTCCGGAACACACACGACCGCGCAGTGGTCAGAGGTCGAGGCACGTGGACGTGCGTCGGAACACGTCCGTCGTGCTTTGCATGACACGTCCGTCGTGCTTTGTATGAGCTGGGTATGAGCTCGGTGTGACCGCGGGCGAGTCCGGTGCGTGCGCGACCGGGGCCGGTCGCGCGCGGCATAGAGTGCCACGGCAGATCTGGCATGCCGTGGAGGTAGAACGCGATGGAGAATCCACCACAGCTCACCGTGGGACGACTCCTCACCTCATGGCAACTGGACGTGCCCGCGCTGCTGGTGGTCGTCATCCTGGGCGCGCTGTACGGCTGGGGCGTGCTGCGTCTCAGGCGCCGGGGCGAGCACTGGCCCCTGCCGCGCGTCGGCGCCTTCGCGGTGCTCGGCCTGGGCACCCTCGTCGTGGCCACGATGTCCGCGCTGGCCGTGTACGACCACGTGCTGTTCTGGCCGGCCGCCGTCCAGAACGTCCTCCTCGACCTGATCGCACCGCTCGGGCTGGCCCTGGGCGATCCACTGCGGCTGGCCCTCCGTTCCCTGCCCGAGCGTGCCGCCGGGCGTGTGCGGCGGGCGCTGACCGGGCGGCTGGTACGCCTGCTCACCTTCCCGCTGGTCAGCACGGCTCTGGTGCTCGCGACGGAGCTGACGGTGTACTTCACGCCGTACTTCGCGACCGCCCTGCGCGACGACTGGCTGCACGAGGTGATGTATCTGCACCTGCTGCTCGCCGGCAGCTTGTTCGTCTTGCCGATGCTCACCCGCGAGGCGGCCCTGCCGAGGTGGTGTACCCATCCGGTCCGGGCGGCGCTGGTGTTCCTCGACGGGATCATCGACGCCGTACCGGGCATCGTCGTGATGACCCACGGCACGCTCATCGCCGGGGCCTGGTATCTGCGTCACGCGCCGTCCTGGGCGCCGGACGTACTTCATGACCAGCAACTGGGCGGTGGCGCGATGATCAGCATCGCCGAGTTGGTGGCGCTGCCCTTCCTCCTCGCGATCCTGGTGCAGTGGGCCCGTACCGAACGCGCCGAGACCGTCGTACTGGACCGCCGCCTGGAGGCGGAGCTGGTTCCGGCGACGCCCGCGCCGGGAGCGGCACAGACATCGGAACTCGTACGTCCCTGGTGGGAGACCGAGAACAGCGAAGTCGCCCAGCGCATCCGGCACCAGCGGCCGGGACGTTGACACACGCAAGCCGGCCGTCTCCCAGGAGCGCCGTGCGGCAGGATGGGGCCATGAGCGTAGTCAAGATCAACGTACTGACCGTCCCGGCCGAGCAGCGGGAGACGCTGGAGAAGCGCTTCGCCTCGCGTGCCCATGCCGTGGAGAACTCCGACGGATTCGAATGGTTCGAACTCCTCCGCCCCGTCGAAGGCACCGACAGCTACCTCGTGTACACGCGGTGGCGTGACGAGGAGTCCTTCCAGGCCTGGATGGAGGGCCCCATGAAGGCGGCCCACCAGGGCGGTGACGCGGCGAGCGGTGAGCGCCCCAAGCCGGCGGCCAGCGGGTCCACGCTGTGGTCCTTCGAGGTCGTGCAGCAGGCGGCGCCGACCGGCGCGTAACCGGACACCGGGCAGGCCGTCGGCGGGCCGGTCGTGGCCGCAGGGCCGTGGCCTGGCGTCGCCCCCGCCGTGCGGCGAGTTCGGGGCCACGGGGCGAGAAGTTCACGGCGTGGGCACGCGGCGGCATCCGGCCGGTGCGTGTCCGCCGGGGTGGAAGCCGGGCGTGGCCGCGG